>CANSKS010000001.1 GCA_947647615.1 uncultured Neglectibacter sp.
AGCCTTCCGGTTTTATATGGATATTTTTTGTCCGAAACAGGCTTATTTTTCACATTGGCAGTACCGGTTGTCTGCCCCGTTCATAATTATGATGTATGAAATCTACCATTTTGTCAATAGAAAATCCCTCTTTTGGCAGGAATTTTTATAGAACTACAACACAGCTTTGCTTCTTTTCCATTTAAAAAACAGCGGACGTCCTGCCAAAGCTATGGTAGAATGAAGGCAAGGAAGTGATGCCGGTGGGCGAGGAAACCACCATCTCTCAGAGCCGCATGATCTCTTCTCAGTATGGAAGGGTATTCACGAAATCTCACTACGAAAAAATCAAAAAAGTCTATTCCATTTGGATCTGCATGAACCCGCGCAAGGAATGGCAGAATACCATTACCCGGTACCGGCTGGCAGAGGAACAGCTGGTGGGAAAAGCCAAAGAAGAAATGAAGAATTATGATCTGCTGTCCATCATCATGCTGTGCCTGGGCGGCCCCAATGGAGAACACTATGAAGGGGTGATCCGCATGCTGGATATTCTCCTGGGCAGCGAGAACAGCGCGGCGGAGAAGCGAAAAATTTTGCAGGACGAATACGACATAGAAATGACGAGAGCAATAGATCAGGAGGTGTCTGTCATGTGTAATCTGAGTGAAGGCGTTTTGGCAAAGGGGTTGGAAAGGGGCATGGCCAGAGGCCTGGAACAAGGCCGTGCTGAGGGCCATGCCAAGGGGCGTGCCGAGGGTCGTGCCGAGGGCGCAACGGAAAACACCTTGGCAAGCATCAAAAATCTGGTAAAGAACCTGGGAATCCCTGTGGAAAAGGCGATGTCCATCTTGGAGATCCCAAAAGCGGAGCGCCAAAAATATCTCGACCTGCTGAAGCAATAGTTCCAAAACGCCGGGGACGGCTTTGACCCCCCATTCGCTGGACAGTATGCTTATCCTATCTGGCGAATGGGGGGCTTTTCATTCCTAGCTAACGCCATTTTTCTTTTTTTGCTCATTGCAACCAGATCCCCTTTCCAAGTTCCAAAAAGGGCCACCGTAAAGCGCTCCCTTTCGCGGTGGCCCTATGGTAACAGGAAATTGCATCATATTTGCAACGAAGCGTTTACAAAAATACACATAGCTGGTATATGCACATTGCAAAAAGCTCTTCGCTTATTGAAGCTCTTCCGCAATCTTTCTAAGAGCTTCCTTTTGCTGTTCCACTTCCGGATCGGGCGTGACGGTTACGACCTCTTCCGGGGGCACAATGCGGGCATATTGGTCCAGCTGGGCAGTATACCGGTCGCATTCCTCCTGGGTCATCATATCGTTCGCTACGTTGAAACGGTAGTTTTCCAGCGTGGTTCTTCGAAAATAGTCAGGGTCCACAGGACATTGCTGATTCAAGTCCCCGCACCAGTTCTGCAGTTGGGAAAGAGAAAAGGATACCTCTTGGGGCAAGCTGTCTGTTTGCTTTTCCAGGTCGCTAAGAGATAGGCTCAGCTCTTCTGCCAAAGGAGTGGATTTGGCAGCGTAAGCGGGATAAGCCTCATAATTTACCAGGACAGGATCCTCTCGGGAGCGGGCTAAGGAGGCTTCTTTCGGAAGAGGAAGATATACTCCCTGAGAAAGACCTCTTAAGTAGTAATAGTCTCCTTCGGTATTCATTCCTCCACCCATACCGGGTTGATATAAAAACAACAGGTAGGTTTGCCCTTCTATGAGCTCTGGCACATCCGTGTACTCCGCATAGAGACCATTGACAAGACCTCCCAGTGTGCGAACCGTGACGGTCTTTTCACTTTCTCCCCGCAGGATATCCGATACAGAAAACTCCACATCTGTGATATGGCAGGAGCCTTCGCTTACCCACTCTACGAGAGCAGGGTCACAAATACGGGTTACCTTACCATAGGCCACTAAGGTAGAGGTTTCTGCCAGTTCGGAAAACGGAAGTGGTACTATATCGCCAAAACATACCATTTTTTCAACTCCAGGCATATCTCCCCCATCTTTCGTAGAGCGGGGCGCGGCTTCCATTGCCTTCGGATGTAAGATGATATAACCAACAAAAAAGATAAATAGAAAAAGTAGGGCGCACAAAAAAACTAACCCTCTCCTTTTGTATTTGAGCATTGTCATTTTTGTTTCCTCCTTCTTGTTCAAGAATACAATCTTTTTGCGCCCTCAAAATTCCTGACGCCGGCGGACATACAGTCTTTATAAACAAGGCCGCTTTTCCCCTCCTGGAAGTCCCAATACTCCGCGCCGGTGATCCTCTGGGCCCACTGCTGGGGCAGCTTTCCAATGGCTTCCCGCCGTTTTCCTGTTTGCTCCGCCTTTTCCAAGAGGGCTCCCTTCTTTTATATGGTGCAGAATATTTTACAAAATAATTCTAGCATATTTGGAAATTTTTTGCAAGACAAAACAAATCGTAGCCAAAGGATCATTCAAACAGGGAAAAATTCATGGGGTCGCCTTCCTCGCCTTTTCCCACAGCTTCCATTCCCGCCAAAGGAAGAAAAACCCAGATGCAACGAGAAAAAAATACCCTCCCCAGGCTGCCCAACCTATTCCGCCGGTAATTTGAACCCAAAGTAAAAAAGGAAAGAGCAACGGATTTTGAACGTATACCGACAGTAAAACCAAAACAGATAGAACGGCAAACAAACCCTCTCCCAGCATAAAGGGCAAAATATGCTTCCTTTTGGCTGCAAAATAGGAAATGGAAGAAAACAGGAAATTTGCAAATGCCAAAAGGCCCGGCAGGAAAAGAAACAAATCAAACCACTTTGAAAGAAGAGGATGAATTGTATATAGGTTTTGGAGGCGATGGTAAAAAATATCTATGACGGGAGGCTGCACCCTGCTCTGGTAGACATATTCCTTCATACTCTCATAACCGGCAGCATCTAATTTTGAAAACATAAAAACGGCATCCAAAATTTGCAGCAGGAACAAAAGGCCCATGACAATCGCCAACGCTGTTTTTCTTTTTTTGCTCATTGCAATCAAATCTCCTTTCCAAGTTCCCAAAAGGGCCGCCGCGAAGCATACCCTTTCGCGACGGCCTTATGGTAACAGGAATTTGCATCACATTTGTAACATGACTACCTAAAAACTGCTAGTAACTATTTAAGCCTTGGAACCACGACGTACGATTGCATATTTTACTTTGCCATCATCTTCCTTATCCCAGCCATTGCGCTCTTTGCTAACCCATTCCAGATAATCACTTGTGTGCTGAGCTACTTTAAAGTCTGTGTAATATTTGCCACTATAGTTGTTTGGAGTCCCAACTTGTACGACAAACCCCATATGGTCCCATTCGCCATCATCGTTACCATCTAAGGCGATAAAATCACCTTTTGCAACTTTGCCTGAAAACATTTTGAGAGTGCTATACACATTTTCATTATGGCCCATAAATCTAACAAATGTGTCAGCAAAAGTCCAGCTTCGGGAATACTCATGTAGAAATAAAATTTCTCTGTGCCACCAGCCATATTGCTTATCATAGGTGTGCCCATTCCAGGTAGGATGCTGTTTAATATCACCAGATTCCAATATTTGTGAGGTGAAATTGGCGCAATCGGCAGAGTCAAAATATCCATAGACAGACTTGTTTGGAGTTTCAGCATATTGCTTTGCGTATGCAATTCCTTTTTCTACATTGAAGGTTTGGGAAGCCGCTAAAGCAATACCTTATATTCGGAATGGGAAGTTTCCAACTGCCTTCCCAAGGCGCGGAATTCCACAAAATGCCGTTTGCAAAAAGCTTCGTCCCATGTATAATAGAGGTTGAAAAAGCCCATAAAAACCAAAAAACGCCGAAGGGAGTGGGCGGAATGTGCCCTCACGAAAAGAAGAAGCCCCCTATGTTGAAGTTGAAAAAACCTGTAAAAGGTATTTTTTTCGACCTGGGCTGGACGCTTCTTGCTCCACCCAGCGGGGATTGGATGTTTCCTTCCCTTGCGAAGCAATATTTTTCCCCGGAAAAGCTGCGCGCCCTTCCCAAGGAACGGGTAGATGCCGCCTTGGCCAAGGGAACAGCATTTTTAGACGCCCACCACCTTCTGAATTCCATGGAGGAAGAAGTCGCCCAGTTTCTGGCATATTACACCATGCTGGCAAAGGCTTTGCCGGAGCTTGGCATCACGGAGACTGCCCTTCAAAAGATCACGGAGGACAAGGTCCAAAACTGGGAAGGGGGCTTCCGGCTGCTGCCCGGCGCGAAGGAGGCTTTAGAGGCTCTAAAGGGGCGTTACCGGCTTGGGGTGATCTCCGACACCTGGCCTTCCATTGTTCCCGTATTAGAGCATTTTGGGCTTTCCGCTTACTTTGACTGTTTCACTTTCAGTTATTCTTTAGGGGTGTTCAAGCCCCATCTCAAAATGTATGAAGACGCTTTACAAAAAATGGGGCTTCCTCCGGAGCAAACCGTTTTTGTGGACGATTCTTTAGAAAACCTGGAAGGAGCAAGAAAAGCCGGCATTCAGCCGGTGCTCATCCATTGGAAGCCAAATAGCGGCCCCAGGGAAGGCGTGGCCTGCATTTCAGAGCCTATGGAACTTTTAAAGCTGCTTGGGTGATGCAATTTTGATGCAGTTTTGCGGTATTCTAGTGCATATACCCCCGAATTGGCTAAAGGAGGCGGCAAGGCTGTGTATAAAATTTTAGCGGTGGAAGATAACCCCTCCATCTTGAACCTCATCCGCATGAGTTTAGAGCGGGCGGGCTACTCCTGCGTCTGCGCCCAAGACGGCCTGCAGGCGGTAGACCTGCTGGAAGAACAGACTTTTGATTTGGCCCTTTTAGATATTATGCTGCCGGACCTGGACGGCTACGAGCTTTTGGAATATATTCGCCCTTTGAAGATTCCGGTAATTTTCCTCACCGCTAAAGCGGACGTAAAAGACAAGGTAAAGGGCCTGCACCTGGGAGCGGAAGATTATCTTGGCAAGCTCTTTGAAATTTTAGAGCTTTTGGCCCGGGTAGAAACGGTTTTGCGGCGTTACGGGAAGGAGAAACGGATGCTCCGTTTTGGAGACGTGGAAGCGGACATTCTTTCCCGGGTAGCCCTGAAAAACGGAATTCCCGTAAAGCTCACCGCCAAGGAGTTCGATTTGCTGCTGCTGTTTTTGGAAAATCCCGGCATTGCCCTGTTCCGGGACAGGATTTACCAGCAGGTTTGGGGCGGTGACCTTCCGGAAGACAGCCGCACGGTAGACCTTCATGTACAGCGCCTGCGGAAAAAGCTTTCCTGGGAAAGTTCCCTGACGGCAGTTTACAAAATAGGCTACCGCCTTGGCACTCCCATGAAGAGGAAGGATGAAAAAGCTTGAAGCTTTTTTGGAAGGTATTTCTCAGCACCATGTTTACGGCCCTCCTGGCCTTCAGCGCGGGGGGCTTTTTTCTCATCGATTCGCAGTTCCGCGACTCTCTGGCCCAGGAAATTGCCAGAGCCCTGCAGGAAACCGAACTTTTGTGCCGCTCTTTGGAACGGGAAGCCTCCATGTTGGAAGAGGCCCTTTCCCTGAAAGGGCTGCTTCCCTCCCAGCTGGGGCAGGCGGAACGGGATTTCCGGGTAACGCTTTTGCGGGAAGCTGTCCAAACCGTAGAGGCTAACTTTCCTTCTTCGGCTTTTTCTGTTTACAACGAGAAAAAATCCCCCCTGCGCGGCGAATGGAAGGCTTCGCCCTTGCTTTCCCGGCTTTCTTCCCCAGCCAAGGGCTACCTGCTGGCAGAAAGCCAGGGGATGCCTACTCTGTACGCGGTGGCTCCCCTCCGGCTGGATGAAGAGCTTTATTATTTGGAAGCCTCCTTCCCGGTTTCCCAGCTCTTCGCCGCCCGGGAGACTCAATACCAAACTTACTCCCTTTTGGCCCTTGCCATGGCCGTTGCTTGCGGAGGGATGAGCCTTTTGCTTTCCCAGTGGCTCACTTCTCCGGTGCGAAAGCTTTCCCAGGCCGCCAGGAAGGCTGCGAAAGGCGACCTTTCTCAACGGGTGCCCGCCCGCTCCCAAGACGAACTGGGCGTGCTTTCTGCCGACTTCAACCACATGGTCCAAGAGCTGGAAAGTTCTATTGGAGAATTGAAGACAGAGGTCCGCCGCAAAGAAGATTTTATGGCAAGCTTTGCCCACGAGCTGAAAACGCCTCTTACCTCTATCATCGGCTATGCCGACCTGATGCGTTCCCAGCCCATGGAAGAGGAAGATGTATTTTCCGCTTCCCAATATATTTTCAGCGAGGGGAAGCGGCTGGAGGCCCTGGCCATGAAGCTGCTGGAGCTGTTTGTAGCCGGGAACCGGAATTTCACCCTGCGCTCCGTGAACGCCGCCGCTTTTCTGCGAAAAACGGCGGAGCTGGCGCGGCCCGGCCTGGAACGGGCCCAAATCATCCTTTCGGTTTCGGCAGAGCCCGCTGCCCTGAGCATAGAGCCCGACCTCATGCAAACAGCCTGCTTAAACCTGCTGGATAACGCCAGGAAAGCCGTGGCTCCAGGAGGACACATCTTGTTTTTTGGGCGCTGCTGTGAAAACGGCTACGCCATCGCGGTGCGGGATACCGGCAGGGGCATGTCTCCGGAAGAGCTTTCCCGCATCACCGAGCCTTTTTATATGGTGGAAAAATCCCGGGCCCGTTCTCAGGGCGGGGCAGGCCTTGGCTTAGCCCTTTGCCAAAAGATCGTGGAGCTGCACGGCGGGGAGCTGCGCTTTCACAGTCGCCCGGGAGAAGGTACCCTGGCCTGCATCTTGTTAAGGTCCACCCCACCAGTACCTGAACAACCAGCCAGCAGGCCTGCAGAACAAAAAGAAGGGCGAGCCCGACGAAAAGAACGCCTTTAAATCTGGCTTCCCGTTAAAAACCATAGCATTGACTTTTCTTATCCAAATAGTATAATTTTAGGTAGATAAATCTTCGGCTCCCTTCCTTTTGTGTAAGCGCAATAAGGGCATGCCGGAAAAACGAGGAGGAAAATATGAAAAAACATGGTTTTGCGGGCAAATTGGCCATTTGGACAGCATTGCTCCTGCTTGCTGCCCTGCTTTCGGCAGCCGCCAGCGCGGCTCAGTTCGAAGATGTCGAAGAAGACGACTGGTATGCGGAAGCGGTGGAATATGCCACCGGACGCGGCTTGTTCCAAGGGACCTCAGAAACCGTCTTTTCCCCCGGGAGACCCATGAACCGGGGCATGTTCGTCACGGTGCTGGGCCGTTTAACAGAGGTGGATGCCGGGGAATACGATAAGCTTTTGTTCGAAGACACTCCCGCCACAGAATATTTCACGCCTTATGTGCAGTGGGCCTCCAGCTATGGGCTGGTAAACGGGACAGGCTCTTACTCCTTCAGTCCCAAACGGGCTATTACCCGGCAAGATATTGTCACCCTGCTGTACCGCTATGCCTGGGCCACGGAAAGCGACCTCACCTACGACCCACATGCCTTAGACAGCTTCCCCGATAAAGACACTGTGGCAGGCTATGCCAAAACCGCTATGACATGGGCGGTAAGCCACAACCTCATTCAGGGCAGCGGAGGAAAGCTGCTGCCAAAAAGTTCCGCCACGCGGGCCCAGGTAGCGCAGCTTTTCTACAATTCCCAAGGCTTTTTTAAGGAGCAGATCCCCATGGAACCCCAAATAGTAGAGGAGCTGCCAACCATTATTTACCCTCAATTCCCTCGCACCGGGGACCGGGTGAAGGACCTCATCAACAGCGCGAAGCTCATCCCCATCAAAACAGGCACTTGTGCAGATGATATTGTAGACCAAGTTTTCTCTGAGATCTTTTACGAGGGCATGACTACCTACGATAAGGTAAAGGCCTGCTATGATTACCTGATTAACCACACAGTATATGGCATCAACGAAAACCCGGAAGATCTGGTAATGCCCGAAGGCTTTGCTTTGAACAGTTTCGACTACATGGAGGCTTGGAGTACGAACGATGTGCTGCGGCATGGCATTGGCGTTTGTGACGACTACGCCGCCGCGTTCCTGGTGATGACCAGGCGGATCGGGCTGGAAACCTATGTGACCGGCGGCACCATTGGGGGCCAGGGGCATGCCTGGAACAATGTAAAAATAAACGGGACTTATTACCTGTTCGACGCTCAGGTGGAAGACAGAATTGCCGGCAACCACGGCGGGGCGATCCAATACAGTCTTTTCTGCCGGGAACAAAACCCTTCCGGCTTCAACTACGTTTCCAGATATACCAACGCCGAAATGGAAGACCGCTTTAACTGCTTCCGCAATTTGGCTCCGGCCCTGGGCGAAAACGGCCAACCCATTCCCGTGCACGATGTAGCGTTAGAGGCCTATTCCAGCGACAACGGGGAAATTTGGCTTTCCCCAGACGCTGTCTGTGTATTGTATGGCAAAGGACTATTTCTGAGCGATTACCGCTACACCATAGACCTTGTAAGGGCTACCGATAGCAAAGGCAATGAAATTCCAATCGATCCGGAAACTCCCTCTGGCCGGTATATCCAGCGCTCCACTTCGGAAATGGAAGATGGGAACTTTTATCTTTTTAACGAATGGGCCCTTTACGCCCCTGTGGACGATACCTATTTTCTCACCTTCCGTGTCACCACAGAATGGGGCGCGGAGATCAACCGTACCATCGATGTCACCGTTCCCGATGATATTGAGGGATTAAACGGCACCAGAAGCTTTGAAAATTCTAATTTCCTCACTCCATTCCAGGATTGAGGAAACCGGCCTCATCGCTTTTGTTTGTGAATAAACCGGCCGTTTAAAATCTTTTATTCCCATGGGGGAGGGGCGAAATGAGCCTTCTCCCCTATTTCATTGGAAGCTTTTGGGCAGTGGAAGGGCCCCGCGAAAAGTCGGATCCCTGCCGCCGGAAAAAGCGGAAAGGAGAACTTTGCCTATGAGACTTCTAAAACAGCTTCTTCCCCTACTTTTCACTTTGGCTTTTACTGCCGCCGCGATATTTTTGCCTCCCACCCTTTCTAAAATTCGGGATTCCGTAGACTTCGCCGGCCCTATTATAGAGGAGGCTCCCCTCACAGAGGCCGAGGCAAAGCCCGCCCTGGCGGATTCCTTAACCCTAATCGCCAAGGTCCATACGGAAGGCTCCGATGTTCTGGAAAGCAACCAATATTTTTCCACAGCCCCCAACGAAGGCCTGCTGGAAAGTGTGAAAAGGGAGCTGAACGCTCTTTGGGGCCAGGTCTTTTTTTCGGAAGAGCTTTCCTACTATTTCCCGGAATTCCTCGATTTTACGGCAGATTCCTCCTATTGGAACTATTCCCTTGTCACCTGTACCGATTCCTCTAAGCCCTTCCACAGCGCCTCCTATTGGAGGCTCAATTGGGCGGGGGAAGATTTTTCCTTGGAAATCCACATGGAAACTGCCACGGAAAAAATTTTTGCTTTATCTATCGCTGACTATACCGGTTCCCTTTCCCCCAATTCCGGCAACGATTTTACGGGTTTCGAAGGGAACGAACCCCAGACTTCCCCAAGACCGCCCTTGATGTTTTTCCCCTTTTCCCCGGAGGAATTTTTCATCCAGTTTGGGGATTATTTGGCCCTGCCCCTTTCCGCCCCGGTGTTCGACACCGAGTGGAACGCTTACTACGCCCCTGCCCAGGGGCAGGAGTATTCCTTCCTGTTGCAGGAGGGAGGAGCAGAGGAATATCCCCATATGGAATTGATTCTTCTCATCCTCTAGCCCCAATTTCTCCTTTCACGATGGCACTTTGATGCAATTTCGCAAAGAAAATGATGCAAAAGCGGCGTAAACTCCTGTTTGAAAACAAAATCCGAACAGGGACTATTCTTTCCCCTTTTGCTCCTTAAAAGTGTCCCTGTACCAAGAAAGGAGAATCTTCATGCGCCACCAGTCCATGCAAAAAAGACGGGCCACCCGCCTCCCGCAGCTTCTGTTTGTTTTTGGGGCAACAGCCCTTTGCCTTTGGGGCCTCTGCTCCCTGTGCCTGCCCATTCTCACTTTAGAAAAGCCTCCCAGGCAAAGTGTGGTTGGGGCCAGAGTCGAGCCTTCCGCCTCTCCGCCTCAGAGAACCGCCGCTTCCTTTTCTTCCGCCATCTCCCCTTCTCCCCAGGAAAAAGAAATTCGGAAAAAGCTTTCCGAGCTTCAGAAAAGCTTCCCCCAGGGGGCCTACTGGAACCACGCGGAAGGGGAAGGGGATGATCCTTTCGCCACCACCCACACCCCCTGTGAACACGCTGTGTTTGGGGACGCTTACTGCCACCATTACGAGGGCGCTACTCAAGAATTTTTCCCCTGCTACAAGCCCCTTTCCCAGTGCCTGGCCTTTGCCAGCTTTCTCAGCGATCAACTTTTTGGCGAAGACGCCCCCATTTCTGTACACCGCAGCTTCTCCCGGTTAAAACCGGGAGACCACATCCGCCTGACAGGGGAAGAACACTCTATGATTGTGGTGGAAAAGGACTCGGACAGTGTCACTGTAGCCGAAGTAAACAGCGATTACGAGCATTGCCAAATCTCCTGGGACAGGACAGTTTCCCGAGAGGAACTGGAAGCCCTGGGGGAAGAGGTGGAATACCTGACCCGGTACCCTCAAAACGACCTGTAACTGCTGGCGCCCCATAGGGGAAGTACAAGCCAAAGGAGGAATCTCAGCTATGAAACGAAGCCCATTTTACCGCGCCCCTGACCCGTTCCCGCAGCTTTCTGCTTTTCGAAAGTTTATTTGTTTGCTCTGCGTAGTCCTGGTCTGCCTGCTGGCAGCCCTTGTCCTGCTTTTTCTTTTGCCTCTGTCAAAGCCCGTAAAGGTAGAGCCGGTTTCCCTTTCGCTGGTTTCTGCTGCTCCTGCCCCCGCTTCCCCTCCTCTTTCCTTTTCGGAGAAGGGAAAGTCCTTTTCCGCCTCCAGCCTTGCCGAAGAGCCGGAAGAGCCAAAGGCTTCCACAGCCTCCTGGGAGCTGGTCCTGGTAAATGGGTCGCATCCCCTGCAGGAGGGGTATGTGCCGGAGCTTTCCACCTTGGAGGGCTCCGGAGAACAATTTGACAGCCGGGCCATCGGCCCCTTAGAGGAAATGCTTCGCGCTATGGAAAGCGAAGGGTTAAACCCAACGGTATGCTCCGCCTACCGCACCCAGGAAACCCAGGAGGCCCTGTTCCAAAACCGGATAGACCGTTTTTTGGCGGATGGGGTAAACCCGGATGAAGTGGAAAATCTGGCCGCTCAGCGGGTGGCCAGACCCGGTACCAGCGAACATCAGCTGGGGCTGGCGGCAGATATTGTCTCGGCCGAATACCAGCAGCTGGTGGAAGAACAAGAGAATACCCCGGAACAGCAATGGCTTTTGACCCACTGCACCGAATACGGGTTCATCCTGCGTTATCCCCGGGAAAAGACCGGCCTTACCGGCGTCATTTACGAGCCCTGGCACTACCGCTATGTGGGGGAAGAGGCCGCGAAGGAAATCACGGAACAGGGACTTTGCCTGGAAGAATATTTGGAACAGATGGTTTCCCCTTCCTAACGTCCCATTTGAAAATTCCGGTCCCTGCTCTTTTCTTCTCTTCCAGGAAAGGCCGCATACCTGCCGGCCCGTCCTCATATACATGAAATAGGAGCCGCTTCCTATGGCAGCGGCCCCTATTCTTTTTCATAGAGGTTTAAATTATGGTCACTTTCAGCCTTTGTATGATCGTGAAAAACGAGGAAACTGTGCTGGCCCGCTGCTTGGAATCTGCCCTTCCCCTGGTAGAGGAGATTGTGATTGCCGATACCGGCAGCGTTGACCACACCAAAGAAATTGCCGGGGGGTACACGGAAAAGGTGTACGATTTCCCCTGGACCGATGATTTTTCCGCGGCCCGGAACTTCTCCTTTTCCAAGGCCACCCAGCAATATTGCCTTTGGCTGGATGCCGACGACGTGATTGAACCCCCGGACCTGGAAAAATTCCTGGAGCTGAAGGCCTCCCTTTCCCCTTCCACCGATGTGGTCATGGCCCGCTACCACACGGCCTTCGACGAAAACGGCAGCCCCGCCTTCACCTATTACCGGGAACGTATCATCCGCCGCCAGGCGGGGCTCTTCTTCCAGGGAGCCGTTCATGAAACCATCGCTCCGGCAGGAAACGTGGTGTATTGCCAGGCCGCTGTCACCCACCGGAAACATGGGCCCGGAGATCCCGACCGGAACCTGCGCATTCTGGAAGGGATCCTTCGGAAAAAGGGAGCCCTCTCCCCCAGGGAACAGTTCTATTACGCTCGAGAGCTTTCCGCCCACAGCCGGGACCAGGAGGCCGCCGACGTGTTTTCGGAATTTCTTTTCCAAGGGAAAGGCTGGGTGGAAAACGAAATGGAAGCCTGCCGCGGCCTGGCCCAATGCCTTTCCCGTCTGGGAAGGCGGGAAGACGCTCTAAAAGCTTTGCTGCAGGGCCTGCGTTACGGCCGTCCCCGGGCAGAGCTCTGCTGTGACTTGGGTCTCTGGTTCCTGGAAGACAACGACCCTTCTACCGCGGTATTCTGGTATGAACAGGCCCTGGCCTGTGAACGGAACGATACCTCCGGCGGTTTTGTCATACCCGACTGCTACCATTATATCCCCTACCTGCAGCTTTGCGTCTGCTGGTACCGCCTGGGGAACCTGGAGCTTGCGAAAAAGTACCACTGCCGGGCCAAGGCCATCCATCCTCAAAGTGCCGCCGTGCTCTACAACGAAAAATTCTTCTCTTAAGCAGCCAAGCACTGCTTCTACAAACCATAAGGCCCCGTGGAAAACCACAGGAAGTAAAGCCGCTGGGCTCAGCCGAACATTTCCTCCTCCAAAGTCAAGCATAAGGCGTGGTAGAGGGGCAGTGTCAATTCCTGTACCTTATAGGTTTCTGTTTCTCCCAGGCAGATAGAAACGTCTGCTATGGGGGCGATTTTTCCTCCTGTTCCCCCTGCTATTAAAATTGTAGACACCTCTATGGCCCGGGCAGTCCGCACAGCATTGAGCACATTGGAGGAATTCCCCGAGGTGCTCAGAGCAATCAACACATCGCCCCGCCTGCCGTAGCCCAGCACCTGCTGGGCGAAAACCATATTAGGGTCCCCATCGTTGCACAAGGCGGTCATCAGCGCTGTTTGGGAGTTGAGAGAAATTGCCGGAATGGCCCCTCGCAAACCGTCGATCAGGTCCTGAGGGCTGTGATCCACATCCCTCAGCCGCTGCCGCAGTTCTTCCCCTATGGGGCGTTTTAATCTGAACTCCTTCATCAGTTCCCCCACAATATGTTCCGCGTCGGAAGCGCTCCCCCCGTTCCCGCAGGCCAATACTTTTCCGCCGGACTTCACAGCGGCACAAAGAGTTTTAGAAGTCTTCCGAAGGTTTTCCGCCACAGGAGAAAGCGCCGGATACCGGCTTAACAACAATTCGATCTGGTCCATAAAACTGCCCTCCCATACTTCTCTTTCCATGGCAAGGAAAAACCTCCTATCTTTGATTCTTCCAAGCCCGCCTGCAATTTATATTTTCATTTTACCAGTTCAATTTGGGAATTTACCGTAGAATATCATGGATATTTGGCATTGTCAATCTTAAACCTTGGCAATGCCAAAAAACATATTGTGTAATTCCAAAGTGTGGGATATAATACTTTCATTCAAAAGCCAAAGTTTTCCCGCCGCCAGAAAAATTTTCTTAAATATGTTTTTTCCAACCTAAACGGAAAGGGATGGATCGCCTTGAAAAATATTTACCTGATCGGCAATGCCCATATTGACCCTGTGTGGCTTTGGAGGAAAAGCGAAGGGCTTTCCGAGATTCTCTCTACCTTCCGTTCCGCCTTGGACCGCATGAAGGAATTTCCCGATTATATCTTCACCAGTGCCTGCGCCTTTTACTACCGTTGGGTAGAGGAAATAGACCCTGGCATGTTCCGGGAAATTCAGGAGCGGGTGCGGGAGGGGCGTTGGTCCATAACCGGCGGGTTTTGGATCCAGCCGGATTGCAACCTGCCTTCTGGCGAGGCCTTTTGCCGCCACGCCTTGTATTCCCAGCGGTATTTCTTGGAAAGGCTGGGGATTGACGCCGCAGTGGGGTATAATGTAGATTCCTTTGGCCACAATGGCATGCTGCCGCAGCTGTTGAAAAAATCCGGCATGGATTACTATGTTTTTATGCGGCCCAACGCTTTGGAAAACCCGGAGCTTCCCGACCTTTTCTTCTGGGAAGCCCCGGACGGCAGCCGGGTCATGGTCCATAAGATCAACTGCCACTACGGAGACACCGGGGAAGACGGCGACGCCTTAGGGTCCTGTGCCGCCAAAATTCGGGAACTGCGGGAAAAAGCCCGGGAGTCGGGTTTGCCCTACTTGGGCTTTTATGGCGTGGGGAACCATGGCGGCGGGCCCACCATACAAGGGCTGAAGGCACTGGAGGAGAATCTCAAAAACTCCGAAGACCTGTGTTATGCCTCTACCGGGCAATATTTCCATGAGATAGAAGAAAGCGGGAAGGCCCGGAACCTTCCTGTTATTCGGGGAAGCCTTCTTCACCATGCCAGCGGATGCTACGCGGCGAATTCCGCCATTAAGTGGGCAAACCGAAGAGCGGAAAACGCTTTGGTGAAAGCAGAAAGGTTTGATTTGCTGGCGCAGCGGCTTACAGGTGGCGGGAACAGCGCCCAAAGCCAGCTGAAGAGCGCCTGGGAAAAGGTATTGTTCAACCAATTCCACGATATTTTGGCCGGCTGCTCTATTCGCGACGCCTACCGGGAAGCTTTGAATGCCCTTTCTGCCGCTTGCGACACAGCATGGGAGGTAACCCAGGCCGCCCTGCACCGCATTTCCTGGAATATTCGGACCACCAAAGGGTTAAGCCAGGTTCCCTGCCAGAAGAACGCTTGGGTCCTTTGGGAAAAGAAAGGAGAGGGCGCCCCTGTTGTAGTCTTTAACCCCCACTCCTTCCCGGTTCGGGAAATTGTACAGCTCAATGTCACGGTTTCCGGCGTGTGCGATGAGGCCGGAAAGCCGGTAGCTTCACAGACGGTGCGCGGCCCCCAGACCAACGGAGAGGACTGTACCAATACCATTTTTGCCGCCGAGCTTCCCGCCTTTGGCTACGGGGTATATTATGTCTATAAAGACCAAGCCTTTCCCCACACTTTGCCCGCACAGGCAACAGCCGGCGGCACTGCCTTGGAAAACGAATTTTTAAAGGTATGCTTCGACCCCTTCACCGGCCATATCGTCAGCTTTTATGACAAGGAAAACCGGCGGGAGCTGGCAGCCGCTCCCATGGCCGGGGCCATTGTCATTGACGACCAAGAATCCGACACCTGGGCCCATGGCCGCTTTGTGTTTGATAAGGAAATTGGCGTTATGAGCAGGGCCAAAGTAGACGTTTTGGAATCCGGGCCCCTGCGGGCTGCCATTCGGGTGACCTTGCGGTATGGAAGCACCGTTTTGAGACAGGATTTCTTCCTGGGTGCCCATTCCCGGGAGCTTACGGTTTCCTGCAAGCTGAATTTTCACGAGGAACTTAAGCTGATTAAGCTTTCCTTCCCCGTTCTCCTGCAAGAGCCCTCCGCCATTTATTCCCTTCCTTACGGGTGGGAAACCAGGGCGTTAAGCCAAGAGGAAATGCCCTCCCACAAATGGATGTGCGTGACCTCTCCGGACGGCGTGGGCCTTAGCCTTTGCAACGATTCTAAATACAGTTTTTCCGCCTTGCCCCATCCCCGAGGCGCCGAAATGCGCATGACAATTGCTCGAGGAGCAATTTATGCCGACCACTTTGGAAAGCGGGACGGCCTGGTGGAATACCAGGACCAAGGGGAGCAGTTTTTTTGTTACACCCTTTCGGCAGACACCCGAGTTTCCTCTGTTGTACGCCGGGCGGACCTGCTGAACATGCCTTTTGAGCTGCTTTTGGAAACTCACCACGAGGGGCCCTTGGCGACGCGGTATGAGGGGGCTTCCATCTCACAGGACAACATTATTTTGTCCGCAGTCAAGCAAGCGGAAGACGGAAACGGCTATGTGCTGCGGTTCCGGGAGACCGCGGGAAGGGCTGCTTCGGCCGAAGTGCTTCTGCCTTTCCTTCCCGCTAAAATTTCTGTTTCCCTAGGGCCCCAGGAAATAAAAACACTCCGAGTGATTCCGGAAACAGGAAGCGCAGAAGAGATTTCTATTACCGAACTGTAAAGAAAGCGGAAAGGAGGGAGACTATGAATTACCTGGCCGGCTTTGACATTGGCGGAACAAAAATTGCCATAACGCTGGCCCGCTTGTATAACGGGACCATAGAACTACAAAAAAAGCGCCAGCTTGCCACACCAAAGGGGCTGCCTTGGCAGTCTTCTTTGGAGCTGATAGCAAATACATTTTTGGAAATGCTTTCCGAATCCAGTCTCAGCCTCAAAGATTTCCAAGGCATTGGGATCAGCTGCGGCGGTCCGCTGGACAGCAAAAGCGGTACCATCCTTTGCCCTCCTAACCTTCCCGGCTGGACCAATGTGCCTGTTACAGAATATTTTTCTTCTCTTTTTCACATCCCTTGTTTTCTTCAAAATGACGCGGATGCCTGCGCCCTGGCCGAATGGAAGTTCGGAGCAGGCAGACATACCGAAAACATGGTTTTTTTAACCTTCGGCACCGGTTTCGGCGCGGGGCTAATCTTAAACGGGAAGCTCTATTCCGGAGCCAGCAACCTGGCCGGGGAATTAGGGCATTGCCGTGCTCCCCAAGCCCGTATTGGCTCTTACGCCCCTGTAGGCTACGGAAAGGCCGGGTCCTTTGAAGGGTTCTGCAGCGGGGGCGGCATTGCGGAGCTGGGAAGAAGTATGGTGCTGGAACGGTTCCAGCAGGGCCTTTCCACCAGCTTCTGCCCCAATCTCACCGACCTGCCAGGGCTTACCGCCAAAACCATCGGCAAAGCCGCCGAAGCCGGCGACCCGGTGGCACAAGAAATTTACCGGCTCAGCGGCCTCTGCCTGGGTTCGGCCCTTTCTGTTCTGGTAGACCTGTTAAACCCCGAGAAGATCGTGATCGGAAGCATTTACGCCCGCTGCACACAGCTGCTGCGGCAGCCGGCTCTTCAAGTGTTGGAGCAAGAGGCCCTGGCACGCAACCGGGAGGCCTGCCAAATCGTTCCAGCCATGCTGGGGGAATCCTTGGGGGATGTTGCCGCGCTTACCGTGGCCCTTTCCGGAAATGCCCAAGCATTCTCCATAAAAATTCCCGGCCAGCCTGCGATTTGAAAAACCGGGAACGGTTCTCTTTTCTCAACCGGAGGCTCCTTTCCAAAAAGCCCGCTGTTCTCTGCAGGCCTGCAGCATCACGGGAAAATTTGGAACCGATGTTTTTCCTCTTAAGGTTTCAAGGCTCCCGCAACAAATATTCTATTCAAAAATTCCCCTTGACATTTTAAAAAAGCTGAGTATGATAGGCTAGTAATTGAACTATGAGGAGTGAAAGGATGTTAGTATAAGTCTATGAAAAAGGGAACAAAACACATGCTTTCGGGTTTTTGCCCGCAAGCCGTTTTTTGTTGCCGTTTCTGGGCTTTTACCTGCATCCTGTTTCTTGTTTGGAAAGCCGTCTGGTTTTAACGGCTTCCCTAAAGATCCTTGAGGAAAGCCCGGTTCCGGCAGCAGCGGAACCGGGCTTTCGCCATTCTTCCAGGCCCGGGAAAACGGCTGTTTTAAAAGGAGGAATTTTTATGCTTCAAATTCGGAATTTGACCTTATCTATGAAAAAGGATCTGCGGGGTATTTTTCAAGACCTTACCTTTTCGTTAAACGCCGGTGACAAGGCGGCCATCATCGGCGAAGAGGGAAATGGGAAATCTACCCTGCTAAAGCTCATTTACGATGAAACCATGATAGAAGGCTACGCTGAATGGACTGGTGTGGTCCAAAAAGACGGCATGATCTTAGCTTACCTTGCCCAAGAACTCACCCCAGAGGAAAAGGAGCAAACAGCCTATGAATTTTGCTGCCGGGAACCGGCCTTTTTGGAAAGCACGCCGGGGGAGTTGGCCGCTTCCGCCAAAAAACTGGGCTTCCCTCTGGAGCTCTTCTATTCCGACCGGAAAATGAAGACCTTTTCCGGCGGCGAAAAGGTGAAGCTGCGCATGGCCGTTTTACTGCTGCGGCAGCCCGATTGCTTCCTGCTGGATGAGCCCTCTAACGATATTGACATCGAAACCCTGGAATGGCTGGAAAGCTTTTTAAAGGCCTGCCCGGTACCGGTGCTTTATGTTTCCCATGACGAAACATTGCTGGAAAACACCGCCAACGTGATCATTCATGTAGAGCAGCTGCGCCGGAAAACACTTCCCAGGTGTACGGTGGCCCGCATGGGATACCGGCAATATATGGAGGAACGCAGCTCAAAATTTTCCCACCAGGAACAGGTGGCAAGAAAAGAGCGGGAAGAGGAAAAGAAGCAGCAGGAACGGTTCCGCCAAATCTACCAAAAAGTAGAGCACCAGCAAAACGCCGTTTCCCGGCAAGACCCTCACAGCGGAAGGCTTTTGAAAAAAAAGATGAAATCGGTAAAATCTATGGAACATCGTTTTGAACGGGAACGGGAGGACATGACAGATTTTCCCGACACCGAAGAGGCCATTCTGGCGAGCTTCGAAAAAACGGTCCAGGTCCCCGCAGGGAAAACCGTGCTGGAGTTTACTTTGGACCGCTTGGAAACAGAAGAAACTCTCCTGGCGGAAAATCTTTCCCTTTCTGTACGCGGGCCGGAGCATTTGGCCATTGTGGCCCCTAATGGTGCGGGAAAAACTACCCTGCTGCGGCTGGTGGCCGCTCAGTTGCTGTCCCGTACCGACCTGAAAGCTGCCTACATGCCCCAAGACTACGGAGAAACCGTGGACCAAAGCCTGACGCCAGTAGAGTTCCTGGCGAAAAGCAGTGAGAAAAGCGAGCTCACCCGGGTAAAAACTTACCTGGGCAGTATGAAATATACCCAGGAGGAATGCAGCCATAGTATTTCTGAGCTCTCCGGAGGACAAAAAGCCAAGCTTTTCTTTTTAAAGATGATTTTAGAAGAAAATAACGTGTTGATCTTGGATGAACCCACCCGGAACTTCAGCCCTCTTTCCGGCCCGGTGATTCGAAAAATCCTGCAGGACTTTGGGGGAGCCATACTCAGCGTTTCTCACGACAGAAAATATTTAGGCCAGGTCTGTGACACCATATACCGGCTCACTGGAGATGGGCTGAAAAAAACAGAAAACCCCTGGAAGGAAGAAAGTGGCATTTTATGAGGGAAATAAGGGAAATCCCGCCGGAATGCCTTTTATGCTTCATGAATAAAACATTTGTTCGCAACCTGTGGGAAATCCATTGCTTTCCGGGAAACTTTCCGGTATAATATTCTCATTGTAAAAAGCTTGAACGCAGGGCCGCCTTACGGCCCGGGAAACGGGAGGAATTCGGAATGGCAGCAGAGAAAAAAACACCCATCAGCACCAAAACAGAAGGAAAGCCGGAAGACAAAGCAAAGGCTTTAGAAACGGCTCTGGCCCAGATCAAAAAGCAATATGGGGAAGGGGCTGTAATGCGCTTAGGGCAGAATTCCCTTTTAAATGTAGATTCCATTTCTACAGGCTCTCTTTCTTTGGACCTGGCTCTGGGAATTGGCGGTTTGCCTCGGGGCAGAATTATCGAGATCTACGGGCCGGAATCTTCCGGTAAAACCACTTTGGCCCTGCACTGCATTGCCGAAGGGCAAAAAACGGGAGGCAATGCCGCCTTCATTGATGTGGAACACGCGTTGGATCCGGTGTATGCCGGAAATTTGGGGGTAGATGTAGAATCACTGTTAGTCTCCCAGCCCGATACCGGCGAGCAGGCTTTAGAGATCACCGAAGCCTTGGTGCGTTCCAACGCTATTGATGTTATTGTGGTAGACTCGGTAGCGGCATTGGTGCCCCGGGCAGAAATCGAGGGAGATATGGGCGACGCCCATGTAGGCCTGCAGGCCCGGCTTATGAGCCAAGCCCTGCGCAAGCTGGCGGGGGCCATTTCCAAATCTAATTGTGTGGCCATTTTCATTAACCAGCTGCGGGAAAAGGTAGGTGTGATATATGGAAACCCCGAAGTGACTCCCGGCGGCCGGGCCCTGAAATTCTATTCCTCCGTACGCATTGATGTACGGAAGGCCGAGATCATCAAAAGCGGTACCGATATCATTGGCGCCCACACCAAGGTCAAGGTGGTGAAAAACAAGGTGGCCCCTCCCTTCCGGACAGCGGAGTTCGATGTGCTTTACGGCCGGGGAATTTCCAAGATGGGCGAACTGCTGGACCTGGCAGTCGCTTTGGACATTATTCAAAAAAGCGGCGCATGGTTTTCCTATAACGGGAGCCGCCTGGGCCAGGGCCGGGACAATTCCCGAGATTTCTTAAGCGCTAATCCCGAGCTTTCCGCCGAGATCGAAGCGAAAGTCCGGGAAAACGTAGATAAGCTTTACGAAAAAACTGCTGTCAAGCCCTTAGGCGATCCCAAAGCCGCGGCAAAGCCGGTAGAGTTCCCCAAGGAAGCAGCTGCTCCCGATGAGGAGAGCGCAGGGAAAAAGGCCCCTACCGTCTCTTCCGCCATGAAAGACATTGACATCACGGTGGATGACTAATGGAACTCACGGCAGCAGAACCACGACGAAAAGGCCTTACTCAGCTGTTTTTAGACGGTGAGGCCGCTGTAAAAATCGATACGGAAATCTTTTTGCGTTCCGGTTTGAAGCTGGGCGATTTCCTGGACGACGAAAGCCTTTACCAGCTCATTGCAGATTCCGACGCCCGGCGGGCGAAGGAAAAGGCCCTTTATCTTTTGGAGCACCGGAACCATTCCAAAAAAGAGCTTACAGAAAAAATTGCCCGTACAGCGGCCTCCCGGGAAGCCGCTCAGGCCGCTGCCGACCGTATGGAGGAGATTGGCCTGATTGACGACGAAGCCTTTGCCCGGGACTATGCCCGCCAGCTGTTTTTGCGGAAAAAATACGGCCCCCGCCGGGTACGGCAGGAATTGGCTCTAAAAGGGATTGACCAGGAGCTGATCGAGAGCCTTTTGGAGGAATACGCCGACGAAAAGGCAGAAACAGAAAACATTTCCGCGCTGCTGGAAAAGAAATATCCCGGCTGGCAGGAAGAGGAAAAGGTCCGGCGGCGAGCTGTGGCTGCCCTGCAGCGCTGGGGCTACAGCTACGAACAAATCCGCCGCGCCTTAGCCTTGGAAACAGAAGAATAATTTTCGTTTTTCAAACCAGCAAAAAGCTGCCGGAAGCCAAGAACAAAGGCTTCTTCCGGCAGCTTTTAATTTGGGGATGGGCTTTTACCGGCAGGGAGAAAACCACTCTTCGGCCTTTTTTTGCAGCAGGGCCTTATGGGGGGCAATCTCCTCTTTTCCCTCTACCTGGCAGAAGAAGATTCCTTCTGCCATTTCTATGCCCATATGTCCGCACCAGTGTTCGATCGTGGCCAGAATATGCTCGCATTCCTCAGGCCGCGTCCCTGTACGCAAGGCAATGCCATAGCATCGTTTTCCGGCCTTAAGGGCAGGATGTTGGGGGTCGGGGTTCGTATTGCTGTAGGGGGTACAGCGATCGATAAAGGATTTAAAAATGCCGGGTACATCCGCCCAATAAGAAGGTGCCGCTATCACCAACACATCGGCCTCCTCCAGCTTTTCCACCAGGAAAGCCATATCATCCTTTACCACACATTCCCGTGTCTGGTAACAGGCCTTACAGCCCCTGCAATATCCGATATTCCAATCGCCAAAACAGAGGAGCTCTGTTTTGACTCCGTGGGGGGCCGCCTGGGACAGGAGCTTCAAAATCTCCTGGGTAGCCCCGGAATTTTTTGGGCTGGCATTCAGCAGTAAAATTTTCTTCATGCTCTTTTCTTCCTTTCTCAAGGCCCCAATATTTCAAAAGCCGCAGGATTCTTAAAATCCCGAACAGGAAAAGGGAAGGCCGGTTAAACATCCTCCAGCCTCTGCTGGTCCATATTCTCTTCCGGCAGGGGTTCTAATAAACGGGGGTCTTGAGGATCCATCCCCTTTTCCTTTAGCCTGGCTTGTACAGTGCCACGGAACAACCGGTAGATCACCGCCGTGGTAGGGGTTCCGATCAAAATACCGGGGATACCCAGTACCCCGCCCCAGAACAACACGGCAAACAATGTCCATACAGGAGGTAAGCCAATGGAAGAGCCCACTACCCTGGGGTAAATCAAATTTCCTTCCAACTGCTGCAGGCACAGCAAGAACACCAGGAAGATCAGGGCATCAATGGGATGAACCAGCAACAATACAATAACACCCACCGCCGCGCCGATATAAGCGCCTAAAATTGGGATCAACGCCCCAAGCGCCACCACCGAAGAAATGAGCAAGGCGTAATCCAGCCTTAAAATGCTCATACCCACATAGCAGAGCACTCCCAAGATCACACATTCGGTAAGCTGCCCCCTGATAAAAGAAAAGAATACCCGGTTGGCCATAGAGCACACCCGGCCAATTTTCTTGGAGACTCCTGTGGGCAAAAAAGCCAGCAGCGTGGCACGGACACCCCGCAGCAGCTTTTCCTTGCCAAAAAGCATATAGATGGAAAAAATGAAACTCATGACGGCAGAAAAGACACCGCTGGCTACATTAAAGGTTACATTCATCAAGGAAGCGAAGAAATCGGTAGTTACCTTGGTCACATTGGTAAATAAAGAAGACCAGTCGAACCCCTTTAGAAAATCCTGCAAAAAGGTGAGGTCGTATTCCGCCGCAAACTGGTTCATCCAGGCCATGGCAGTGTTGGCATAGACAGGCAGTGTCCTTTGGGCCGTCTCCGCAATGGTACTCATAGATTCGATGAGCCCCGGAATAATAAAGCAAGCGATGAACAGGATCACGCCTATCACCACCATATAGGCAAACAGTACCGCCAGCGGACGGCGTGCCCGTTTCAACCAGGCGTAAGGAACCTTTTGCAGGGGGCGAAACACAAAATCCTCAAAAAAATGGACAAACACATTGAGAATATAGGCCAGTACAATACCGTAGATTACCGGCGACAGAGTGGAAAAGATGATGGAAAACCCTTTTATCACCCAATCGGCATTCAAAACAAGCAAAACCAGAAACGCTCCAAAGGTGAGCAGAATAGCGCCGTTGCGCAACACTTTCTTTTCGTCCCGAAGGCTCCTGCCAATATCCCTCAACCGCATATGCTCCCCTCCTCAGCCCTGGTAAAACCGGTTTGTGAGCTCTGTGGCACAGGCGGAAAGCAGCTGTTTTTTCGCCAAAAAGCGTAGAATGGTAAACCGTTCCCGAATTTCCATGGCATGCAGAACGCTTTCACAGAAGAGAGCACGGGAAATCCCCAGCTCCTTCGGGGAAATACAGGCTCCGGCAGCCTGCAGGGCCGATAAAATCCTCTGCTTGTCCGGCGGCGCAAAGCCCTGGGGCAGTTCCGAAGCGGCCAGCTCATACAGAGAGGCGGAAACCACCGCAGCCGCCCCTACCGAATTGCCATGAAGAGCATGCTCTTCTCCCCTGCTTAAAAAATCCACTTCCCAATAATGGGCAAAGTGATGCTCCGCACCGGAAGCTGGACGGGAATTTCCCACCAACCCCATGGCCACGCCGGAAAGGATTAGGGCCTCTGTCACATACCGCACTGCCTCTTCATCCCTGCTTTTCAACAGCGCGGCACTTTCCGCACACTTTTCCACAGCCCGCTCCATAAGCGAAACCGCTTCTTCGCAATAATATTCCCCATTTATATCCCGAGAAAGGCGCCAGTCTGCCAAAGCGGTATATTTTCCAATAATATCACCGAGGCCCGCAGTCAGCATAGTCATAGGGGCATCCTTCAAAATAGCGGTATCGGCTAAGATAGCCATCGGGTATACGGCGGGCTTTGTGATCTTTTTGCCGTCTAAAATCATGGGAGAAACCGTGGAAGCGTAACCATCCATGGAGGGGGCCGTGGCGGCGATCATATAGGGAACCCCGGTACGGGCGCTGAGCAGCTTGGCCGTGTCGTTCAGGCAACCGGAGCCTACCGCCAAGATGAAATCATCCTCCGGCTCCATGGCCGCCAAAACAGCGCCCAGCACAAATTCATTGGGCACCAGGGTGGGGCTTCCGGGAAACACTTTGCCGTGCAGGGGAATTCCCGCCTGTTCCAAAAGCTCCCGCGCCTCCCGGCCGGCTACCGAAAAGGTGTTTTCATCCGCAATCAGGAACACACGGGTTCCTCCCAGCTCTTTTATCACCTGGGGAAGTTTTTTTAGGCAGCCACTTTCTATGAGGATCTTCCGAATTTCTACACTGTGCTCTTTTCCGCAGGAGCACTGGAATTTTAGACCCGCGAACTCCGCCGGAGCCAGGTCCAGCAAATTTCTTTTCATGTTCTTCCTCCTAATCTGTGATGTGTACCGAAGAAACCTTGCGCGCCCGAATCCTGCCAAAAGCAAACCGCAAAGTCCCCGAAAAACATCGGAGCTTTGTCAAGTCTTGGTCACAAACACCTGGCGGCATTTTTGACAGGTAACCTCAATTTTTCCCCGGCCTCTTGGTGCCCGCAGCTTTTGCCTGCAATGAGGACATTTGAAATATTTATACTGCTTCCGCTCCGCAAACCTGCGCTTTTGAAAACGGAACCAGTTTTCTATAGGAGACCATACCTTTAAGAAGGCCGCGTACTCCCGCTGGCGAGCGGGAACGTTCCGGGAAAGCATACGGAACAGCGCGTAAATATAAAGGGCGTCGGCCAGAAGAAACAGCGGCCAAAAGAATAACCTGCCGAAAAGGGAGAATACTAATCCTAAAACCAGAAGGAAAATGCTGAACTTATCGCCGCCATACCGGCCGTATAAAAATTGCTGTAGCTTTTGCAAAAACAAAAGAAACACCACCCTCAAAATTTCGCAAGGTTTTTTATCTGGGATGGCCAGGAAAGCCTTGGTTTTTCTTTTAAGTATACCGTTATCCTTTTGGTTTTTCAACCGGTGCAAAAATCCTTTTCCAATAAATTTACATTTCGTTAGTAATTGCGTTTTAAAAAATAAAAATGATTCTCATTTTGTGTTGATTTTTTGGAAATAACAGGATATAATAAAAATACCAACTACACCATTTTTAGGAGGAATTTTTATGAGCAGCTTGAAAGGTACAAAAACAGAAGCCAATTTAATGGCCGCCTTTGCCGGAGAGTCTCAGGCCAGAAACAAATACACCTATTACGCCTCTAAAGCCAAAAAAGACGGCTACGTACAAATTGCAAATCTCTTCGAGGAGACCGCCAACAACGAAAAAGAGCACGCAAAAATATGGTTCAAGCTTCTGCACGACGGCATTGGCGACACGTTGGACAATTTGAAGGATGCCGCTGACGGCGAAAATTACGAATGGACCGACATGTACGCCGGTTTTGCCAAAGAAGCCAGAGAAGAAGGCTTTGAGCAAATTGCGGCTCTGTTTGAAGGCGTGGCTAAAATTGAGAAAGAGCACGAAGAGCGTTACCGCAGGCTGGCGGCCAATATCGAGGGCGGCCTGGTATTTTCGAAAGACGGCGATGTGATTTGGCAATGCGCCAACTGCGGCCATGTGGTCATTGGCAAAAAGGCTCCCGAGGTTTGTCCGGTGTGCGCGCATCCCCAGGCTTATTTCCAGGTAAAAGCCGAAAATTATTGAATCCTATCCGGTTCCCTTTGAACCCGGCAAGAAAAGGCGTGTTGCAGCACAAAAACTGCAACACGCCTTTTTTGAGAAAAAAGCCGTAAGCTTCACCGCCCAAAGGCGCTTTTAGGACATGGCCTTTGCCGAAATTTGCAGAACCTCCCCAGCGAACTCCTTCGGGGTTATGGGAAACCCGTCGCCAATCCATTCCTTCATCATGCCGATGACCCCATTTACGCAGTAAACACAGGCATAACGTTCCAGCAGCTCGCTTTCCCGTTTTCCCGGCATCTGGTATTTTACCATTACGGAATTCACCAGCCGTTGGTTAAAGCTGCTGCTGTCCCGCTGCAGGATAAGCACCCGGAACAACTTCTCGTTTTCATACACATACTGGAAAAAGCTTTGCAGGGTGGCAAGGAACCGTTGGTCGGAATAGGCGATGGGACTGTTAGGCGAAAGAGGAAGCTGATTCAAAACATCGTCTTCAATTTCCACCAGCAGCTGGCCAATATCCTGGTAGTACCCATAGAAGGTAGAACGGTTTACATCGGCAGTGGTACAAACGTCGGTGACGGTGATCTTTTCCAAAGCTCGGTTTTCCAGCAACTCCAAAAGGGCCTCCTTCAACAGCCGCTTGGTCATTTTTACCCGCCTGTTTTCGGCCATAACTCTCCCCCTATCTGTTCATAAATTGTTTTCAAAAAATCTGCCGCTAATCCAACACATCTGGCTCTTATGTTGAAGCCAAACCGTATTGGCAAATACTGTTCGTTGATATTTCAACAGGTTGTTGCTATGATTGTAACAGAACAAAACTTTCACGTCAAGGGTACTCCGAGTACGGGAATTTCCCGCCTCCGGAGAATAGAAAAAGAAAGGCGAGCGTATGAAGGAAAAACTCTATATTATCACCGGCGCCAACGGCCATTTGGCGAGCACGATCATTCGCTATTTGAAGCGGGAAGCCTGTTTCGTGCGCGGCCTTATTCTTCCTCAGGAAGAAAACCAAAACAGTGGCAATGTCACTTACTATAGGGGCGACGTCACTGCGCCGGAAACCCTCAAGGAAATATTTTCCGGCCTGGAACCTTACGATGTCACCGTGATTCATGCCGCCGGCCTGATTTCTATTGGAAATAAGGTTACCGACCCCCTATACCGGGTAAATGTGGAGGGCACGAAAAATGTGATTGCCCTTTGTAAACAGTATGCCGTTCAAAGGCTTTTATATATCAGTTCTGTTCACGCTATCAGCGAAAGCGACCATATCAGCGTGATCAAAGAAGTCTCCTCCTTTTCCAAGGAAGACGTTATAGGCGCCTACGCCAGCACAAAGGCAGAGGCCACCCAGGCCGTTATGGACGCGGCAAAAGAAGGGCTTGACGCCATTATTGTCCACCCTTCCGGTATTATTGGTCCCTTTGACAACGGCCGCAACCACATTACACAGTTCATTCAGCTTTATCTATCCGGCAAGCTTCCTGGAGGCGTTACCGGCGGGTACGATTTCGTAGATGTGCGGGATGTGGCCTTAGGCTGCCTTTCCGCAGCGAAAAACGGCAAAAAGGGAGATTGCTACATCCTTTCCAACCGCTACTTCACCATAAAGGACCTGTTGGAATACATGCGGGTGGCTACAAACGGAAAAAGGAAGATCTGCTTCCCGCTAAAAATGGTTCGAATGCTGGCCCCATTGTTTGAGCTTGCCGGAAAATTGAGAAAAAAGCGCCCTTTGTTTACCCGATATTCCCTTTATACCATGTCCGCCAACGGCCGCTTTTCCCACGACAAGGCCACTATGGAGCTGGGATATTCTCCCAGGGATATGAAAGACACCATTCGGGACACCATCGCCTATTTGCGCACGGGGAAGGCCTTTGTTTGAAGTTTCTCCGACAAAACAAGAAGTATCCCTCCCCCAAAAAACCGTACCGGGAAAGAAGCCTTTCCCGGCATGTTTTTTGCCCAATTAATGTTTTTTCCGGTTTTCCTGTTTTATTTTTCGTTTTTCCCTTTGCCGCTCTACCCATTCCCCATAAGGCTCGCTGAGCAAAAACAGCCGCAGGAAAAATCCAACCAAAACTACCGCCAATACCACTGCAAAAAGGCCCAACCAAAAAAACAAACCCATTACTCCCCCCACTTCCTTTTCTAAAATGAAACGCCGGCTTCTGCTTCGGATTTTAAAGCATCCTTTTTACAGGGCCTCACGCCCCCTCTTGGAAGCCTGGGCTTTTTTCGGCCTGGCTCCAGCCGGTAACCCACTCCCCTTACCGTGACAATGCAGTCTCCAAAGCCGCCTAAATGGCGGCGAAGCTTTTTTACATGGGAATCTACCGTTCGGGTGACACTTCCAGGAACATAATCCCACACGTTTTGAAGCAGGGTTTCCCGGGAAAGGGTTTCATTGGGCCGTTCCATGAAAAAAACTAGGAGCCTCCGCTCCATAGGGGTAATTTCTATGGCTTTCCCATTCAGTTTCGCCTCTGTCTCCGTACAGAAAAGTTTTGTGTCGCGCAATAGGGTTTCTGCCATGTTAATCGCCATGCGATACAGACTTCACACGAAAGCCTGGAAAACCAAGTCTCCTGCGGCCAGTATCGTTCCTTTCTTTTTATTTTTATGCTGTGCTGTCTTAGTGTTTCTCTACTATAGAGAGACCCTTTCCACTTTTCCTTTCCTCCTGCTTTCCAAAGGTTCGGGCCTGCCTTCTACGGCCTTTGCAGGAAATTTTCTAACAGGATAATTATAGAAGGAACTTGTGAGAAATTTGTGAAAAAAGCCGCACAGTTCTGTGAGATTTCTTTTTGCGCTCTTTTTTCCTGGGAAATTCATGCTATACTAGCATTACGGCACTGTTTCTTCCCAGAAAGGGAGTTCGGGGCCTACAGGGAAAGGAGAACCTCTTCGTGAAACGAATGCTTATTGTAGACGACGACCCCCATTTGCGGGCTTTGGTAAAGACCTATGCGGAACTGGAGGATTTTTCCTGTGTCGAAGCGGAAAACAGCCAACAGGCCTTGGAGTCTGCCGCAAACACGGAGTTTTCCATTATGATATTGGATGTGATGATGCCGGGGAAAGACGGCTTTGAGACTCTGGCCGAGCTTCGGAAATTCACCCAGGTGCCGGTGATTATGCTCACCGCAAGAAAAGAAGAATACGACAAGCTTCTGGGCTTTAACCTGGGGGCCGACGATTACCTGGCAAAGCCCTTTAGTCCCAAGGAGCTGATGGCTCGAGTAAAGGCCGTTTTAAAGCGGGGAAGTTCCCTTTCGGAAGGCCGCTTGAAATTCGGTTCCTTGGAAATTTTAGCGCCTTCCCGGGAAGCGTTGGTAGACGGGCGTCCCCTTTCTCTTACGCCCCTGGAGTTCGACCTGCTGTTGTTCTTGGCCAGAAACAACCGTATTGTAATGGACCGTGATACCATTTTACGGAAGGTATGGGGCTATAACTACCTGGGAGATACCCGCACGGTAGACACACACATCAAATCCTTACGGGAGCGGCTGGGGCCCATGCGCAAGCTTATTACAACCGTTTGGGGAGTGGGGTATAAATTCCATTATGAAAATGATGAAACGGCTCCTTAACTTCTTTCAAAGCAGGCTGGTGCTTCGGCTTTGGGGCGTTTTTATGCTGCTGGCCGGGTTGATCATCTCTTTTCTTTGGGTAGTACAAATTTGGCTTTTCGAACCCAATTATGTAGATGCCACCATCTCTGACCTGAGCTCCCGCACTCAGGATGCCATTTCAGAGCTGGAAGAGCTGGAAGAAATTGACCCCCGGAATAACGATAACCCCCTTTATTACCTGAGCAAAAGTATTCGGGGCAAGGTTTTCCTGGTAGACGAGGCTGGAAAAGTACTTTTTGCCTATAACCGGGCTCTCATCACAAACCGGAAAGAGATTAAGACCGATAAAAAGCTTTTTGTAGAGAAAAACTATGAGGGCGTGGTTGCAGGCACCCCCTTGGGCATTTCCTACCTTTCGGAGTACGGCAACCCTATTATTGTCATAGGGAAGCCCACTGTTTACCGCGAAAGGCCTGCTGCGGTAATTTTATTTCACAACGTGACGGAACTGCAGGCCTTGACAGAGCTCAACCGCCGCCAGCTGCTCATTGTAAGCGCCGGGCTCGTTTTGGCGGTGTCGCTGGTTTCTTTTTTCCTGGCCCAAACCTTTACAAAGCCTATTTTCTGCATCGAGGAAACCGTGCGTCAGCTGGCGAAGGGAGATTTTACTGCTGTTCCCAATGTCTGCCGGAAAGACGAGCTGGGCAGCCTTTCCGATTCGGTAAAACTGCTTTCCGAAGAGCTGCAGCGCATTGACATCCTGCGCAAGGAGGTAATTGCCAATGTTTCCCACGAGCTGCGCTCCCCGCTGGCACTTATCACCGGGTATGGGGAAATGGTGCGAGATGTGAACGGTTCCAACGAAGAGCTGCGGAACCGGAACATGGATCTCATCATTCGGGAGGCAAACCGGCTTTCCGAAATGGTAGACGATATTATGGACTACTCCCAGCTGCAGGCCGGCTACTCCCAGCTAAAGCTGGATACCTATAACCTTTGTGAAGTGGTGGAATCTTCCGTAGATTACGCCCGGGAAGCCGCCAAGCAATACCAAATCCGCGTGGAGTACCAAAGCGGCGGCACGGAGATTCCCCTGGAAATGGACGCCTTGAAAATGACCCAGGTGCTGCGGAACCTGCTGAACAACGCCATTAACCACACAGAAAACGGCGGGACCATTCGGGTAAAGATTTTGCCGGAAAGCCAAGAAGGCGGCGTTACCGTGCAGGTGATTAACCCGGGCGCCCCCATCCCGCCGGAAGAGGCCCGGCTCATTTGGGAACGCTACAAGCGCATCCAGCACCAAGGGGAACGGCGAGAGGGCACCGGGATTGGCCTTGCCATTGTAAAGACCATCTTAGAAGCCCACGGCATGGAATATGGCGTCACCTCCACAGAAAACACCAACTGCTTTTGGTTCCGGTTTTCCTAAGGCCCAAAAAACCGGAGCAGAGCGGCGCAGTATGCCACAAATTAAAAAACCAGCCGGTTCCCTTAAAACGGGAACCGGCTGGCTCATTTTTGTAAATTCAGGTTACAGGGTAAGGGCCCGGTGAATGACCACGGCCATTTCGGCCCGGGTGATGGAGCTTTTGGGCTTGAGGTTCTGGCCGCTGCCCTGCACAACGCCCACTTCTACCAAAGAAGCCACCGCGCTTTCCGCGTAGCGGTCTACCTGGGCGTAATCGGAAAATTTCTTCAGGACGTTAAAGGAGCCCACGGGCAGCTCGTAGCCGGCCTGTTTCATGGCCCGGTACAGCATGAGCATGGCGTCCTGGCGGTTAATGCTGTTTTCGGGGCGGAAGCGGCCGGTGTCGTCACCGGTGACGATGCCCAGGCTTTTGGCGGTAGCCACGGCCCCGGCATAATAGTCGCTTGCGGAGACATCGGGGAAGCTGGCGTTTTTATTGGTGGTATCGAACCCAAGGGCCCGGCACACCATGAGGGTAAAATCGCCGCGCTTAATCGGCGACGCAGGGCTGTAGCGGTTGGGGCTTACGCCGTTTACCACACCGGAGTTATACAGGAACTCCACAGAGCCCTGGGCCCAGGCATAATTTCCCAGGTCACTAAACTGGCTGGACCAGTAGTTGTTGGTCACAGAAAGGACCACTGTGCCGGAAAATTCTTTCCCGGTTTTTGTCTCCCCTACAAAGGGGATAGACACCCGGCCCTGGAAATTGGGCTTTGCCACAAACTGGACAGCATCCAGCGCAGGCTGGTCCTTTTCCCCACACTTTGTTTCGGTGGTAATGGGCTTTGCTCCCACACCGGTACCCACGTAGCCGGTATACAGGCGACCCTGGCTTTCCCGGGGCAGGCTTGTGAACCGCACGAAGGCCAGCTCGGCTTTTTCGTCTTTGGTTTCATAGCGGCAGGTATCGAGAAAATCTGCCTCCCAGAAGGAAATGGGCAGGGCGTTCCCGGAATAGTTGATGGAAGAGCCTACGGGGATCTCTACCTTAATTTCTATTTTGCCCTCTATGGGGGCCGATTTATCGCTGTAGCCCGTAAAGGACAGGGTCACGGTTTCCTCGCTGCCGGTATCGGGAATAAAGGTAAGGTCTCCAATGCCGGGCGTGCCGTTTTTATAATAGTTCACATTGGGGGCTACCAGATCTTCCTGGGGCGTGTCGTATTTATAATACAGGCTCCCCTGGGTGATGGGGGCGAAGTTCACATAGAGCACGTCGCCCTTGTTTTCCCCTGCCAGTTTAAAATCGGCAGCATTGAACTTGACGCCCTGGCTGCTGGTAACCGTATATTTCACAGTGGGCAGGCTTTCGGGCTGGTTGCCGGCCACGTTCACCGTGATTCGGCCGGAGTAGGAAAAGCCGCCGGAATCCCTGGCTACATAATAGATATATACCTTGCTGTCGCCCACCAGGTTTTCGGCGGGGAGGAAGGAAATTTTATCGATAGCCGGATCGCTCCAACGGTAATACTTGGTGTTTTCTTCTACGGCAATGGGGTAAACCGCCGAAGGGGAATAGTTATAGTAGAGCTTTCCCTGGCTTGCCGGAGGCAGCATAAAGCTGACGCTGCTCAAGGTACGGGCAGTCATGCGCTGGTACACCGCCGCGAAATCGGCAGCCTCGAAGCTCACCGGGGCCCCGGCGGCCGCGTCGTAGGAAACGTCGGAATCGATCTCCACCCGGATGCGCAGGGTGCCGGTGCAGGTAACGGAATCGTTGACACAGGCTGTGTAACGGATGGTGGCCACACCGGAGAACCCGGCCTTGGGCACAAAGGTGATATCTCCCAACCCCCTTTGCCCCTGAGAGGGCTTCACATAGTAGGGCTCCGAACCAATGCCCTGGTTGGGGTTAGCGGCGGTGAGGTAGTTATAGAACAAGGTGCCCTGGTTGGGAGAAACCGACATGCTGCGCACATAGGCAATTTCCCGTTCTTCCCCCTGCAAATTATACAAAACCTTTTCGCACTTTTCCTTGATTTGGGTAAGCAGGCTGCCCTCTTCAAAGGGCGCGGCATCGTCGAAATCTAGAGTCTGCTGGGTTTTGGGCATGGTGACATCGATGATCCGGGTGGTATCTTCTACCACCGTGATCTTACAGGAATCGCTGTAGCCGCCCAAGGTGGCGGTGATGGTGGCCTCGCCCAGGTTCTGGGTAATAATATTGCCGCTGGAGGCATAGGCCACAGAAGAGTTGTCGCTTTCCCATGTGGCAGAAGAAGCGTCTATACCTTCTTTAACTCCAAAAACACTTAAAGTAAGAGGATGGCTCTCATTCCTTAACATTTTTCCTATTTCAATTTCGCCAAGCTCATTTTCAAGTTTTGGCAAATTCCCAATTAGGATTCCCTTTACTAAAATGTCACAAACCGATTCAGCCATAACTTCTTTTCCACCTATAGTAGCTTTGGCTGTAACGGTTACAATTGCTTTTCCGGGTTTTATACTTGTTAAAACATTGGCGGCCCCCGTTGCCGAAACAGTACCTTCGGCAAACTCCGCTACCATTTCATCTTCTTTTAACAGCCCTTCCATTGCCTCCGGCACATTTTCACATTTCCATTCATAGGACACCTGTACATCAGAAGGCAACAGATCTTCCGGAACAGGATCACCATTGGCATACTTTCCAATTACCCTGGTAGTAGCCGTAAAATCTTGGGTATCTCCCGCTTTTTCAATGGCTACAATCGTATTAGAGGAAGGAGTGATCTGTAATTCCAATTCATAGTTCACAGACTGCTGTGGAGGATCCGGCTGTGGTGAGGGTTCCTCTGGATCTTCGGGCAATTCCTCTGCTAAGGCCGGAATGGCCATGGTAAAAACCATGGCCATTGCCAGCAGCAGAGAGAAAACCCGTAAAAAATATTGTTTTTTCATGGGTTATACTCTCCTCACAAATTATTCCCAAGTAAGCTCCCAATAGGGATCGGTATACGCCGAACCAGCCATGCCACCATTCTTTTTCAGGTGGAATGTCAACTTCAACTTTTTATTTTGCGTGTTGTTATTGGCATCACTAATCAGGCCGTCTGTAAAGAAGGTTACCGTACTCCCTTCAGTTGCTCCGGTATAGGAAAACGTGATTTCTCTGCCAACTCTTACAGGTTTTATACCTAAATAGGTTCCGGTTGTACCCCAATGTTTCACGATTTCCGCCGAATCCAAAGCCGTCAGTTCCCCACCATCCAAAAGCACATAAACGGGCTTTGAAAATCTTACAGAAACTTGGCCTTTGTATACATACGCCTCCGGATCTGCCTTCGACGAGGCAATAGGTACAATATATTTTCCCATATTTGCCGCTGTTGTTGCATCGTCTGAAGGCTCCAACTTCTTGACATAGGGGTCTACCGTAGGAGTCATTGATTCGACTTCGGGCGGTGTTCTATCGGGCTGTGTAATACCGCTTATCGCTTTATAGGCATATACCGATCCTTGGACATTTTTGGCTGCTGCAATGAAATAGTAGCTGGTACCAGGCTGCATTTTTGTACAAGTAACTCTGCGGGTAGTGCCTCGCACAAGCTCACCGTTTTCATTTAAGTCCGTCGTAGTATTTACGCGAATAATTTCCAGGTACCTACTCGCTCTTTCTGGATCTATACATCTATCAAATACAGACTGGTTAGTACCTGGATAATTAGTCATCAAGGCATCTATTACGAGAACTTTACTATCGTCAGGGAAAGTCTTTCCGCTTCCACAAATATTATTAAAATCCGTCATCTTATCTGTAGGTATGAGCTCTTTAAAGGCTCGCGTAAAGGCCGAGTCTAGCTTATCTCTTGCATAAAGGATCCAATAACCTTCAGAAGTAATGTCCTTAATTCCATCCGACGTAGTGGTAAAAGTATCCACTATTACAGAGGGGCTGGCATTCTCCAAATCAATATCTGGCGTTATCGCCTCTCCGGTTTTGAACTTGAGGCAATATACCCTGGAAAGCTCCTGAGCCTCGCCTTTCAAGACAAAATAGGCAACATAGTCTTTGCTTGCCTCCAAACCCTCTACGCGTTCGGAAATAACGGTAGTGTCTACTTCTACCTTTCCCGCCTTGATTCGCTGATTTCCAAAACGTCCCTGGAAAATAAACTGACTGGTGGGTGAACTTACTTGTTCTTCGTCAGGATCAAGCGTCGTTCCATCCGCAGGAAGGCCATCAAACCAATCTTTGAACCCAACATTATTTGAGGGTACAGTTCCCAAAACAGGACGACCGGTTTGCGGATCATCCACAGGCGCCAGGGCATAGTAAACGGTGCCAGGACGATCTAACATTAAATCCATTGTGACAAAAGTATCGCCTTCTACAAATCTCGGATACGGTATATCAAACTGAGGAACACGAGTGTCGGCAAACTGACAAAAAACGTTGAAATCTTTCGGATCTCCAACAGGCACCAGGCCATTTCCCGTTAATCCAAGGCCCAAAGCCCGATTCCAGTTATCTTCTGTAATGCTGTTCGCCCAGTTACTCATGACATGGGACAGTCCAGCGGGAACTCCTACATCAATCGTAACTTCTTCGCTCCAAGTAGTCCAGTCGGTTAAAGTCCCTATTCGGTTGATAGAGATTACATACTCGTAAGTGCAATCTTCTTTCAAACTACTAAGCCGTGGATATTTATTGTTGGCCTTTCCTACACTTTGACCTACTTTTCGTCCGTTTTCTGTAGTATGGGTAAAGGTTCCCAATTTAGCCCAACCATGCGCGTCTGCCGTCAAACCTTCTGCCATTGGGTCTACGACTTCATTACCCTTAGCATCCTTGACTTTTTGACGAGCATATACATCAAACTCTATGTTGCTGGTGGACCACAGATAAATATCGTAACTAACGGTATTTTCAACGTTAGCCGTAGAGGTCGGATGTATAGCAAAGCTCATGTCAACACGAACATCAACAGGACCGTCATTCTCTGCGATACCTTGCCCTTCTAAGTTCACTTCTGCGAAGACAGTTGTGAATTTCGGCAAATTCGTGGGATTAGGACGAATCACATTGGCATTATTCGAAGTGTCGGCAATATTCGTCAGTTTGAAGTAATAAGTATTGCCACTTCCAAGCTTCACCGCTTCATCATAAGCAAAAGTACAGATGACTTTGCCATCCTTCATTTCGATGGTCACTTCATCATAATTCACCCAGTGTCCAACCGGCTTTGCTTCTCCGGTCTTAATTACTGGAACCTGCTTATCGGGGAAACTACTAGCGTCCCACAAAGTAATATTATCCCGTAGTAATTCCCCTAACCGAACCTTAAGCCTGTCTTTTTCTGTACCTGTAGCATTTTTGATCTGTTGGTACAGATCATAGAAAATTTCTCCGCTTTCGCTATCTTGAACAGCTTCATCAAAAATCACGCGGATGTTGGTATCTGCCAAAGGCTCTGTACCTTCTTCATCGCTTGTACGGGTAAATTCCTGTGTCGCGGTAGGCGGAACGGTATCCAAAGTATGAATCGTGATTTTCTTCACTTTATCGGAATAGTTCCCGGCGGTATCTTTGGCCACATAATATACATCATAACCCGTTTGCCCTTGTAGGCGATTAATATTTAACTTAGCGGGTTGATTGGCACGAACGCCATTCAAAGTGCCGCTAGATACCACATTCCCGCTGCCGTTTTCCACTTGGATTTTTGCAGCTATACTATCCAATGCAGGAGGCTCGGTTTGCCCTGCCATACGCGTGGGATAGGTCTCTCCCTGCTTTACAGCCACCCAATAAATCGTTCCATTTTCGTTCAAAGCGGTTTCTAAACCTACTGAATTCACTTGAATGGAAGTAGTAAGAGGGGGATCCTGGGTAAACACAGGGGGGGTGCCGTCGATGGTGGTGAAGTTCAAACGCCTTACCGCGGAGTTCAGGTTCTGGTCGGCGTCGATGAGGCACAGGTACACGTCATAGGAGGTGACCTCCTGCAAATTGCCGAAGGTGACGAATTCCAGCACGTTCTTGGTGACGTCGCGGACGCCGTTGCCCAGGTTCCCTTCCAAGGAGCCGGTTTTAAAATCCATCACTGTGGGGGCTGTGCTGCCCTTTGGGAAAATGGCGTAATAGAGCTGGCAGGACTTGGTGGGCATCAGCTGCACCTGGCCGGAATCTTTCCGAATTTGCAGCATGCTGGGGTAGCCGGCCGCGAAGTTTGGCACTGTGTTGTCGGGGGTAGTGAACGCGGCTACCTTCACAGGGCTGCGCTGGCCGCGGTTATCTACCGCCACGGCGGAAATATAGTAAGAGCCGTCGGAAATAAGGCCGGTAAACCGGTTGCTGTATTCCGTGTTGGAGGCCGCCGCCGCGGTGTTGCCGCTGCGGATGATCTTCCCGGTGGCAGGGGGGTTCACAAGGTCGTCTTCATTTACGGAGCCGTCTGCCAAAGCGGTGATGGCCCAGTAGACAGTGGCCTGCTTGTTGGTGCTGTAAACGCCGTCCGCAGAGGTGGGGGCCACGTTCTTGGCCACAGGGTAGCCCGCCAGCAGGCGCGGGTCTTGAGAAGATTCCACCGCCTGGGCGGAATTCATGGTTTCTCCGGCAATATCGGCCGTGATGCCGGGCCGAATGGTAATGGTATCGGGCAGCATTTCTGTAGAGCAGCCGGGGGCGTTCACATTTAAGGAACCGATGTCGCCGCCGCCGGTAACAATGGTGCCCACATCCAGGTTCATTTCTTTTACGTTGGCGCCTTCCTCGATGAGCACGGAAGAGCCGGTAGCCTTTTCATCGATAGTCACCTTCCGGGCCACGCCCTGGGCAAAGGTGAGCAGGGAGCTGGGGCAGAAGTTTACAACTTCCTTAATATTGCCCGCTAAAGTGACGTTGGTTCCGGCTTCCCCATCCAGCTCTATGCGCTGCAGGCCGTAGCCGTCCTGGGTGACGTCTTCCAGGTAAGCGGGAGCGCGCACGTTGGTGAGGCCAATGATGGTGTCGCCTTCGGCCCGCAGGGTGACAAACTGGTTGGCCATGTTATCGACTACCATTTCTCCGGCCATGACGTTTCGCAGCACCACGCTGTTGCCGCCCTCATGGCTTTCGCCGCCGCCGCTTACAATAATTCTGCCCAGCACGGTAACGTTTTCCAACACCACCGAGCCAAGGCCCACGCCGCCGGTAATAAACAGGTCGCCGGCGATAACGGTGTTCTTTAGGGTGACCCCGGAGGTGCGAATGGTGACGGCCCCGTAAACGTCGCCCAGCTCCACTTCGCCCTGGTCGCGGATGAGGGTGCCTACGGCCCGCTGGAGCACGGCGGCCACTTCGCCCCGGGTGATGTTTTTACCGGGCCGGAAGCTGCCGTCGGGGTAACCGCCAATCACATTCATGAGGCAGGCTTCCCGAATGTAGCCCTTGCTCCAATCCTGGAAGGAATGGCTGTCGGTAAATTCCAGCACCTCGCCGGGACGGGTACGGTACATCATGGTACGGCCCAAAATGACCACCGCCTGCTCCCTGGTAAGGGGAGAGTTGGGAGAAGCCGTGGTGGCCGAGGTGCCTTTAAAATAGCCCGCGTTGAAGGCGATGTTAATATCGTCGTAATACCAGTCTCTGGGGCTCACATCGGTAAAGGGCATAGCGCCCGTTTCCGTATAGCCCAGGGCCCGGTTGATCATGGCCACGAACTCCGCCCGGGTCATGTTCCTGTCGGGGTTCAGGTTGCCGCTTTCGTCGCCCCGCATAACACCCCACTCCACCATTTGATCCAGGTAGGGCTGGGTCCAGGAAGCGGCCTTGGCAGCGGGTGTTTCCAGGAAAGGCAAGGCTCCAAAGGCCATTGCCAGCACCAGCAGCAGCGATAAAGCGCGCCTGGCAGCTTTTCGAATGGGGGATCTTCTTCTGGACATTTGCATTTTTTGCTCCTTTCCTTTCGCGCTCCTTTACAGACGCGTTTCGGCGGGGCTTTTTTTGCCCCTGGTGTTTAGTTGCACAGAAAACACAGCTTCCCGCAGCATGATTTCCTGGTCGTGACAAAGATCAATAAATTTGGTAGCATATAAAAACATGTTTTCCTGAGCGGAAAGCCGCTGGCGGATGACCTGGCATTCCACAATTAAAGGGTTCGTGGTAATGGGGATCACAATTTCCATTTGCTCCCGCTCCCGCAGCTCTTTTTCACAGAAAAAGGCAATGCCGCCGCAGCTTAAGTCAAGGGCCTTCACAGGCTGGCGGCCCTTCCAATCGCCGCTCAAGGGGTAAATGAAAGTTTCAAAGGACACTGGCATGCGCAGGTTCTGGCGAATCTCGCTGCCCAATATTTTTTGCCGCTTTAATTGAATGACATCTTCTCCCCGCCGCCGGATAACCTGCCCGGCTATGGTATGGGCTTTATCGGAAAGGCCCACCAGGCAAAGGATTTCGTGGCAGAGCACCTCCCCTACGGCCCCGTCCAGCACCCGTATGAGCACATCCGGCGCGTCGGGAGGGCTTTCCAGCACGCCTCTGGCAATGGGAGTGTTGCGGCTGTCCAGCAAAAGATATTTTTCCTTTTGTGGCGCTTCCGGCATAAAAAATCTCCTTTCCGGCCCCAGCAGGGCCTTAGGCCTCGCCCTTTACGGGGCGGCTTCCTCCCGGACGGTCCCCTCTTCGGAAGAGGGCGCCTCGGAAAGAGCCTGTTCTCCTTGGGGTTGGCCCTTCCTGGCGCTTTTGCCCGTCTGCGGGTCAAACTGCAAAAAGTACACATAAATTTCTACAATGGCCTGGTAAAGCTCTTCCGGAATCTCCTGCCCCAGCTTCAGCTGGGTGAGCACCGTGGCCAAGGAGTTGTCTTCATAAATGGGCACGCCGCTGTCGGCGGCTACCTCTACAATTTTTTCTGCCATATAACCCATGCCCGAGGCCACCACCACCGGCGCCCCGTCGCCGCTTCCATATTGCAGGGCCACCGCTTTGCGGGCCCCGGCTCCCTCAGACCTTGACATTTATGCTGTTCTTCCCTTCAAAAATTTTGGGGAACACCTCCGTAAGGGTTACGGGACGTTCCATTTTCCGGGCCACCACCCCTTTGGGCGTGAGGCCGTTGCGGGATAATATTTGGGAAATGCTGTCTTCTATTTGGCGGGAAAAAACCGCCACCTTTTCCGGGCAGGCTATTTGAATTTCCACGTCGCGGTCCTGGCTTTTCAGCACCACGTCGAACAAGCCCAGGGATTGGATATCCATCTTGAACAGGAGCTTTACCGCGCCGCCCCGGCCGCTTTTCCCGTTTTCTTCTCCGTTTTCCGCGTCCGGGTCCACCCAAAGCTCGGAAAACATCATGCGGCCGTCCCATTCCATGGGAATAATATAATGGTTCACCGGCATATACACGCTTTCGTTGATGAGCATAGCGTTCATAAGCTGCTGGAAGGCCTGCTGTACCTGGGCGTCGCCCTCTCCCCGCAAGGCCCGGGCCGCCGCCGAAGCCAGCCTGTCGGCATATTGGGCCGCCACGGAGTCTTGCTGGAACTGGCTGCTCTTTAACAGGTTTAAAAGGGCTTTGTCGTCTACTGCCCCCAGCTGCTCCCGCAGGGTGCCAAAGCCCTTTAGGCGGTGAAAGGCCATCAACAGGTTTTCTTCGGAGCCGTTTTCGTACCTTGCCACATCCAGGGTGAGCAGGGACAAAATGCCCCGGGCGGTGCCCATGTCGTGGGTTTGCTCCACATATTCCGACATGTGGGGAAACACCTGCTGGCGCAGAAGCTGCAGGTTTCCCTCCCTGTCGCCTGCGGCCATACCGTTTTGCAGCTGGGAAATCATGTCCTGTAAATGCTCGGCCCAGCTCCGGGGCATCGCTTCCGCCATACCCCGCATGTTCCGCATGATGTTCCCTTCTATGTGGCTGGTAGAAGAATAATCGATATAGCTTTTTAAAAACTGCAGAATGTCTGCCCGGACGCTTTCGGAGGCCGCTCCCGCATACGCATTTCGGAGGAGCGCGAACAGCGCTCCTCCAAAGCGTGTGCCAGCTTTCATATTACTGGTGAGAAAGGTGAGCAGCTGGCCCTGATCCATATGTAGCATTTGAAGGATCTCGGCCATTTCGCCCGCGATCCCTTCGCTCATGCCGGAAACCACCACCGTGCCTTCCCGGCTCGCAAAAAGTTCTGTTAAGGTACGCGCCATGCCCGGGTTTTCCCGCAGGCGCTGCAAAAAGGTTTGAAAATTGGAATCGTACCGTATGCCCCCCGCCTGGCCTTGCAGGTCGCTGCCCTGTTGTTCGGTACGGCCGTCGGGACCGCTTACCCGGCTTGGGTCGGGAATGTTCTGTATTTGGGTATTATTGGGAGAAACCGGAAGATTTCGGTTGGTTATGGCGCTGTCATGACCCGGTACCGGGTTTGTCGCCCCCAAAATTTCTGGCATTTTTACACCTCACAGACAAAACTTGCATAAACTACTTAATTTTCAATCATAGCCTGCCGATAATAAGAAAGATACTAAAAAACAAGGCGGTGTATTTATGGGTAGTGGAAACGACATCTTAGATGCCTATATTTATGAGACTAACTCACTGCTCGAACAGCTGGAGACCATTTTGCTGGAGTCGGAAAAGACCAACGATTTCTCCCAGGAGAATATCAATGAGATCTTTCGTACCATGCACACCATCAAGGGCTCTTCCGCCATGATGGAGTTCGATACTTTGGCTACCGTGGCCCACCGAATCGAGGACATGTTCTTCCTGATCCGTGAAAACTCTTTGGACGTAGTCCCTCAGTCAGAGCGTTCTACCTTGTTCGACCTTCTGTTCCAGTCGATCGACTATTTCCGGGGTGAGGTAGAAAAAATTCAAGCCAACGAACCCCTTGACAAAGATATCGACAGCTTCCTGGAAAATATTAATAGGCTAATTGGTAAAATTAAGGGCGAGCAAGAGGAAAATACTTCCAGCGCGCCCGCTGCTGGAGCGTCCCCGGCAGCTCCTCCTGCAGAAGCTCCGGCGGCCGAGGCTTCCGCTCTTTCCGCCTCGGAAGGCGACAAGGATTTCCCTTACAGCCTGCAGGTGTTTTTCGACGAAGGCTGCGGCATGGAAAACCTGCGTTCCTTTATGCTGGTGGCCGCTATTCGTGATTTTTGCAGCGAGGCTGATTTCGCTTTTCTCCCTGCCGATGTGGAAACAAACCCCGAAACCGCCGAGGCGGTTGTGGAACACGGCTTCCTTTTGAAGTTTAAAACTGCTGCTCAGCGGGACCAGGCCATTCCCTCGGTGGCCTCGGCCGGTTCGGTGCAATCTTACCAAGCTCACGATTACACGCCTCCCGCCCCCAAGACAGCGGAAAAAGAGGGGCCCGCCCCGGCCACCCACGCGGAGTCCGCGGCTCCTGCGGCCCAGCCCGCCGCCAGCGCCGGCGGCGGCCAGCACCCTGCCAAAGAGAGCTTGATCAGCGTAAACCTGAGCAAGCTGGACCAGCTTGCCGCCGTGGTGGGCGAAATTGTCATCACCGAATCGATGGTTACCGCTTCTCCCGATTTGAAAGGCCTGCATTTAGACAGCTTTACAAAATCGGCCCGGCAGCTGCGCAAGCTTACCGATGAGCTGCAGGATGTTTCCATGTCTTTGCGCATGGTGCCTGTTTCCGCCTCTTTCCAAAAAATGAACCGCATTGTCCGCGACATGTGCAAAAAGCTGAACAAGCGGGCGCGGCTGACCTTGATCGGGGAAAACACCGAGGTGGACAAGACCATTGTAGACAGCATTGGAGACCCCTTGATGCACATTATCCGCAACTCTATGGACCATGGTATTGAGGAGACAGAGGCTGCCCGCATTGCCGCCGGGAAAGACCCGGAGGGTGAGATTATCCTTTCCGCCAGGGACACCGGCAGCGAGGTAATTATTGAAATCCAGGACGACGGCCAGGGCGTAAATTATGACGCGGTTTTGAAAAAGGCCATTAAGAACGGCATTGCCTCTCCCGACGTAGAATATTCCCATAAAGAAATTCTAAACTTCCTAATGATGCCCGGCTTTTCCACCAATACCGAGGTCACCCAGTTCTCCGGCCGCGGCGTAGGTATGGATGTGGTAAAGCAGAACATAGAAGGCGTGGGAGGCACCGTGAGCATTTCCAGTGTGCCCGGCCAGGGCATGACTACCACGCTGAAGATTCCTCTGACCATGTCTATTATGGATGGCATGGAGGTTGCGGTGGGCGATTCCATTTTCACCATTCCCATCAACAATATACGGCAAAGCTACAAGGTTTCTTCCGACAGCATTATTCACGATTCCACCAACGGTGAAATGTTTAAGTGCCTGGATAACTTCTATCCCATCATCCGTGCCAGAGATCTTTACCAGCTGGAAAAGGGCTTTACCGACATTGGAGACGGCATTTTGATGTGGCTGGAGTCCGGGGAATGTTCTTACTGCCTGTTCGTTGACGAACTCATTGGCGAACAGCAGGTGGTGGTAAAGCAGCTGCCCGGGTACCTGAACAACTATAACATCAAAAACTATGGCATCAACGGTTGTACCCTTTTGGGCGACGGCAGTATTAGCATTATTTTAGATGTGGCCAATCTTTACGCCGCAGCCCATGGCGTTTGAGCTCAACGAGGAGGCATACGAAACCTATGAATGAAGAAAACCTGATGTTTGCCACGGAAGATATTCTCACGGCCTCCGCCGAACAGGCGGAAGAGCCCCTGGATGTGAAAAAGTATTTGATCTTCTTGACAGACGGCCTGAAAATGGGCGTAGACGCCGAGCAGGTGGTAGAGATCAATAACGACGCTGTGATCACCTACCTGCCCATGCTGCCCCACTACATTAAAGGAATTGTGAACCTGCGCGGCGCCATGGTTCCCATTTTGGACATACGCCTGCGGCTTGGAAAGCCCTCCCAGGAAGACGATTTCCTAATTATTGTTTTGAACCTGGACGGCACACAAATCGGCATTCTGGTGGATTCCGTAGACCAAATGGTGGATATTCCCAGAAATTCCATTTTGCCCATGCCTGCCCATGCCAACCAGCAACTGGTTTCCGGCATGTGTTCTATGCCCGAAACCGGCGGCACGGTGCTTATCCTGGACTGTGCTCAGCTTTTGGCTCATGAGTAATACCCAGGCAAGCGGCGATTCGCGCTTTTCGCCCCTGACAATCTCGGACGCCGACTTCACCCGGCTGGCAAAGTTCGTGCAGTCTACCTATGGGATAGATTTATCCCAAAAACGTCAGTTGATCACCGGACGGCTTTCCTCTTCCATCCGGCAGCGCGGTTACACCAGTTTTTCAAGCTTTGTAGACAGCCTTTTGAAAAACAAAAACGAGGACGAGATCACGCTCCTGCTGAACAAGCTCACCACCAACTACACCTTTTTCATGCGGGAGGTAGACCATTTAGAGTATTTCCGAAAAACTATTATTCCCGAGCTGGTGAGGCGGCATCAACGGGATAAGACGTTATCTATTTGGAGCGCCGGCTGCTCTACAGGAGAAGAGCCCTATAATATTTCCATGTACCTGTTCGACTATTTGGGCCCTCAAGCCAACCAGTGGGATACCCGGCTTTTGGCCACGGATATTTCGGCCAGGGCTTTGACAGCCGCCCAAAAGGGCGTTTACGAATTGCCCGATACCATTCCGCCGGATTGGAAAAAGAAATATTTTACTCCAACGGGGAACGGGCAGTTTGCTGTTGCGCCCGCCATAAAGAACAATGTTATTTTCCGCCCCTTTAACCTGATGGATCCCATCCAGTTCCGCCGGAAATTTGATGTGATCTTCTGCCGGAATGTGATGATTTATTTCGACCAGCCCACGAAAGATGCTCTGGTGCGCCGTTTTTACGATGCCACTGTGCCCGGCGGTTACCTTTTGATCAGCTATTCCGAAAATCTGAGCCAAAATTCGCCTTACCGGCGCCTGGCTCCCGCGACCTTTCAAAAGTAAGGGTGATTTTTGATTCATGGAACCGAATAAAAAGATCCGCGTTTTGGTGGTAGACGATTCTATGCTGGCGCGCAGTTTAATTATTAAGGGCCTTTCCGCGCACCCCCAAATAGAGGTGATTGGTTATGCCATTAACGCACTGGATGCGAGGAAAAAAATTCCCCAAATGAAGCCAGATGTTGTCACGATGGATGTGGAAATGCCGGCTTTAAACGGGATCGATTTTCTTAAGCAGTTTTTGCCCACCTACCCTGTTCCTGTCATTTTGGTATCTTCTTTAAACCTAAAGGTTTTTGATGCTTTGGCTGCCGGCGCGGTAGATTTTGTACGGAAGCCCGAAAAGACAGGGCAAGAGGCCTTTATCAATTCCCTGACCCAAAAGGTGATTGTGGCCTCCCAGGCCAGAGTGAAGCTTCCCTCTTCCCTTACGAGCGGAGCCAAGACTGCCGCAGCTGCGGCCCCGCCTGTTTCCCGCATTGCGGTGCGCAGGCAGGTCATGATTGGCCTGGGGGCTTCTACCGGAGGTACGGAGGCCACCCTGGAAGTGATGAAACGGCTTCCGGCCGATATTCCCGGAATGCTAATTGTACAGCACATGCCTCCCGGGTTCACCCAGATGTATGCGGAACGCCTGAACCGGCTGTGCCGCATGGAAGTGCGTGAGGCCAAAACCGGCGACGAGCTCCACCAGGGCCTGGCGTTGGTGGCCCCTGCAGATTTGCAATGCCGCTTAACCCGTATTGGCGACCGCTACACCGTATCCTGTACTCACGGCGAAAAGGTAAGCGGCCACCGCCCCTCGGTGGATGTGATGTTCAGCTCCATGGCGGAAGTGGTGAAATGCCGCATGGTGGGCATTATTATGACGGGTATGGGCCAAGACGGCGCCAACGGCCTGTTGGCCATGCGCCGGGCGGGGGCCTACACCATTGGACAGGATAAGGAATCTTCCGTGGTTTACGGCATGCCCGGCGTAGCTCATAAAATTGGCGCAGTGGTGACCCAGGCCTCCTGCGAACGCATTGCCGACGTACTGCTGCAGCACTTGCGCACATTGATATAACAAACCCGCTTCAAGGCGTTGGCCAAAGCTTTTGGAAGCCTGCCGCTTTTTAGCAGCGATGGCCCGCACCTGCAAAAACAAGAGCTTTGCTTTGGAGTTTTCAAATAGTTTTTCCCGAGGGAGTGTTGCGAAAGTTTTTCTTTTGCCGCACTCCCCCACTTGTTATTTCTCCCCTTTTCCCTTCATAAAAAACCGCTTCCCAAACTTTTTCTACCCTGTTTCTCCCTTAATTTTCCCCATCGACTGCCGATAGTATAAATAGTTCTTTAGAAATGTTTTGGCTATGATCAGCCGTGAAAGGATGTGAGTTAGCGTGCTGACTTCTTCTAGTTCCGGCGCCATCACCGGTGTGCGCCCCGCTACTACCTATTATTCCAGCCCTGAACGGGAAAATGTTTCCCAGGCTGCTGGAGCCCCCCATTACGACTCTGTCACCTTATCTCAAAACAGTGTGAAGGGAGAAAGCCGTTTTCGGAAGGAGCTTGCAAGCCGCCTCTCTCAGGAGGTCCGCACCGCCACCACCACCGGCGATATCCAGGCCCTTCGGCAAAAGGTGTCCAGCGGGGCGTATGTGCCGGACCCTGCCGCCATTGCCGCCCGTATGCTCTTTTTCACAGAGGAGGCTTAAATGGACGGCCTTTACTTAGATTATTTAACGCTTCTGGAAAACCTGCAGAAAAGTCTGGAGCAGCTCACAGAGCTGGCCAAGCAAAAGACCGACGCGGTGAGAAGCGATGACCTTGTGGCTTTGGATGACATTTTGAAGCAGGAGCAGGTAATTTCGCTTTCTGTTCGGGGATACGACCAAAAGCGTCTGCAGCTTTTGCAGCAGCTGGGGCTGGAAGCCGTGACCCTTTCTAACTTGCCCCAGCATTACCCGGAAAGCCTGCGGCGGCAGGCAAAGGACAGGGTGGAAGCCCTGCGGCGGGAATACCGCATTTACTGCAGCGCCGCTGAAGTTGCCCGCAATACTTTAGAATGCAACCTCCATGAAGTGGAAAAATTTTTGGCTCAGGCCAGCGGTGATGCTCCTGTTGGCCCGGGTTATGTACATCCCGAAGTGGAACCTCCATCTTCTATGAAAACAGATTTTCGCGCCTGAAAAACCGGCGCCCTATGAAAGAACGCCAATCGTATTTAGAAAGGAATTAACAGAATGGGTGTATTAGGTACCTTTGCTTCTTTTAATACGGCCCGGCTGGGCATTTATACCTCTCAAAAGGGCTTAGATGTTACCGGTAATAACATCGCCAATATTAACACCCCCGGTTACACCCGGCAGGTGCTGGACCAGATCGCTTTGAAAACCGGCGGAAAAGACCGTTACCAGAATATTTACGACGCCCGGGTGGGCAACGGCTCTTTGAGCGTAGGCATTTCCCAAATTCGTGACCCTTACCTGGATATTCGGTACCGCACGGAAATGTCCAGCGTGGGAGCCATGCAGTCGAAGCTTTCTGCCCTGCAGGACCTGCGGGACATTTTGGACGAAGTGGGCAAGGGCGACGAGGAGTTCGGCATTATCGACGCCCAGTTCAGCGATTTTGTGAACTCCCTGCAAAAGCTGACCACCAATACCAACGAGGGTGAATTCGATGTACAGGCCAGGACTTCCGCCCGGGCCTTGGTTTCTTTGTTCAACAGCACCGCCAAAAAGCTTACAGAGCTCTACGAAAACACTCAAAAGAATTACGACTCTAAGGTAAAAGAGGTCAATGAGATCCTCACAAAAATTCGGGATTTAAACGAATCTATTCGCAAAAGCGAGATCCACGGCGACGGCGCTTTGGAGCAGCGGGATACCCGGAACAACCTGATTGACCAGCTTTCCGAGTATATAAAGATCGACGTGGTTTACAGCATGGAAGATATTGGCGGCGGCCAAGAGGTGGAAAAGCTCACCATTAAGCTGGGCAACGCCAACCCGGACCCGGGTGTTGCCACCGACAGAACTACCTTGGTCGACGGCCTTTTCGCAGGGCAGCTGAGCACTACGCAGGTGCCGCGGAAAAATTCGCTGTACGACCCTGCTGAAACAGACCAAACTTCAGACAGTTTTTATCAATATTTAATGCCTGATGGTGCAGGACTCACCAATGATATTACCAAAGCCGAAATGGTGGACGACGAGTATTACCGGCTTACCGTAAGCGCCCTTACCGATTCCCGGGGTAAGATCCTCAACTCCGATAAGGCCGATCAAGCGAAATATCCCGAATCCAAGCCCGTAGAGCTGGATGACAACGATTTGTACGGTTCCCTGCAGGCCGTGCGGGAAATGCTTACGGAAAAGGGCGAGTTTTCTTGTACAGATGAAATCCAGAACATAGACGAAAACGCGGCCTCCAAGCGGGGCATTCAGTATTACCAGAGGTCTTTGGACCTGCTGGCCAACCAGTTTGCCGCGGCCTTTAACGAAATGAACACCGGATATATGAAAAATGAAGCCGGGGAGTACATTGATAAAGATGGTAATTCCATTCTTCTTAACGGCTCACCTATTAAAGATACCGGGCTTTCTGCGGACCAGCAGGCAGCTTTGGATGGATATACTCCTCCCACGTTGGAAGCCTACTTGAAAGATTATGGCGGCTACCAGCCTTCCAGTGCCGGTGTATTGTTCAGCAACCGGGGCGATAACAATCTTACCGATGGCATCACCGCCGCCAACATTTCCATTTCCAGTGATTGGGCCAACAACGCGGTGCATTTGGTCACCACCTATACCCGCCACGAAAAAATGGAGCCAGGCACTACCGATAACTCCAACATCACCCACATGATCGCTCAAATGGACGCGAAACGGAAGTTCTTCCCCAAGGACGTAATGGGCGATATTGTGGCCGATAAAACCGATATGTTCTACGGCTCCTTCCAGGAGATGTTCACCAATATGGAAAGCGTACTGGGCAACGATTCCCGGGAAGCCAACATTATGCTGAATAACTATTACACCACTTCGGTGGATCTGGATTCCGGCCGTATGTCGGTTTCCAGCGTGGACCTCAACGACGAGGCCGCCAACATGATGCAATATCAAAAATCCTATGCTGCCGCCTGCCGTTTAATGACGGTTTTGGACCAGGCTTTAGAGAAGCTGATCAACGGCACCGGCGTTGTAGGCTTGTAAGAATTTAGAAGGGAGGCAGTGTTATGATTCGTGTTACTACCAACAGTGTATTAAAAAATTACCGGTATAACTTAAACCGTTCCATTAACAATTTGGAAGATGCCAGGCAGCTGGTGCTCACCGGCCGCAACTTCAACTCCTTTGCGGAAGACCCTTCCGCGGCGGCTCAATCCTTTAAGCTGCGCCGTTCCTACCTGCGCACCAAGAGTCAATACGAGGTGAGCCAGGCGGTTAACAGTAAATACCAGGCGGCCTGGAGCACTTTGGAAACCGTGGTAAACGACGTAGATAACCGGAAGGGCGAATGTGCCAAAACCGCGGAACTAGTGGCCGGTAACGACCCTACCGCTTCCGGTCGCAACGCCTTGGGCAAAAACATGGAGCAGCTGGCAGAGGGCATTATTCAGGCTATGAACGGCTGCAAATATGGTGACAGCTTTTCCTTTGCCGGAGCCGACGGCTTAAATGTGCCCTTTACCTGGGAAAATAAGTTAGACGCCGACGGCAATGTAGTGGGCAAACAGCTTTGCTACCGGAAGATTCCTGTAGATATTTCAAAAGATGATAATCCCGAACAGTATGCCCTGCTGGAATCCCTTACCACAGAAAAGAAATTTATGGACATTGGCCTGGGCCTGCAGGAGGATGAAAACGGCAAACTCATAGAATCCAGCGCTTTCGACGCTTCCTTGCCAGGGATCAACTTCCTGGGCTACGGCACGGACGAGGATGGCGACCCGAAAAACGTGGTTTCCATTATCAACCAGATGGGCGAAATTCTCTCTCGTTGTTCGGAGAACGGCACTTGGGCCACCGAAGACGACGAAAAAGATTTCCGCCGCTTAATGAAAAAGTTCGAAACCTCTGCCGACGGCTTAAAGGTAGCCCACACCGAGCTGGCCACCGAAGCCAAGTTCCTTTCGGACAACGAAGCCCAGCTAAAGGAAACCGGCTATACCTTAAACGAGCACATTATGAACCTGGACCAGGTAGATACCGCCGAGGCCATCACCTCCTTTATTTGGGCCCAGTACAGCTACAATGCCTCCTTGCAAATGGGCACCAGTGTCCTGGGGCAAAGCCTCATGGACTATTTGAACTGATAAGCTTTGAAGCTCTGCTTTCGCTGCCTGGAAAAGTCACAGCGAACGGGGATTCTTGCTATAATTTTATGAAAAAGATTTCTTTTGGAAAGGAGCCGCTCTTTCATGTACCCGTTGATCGAAATTAAAACGGTCCCCATTGAAATAGAGATGAAGGTGACCAACGCGAAACTGGAGTATAAAAGGGGGACGGCGGATCTTGAGATTTCTCGTGACAAAGGCGGGCTGAACATTCGCAGCCGCCCCATCCGCCTGAACCTGGATACCTTTGAGGCGCGCAACTCTATTGTTCCCACGCCCGTTCGGGCCATAGAGCAAAGCGCCCAGCAGGGCCAGCAGGCTGCTTATGAGGCCACCGCCGTTTATGCCCAGCAGGGAAAAATGCTGTTAAATGCCAAGGTGGGAGACCCCGACTTGATCCCCCAATTCGCGGCAAGGCACCAAACCGAAAATTTAAAGGACCATGTGGGTCTTGAGTTTTTGCCCTCCGTAGGGCCGGAAATAACCTGGAACCCCGGCGAAATGCAAATTCGCTACGAAATGGATAAGCTGAATTTTGACTGGCGTTTGAACAAACCCAACTTCCAGTTTACTCCCGGCGACATTGAAATTTCTGTAAAGCAGCAGCCCGACGTGGTGATTAAGTATGTGGGCGGTCCTCTTTATGTACCCCCCTCTTCCGACCCTAACTACGAGCCCCCTGTTACAGAGGAAGGTTGAAAGGAATGGCCTTAGCTATGACCCTGCAAACCAAATATTTCGGCGGCATTGAGTACGAGCAAAAAGAGTGCATTTCCTTTCCTGCGGGGCTTTTTGGCTTCGAAGAAGAACGTTCCTTTTTGCTTATCCCCTTTCAAGATGACCAAAGCGGGCTTTTGTGCCTACAGAGCACCCAAACCCCGGAGCTGGCCTTTATTGCGGTAGATCCCTTTTCTTTAAAGCCCAACTATGCGCCGGTGCTCTCCGCTACCGATTTGGAAGCTTTGGGCGCGGCAGAAAGCCAGGACCTTTCTTACTACACCCTTTGTGTGGTGCGGAACCCTGTGGCCAACAGCACGGTAAATTTAAAGTGCCCTGTGGCGGTAAATGTGGAAACCCGCACTGCCCGCCAGGTGATTTTAGACACCGAAGAATATGAAATGCGCCATCCCCTTGCAGAGTTTGGACGCAAGGAGGAAGACGCTTTATGCTAATTTTGAACCGGAAAGCCGGGGAATCTTTAGAGATCGGCGAAGATATTACCGTAACCGTGGTTTCTATAGACGGGGGAAAGGTGCGCTTGGCGATTTCCGCCCCGAAAAGTGTGCCCATTCTGCGGGGCGAGCTGGTTACCGCCACCGCCGCCGCCAACCAGGATTCCGCCCAGGAGGAGGCCGAACCCAGCGAGCTTTTGCGTATGCTGGGCGCCAGGTTTACCCCCGGCGGCAGTTCTGCCCCCGACGAAGGACCTTCGGAATAAGCACCCCGGAAAGGAGGTATTTTTATGATGGACGCAATTGCCGGCATGGCAACCAGTATGAGCGCCGCCCAGTTCGCCACGGAATATTCCATGGGTGTTACCAAAAAGGTGATGGATACCCAAGAGGCGATGGCCCAGAACATTCTGGAAATGCTGCCCGATGTTTCCCAAATGGCGCCCCCCAAGGGCCAGTTTATTGACGTTTACGCCTAACAACAAAACCAAAACAGAGTAAAGCCGGCAGCTTGGAAAAAGAGCTGTCGGCTTTGTTTTTTACAGTTTTAAAATAGATCTTGCGTTTATAAATTGGATTTCAAAAAATATTTTTTTGAAGTAGCGTATAAATCTTGATTTTTCGAAAAAACATAGTACAATAAAGTCAAGGAGAAGGGAGGAACCGGCAATGCTTTGTCAGTTTACATTTCAAAATTTCAGATCCTATAGATCGGAGACAACCTTCGATTTCCAGGCGACTGCTATCCCGGAATTTGCCGATACGTTGATCTCCGGCGGCAAGGCCGGTGCTTTGCTGCCTGTAGGAGTTATCTACGGGCCCAACGGAGGAGGCAAGTCGAACCTTTTGCAGGCTCTGTCTTGCCTTATCACCGCAGTTGTAAAGCCCATTCAAGAGATGCGAAAAGCCAGAACAGATATTGTGATCCAGCAATGGGCAGATTGTGCCTCCTACCTCTTTGACGAAGAATCGAGATCGCAGCCAACAGAATTTGAAGTTTTCTTTCGGCAGGAAAAGAAGGAATACCGCTACCGCCTTTCTCTTATGGAAGATGAAGTGATTTCGGAAGCCTTGTATTGGAAAGCTATAGGTGCAAGGCGCCCGGGGACTGTATTTGAAAGAGAAAAATCGGAAATCGCCCTGGGGGCAAGCATAGATAAAGCGGGCATTAACCGCTCTGTGAACCCCAAAATGCCCTACTTGACATTCCTGGCAATAAATTACGATATTCCCGTTATTGTGGAGGTGCAGAAGTGGTTTGAAGCCTGCATCATTCGCAATTATGACAACCCAATCGTGGAAGGAAATATACTCGTGCCTGCCGGAAACCCATTTCAAGAAAAAATTATCCGGGCGCTGAACGATATAGGGATTGACCTTACAGGGTACAGGATTGACGAGACGAACAAACGTCTCTATACCCAGCGCACAATTAACGGCCATGTTTTTGAACTGTACTTTGACGAGGAATCTGCCGGGACAAAAAAATTGATTGGGGTGATTCCCTTGATCCTGTGGGCCTTACAAGACGGAAGGCTTGTGGTGATCGATGAGTTGGATGCAAAGCTTCATCCAAAGCTTCTGCGGTATATCATCTCTTTATTCAAGAACAAAGAGATCAACACAAAGGGAGCCCAATTGCTGTTTACTTCCCAGGATATGACTACCATGAAAAACACCGTATTCCGCAGAGACGAGATATGGTTCGCCGCCCAAAACGAAGGGCACGAAAGCGAGATCTATTCCCTTTATGAGATCCGCCGGGAAGATAACGAGCGCGTCAACAGTACCGCGGCCTTTGATAAGCAATATTTGGAGGGACGTTACGGGGCCGACCCTTACCTCTCCAACATGCTGGCGGAGGAAAACTGGACATGAACCCGAAGCCTATGAAAAAGAGCGACCTTGGAAAAGGATGGATAAAACCACGCCGGGATGAAAAAAGAAAGATATCGCCGGAATATCACTTGATCATAACAGAGGGCACAAAAACTGAGCCCTTATACTTTCAGGCCATAAGAGATATCATCAATCGGAAATATCGCGCCAGAGTTCAAGTGGATATCTCCGGGGAAGGCCATAACACACTTAGCCTGTTTGAACGAGCAAGGGAACGGGTGGCGAAAAGCGCGAACGGGTATTCCCATGTGTGGGTAGTGTACGATACAGATGATTTTCCTGCCGACCGTATTAACCGGACGGCGGAACTTTGTGCCGGGGCAGGGACGGAAGATACCACCTATCACGCCATATGGTCTAACCAATGTATTGAGTTATGGTACCTGCCCCATTTCGGGTTCTACCAAACCAACATCCCCCGAAAAGCATACGGCCAAAAGCTCACAGAGCAGCTAGAACGGATTAACGCCGACAGCTATGCCAAGAACCGGGCAGATATGTTCGAGGTTCTCCGGCCTTACCTGGATTCGGCAATCGCCAACGCGAAATTGCTGGATAAACAGAACCAAGGGAAAACTCCGGCAGCCGCGGCGCCGGGTACCAAAGTATTTGAACTGATCGATGTTTTAAGAACCTACTTAGGGGATTGAGCCTTTCCGGTTTTCCCCCCTACGAATAGCCGCCTGAAAACCCTTCCGAAAATTCCTCCCTTGCCCTGTTATTTTTCGGAAGAAGGGGACGATATAGTAATTGTCAAGAGGTTTTGGCAGAATCTTCTTTGCAGGCCTGCGGGGGTTACGCCAAACGCTCTTGCACCTATATTATTCGCGCAACTCTACAGCGTGGCCGTGGAACATGGATGTTCCGCGAGAAAAATCATGGAGGATTGTTTTTTTATGCGTATTCAACACAACATTATGGCTATGAACGCCTACCGGAACTACAGCAACAACACCAGCGCCCTTTCCAAGAACCTGGAAAAGCTCTCTTCCGGCTACAAGATCAACCGCGCCGGTGACGACGCTGCCGGCCTGGCTATTTCCGAAAAAATGCGGGCCCAAATCACCGGTTTGGATGCTGCCAAGAAGAATGCCAAGGACGGCATCTCCCTGGTACAGACCGCCGAAGGCGCCCTCACCGAAGTACATGACATGTTAAACCGTATGGTATACCTGGCCAGCCAGTCCGCCAACGGCACCTACGATAGCACCGTGGACCGCGTACAGCTACAGAAGGAAGTGGAAGAGCTCCGCAAGGAGATCGACCGCATTGCCGATAGCGCTAACTTCAACGGCATTAAGCTGTTAAACGGCGACATGGATGGCGGCGGCACTGTTTCCACCATCAACGGTATCGACCGCATTCTGGAAGGCAGCAACGGCAAGGCTACCGGTAAGGGCGTTGCCGACGTTGGCACCAAGACTATTCTGGATGGCGGCGCTGCTGCCACCGATACCAAGACTAAGTTCGTCGTGGACTTCACCGGCATGACCGCTTCCTTGAGCGCCGCTGGCGGCGGTGCTGGCGGCGGTACTGCTGCCAAGTTTGAGGCCGCAGGAACTCTGCCCACTGGCGTGAAGAGTGTGACCGGCACGGCCCCGGCGGACGCCGCTGACGGCGCCGTCAAGGCTGAGGTTACCTTTGCGGCTGCGGCTACGGGCGCGACTGTGACTGGCGAAGATGGTCTGACTGGCCTGACCTTCACCGATGGTGACAATTCGGGCAGCGTTGGCAATGGCATTAACATCAAAGTTGTGTATGACTCCACAGGGACAGAAGGCGCCGCTTGGGATCAGGCTTCCAAGACGGTTACTGTTACTCTGGACGGCACTGGCGGCACAGCTGGCGTTTACTCGGCATCCGACATTCAGACGATGATCCAGGCTGTTGGTGATCAGACTGGTGCTGATGGTATTGACTTCGCCTCGTTTACCGTAGCTGGAACCGGCACGGTTGATACAACTGCCGGCCTGACCGACGGCGATGAGGTCGGCGCTGCCGCACTGGCTGGAGGTGCGGATGCTGGCGACGCGACTGTGACCCTGTCTGGCGGCATCGCTGGTACCGCAACTGTGAAGGCTGCCGATTGGACCGGCGACAAGGCTGTTACTATCAACGGCCTGACCGTTACCTTTGATACGACCGTTATCGACGCTACTAGCCCTCTGACCGCGACCGATATCGGCACCGCTACGGCGGCTGTAGCCGGTGGCGGTGCGGGAGGCGGCGGTACTGCTCCCACCGATGTCAAGTTCAGCGTCAAACTTAACGGCGAAGATCTCGCTACTGACGTTACAGTTGCTGATAAAGCGGACGCAAAGGCTATCGCGACGGCTGTTTTCAACGCGCTCAACGGTGGCACTGCTGTTGACATTGGCGTGGACGGCGGCACCTACAAGGTTACCGATAATGGTGACGGTACTCTGACGTTCGAGCTGAACGAAGACCCTACCGAAGACAACATCAAGGGCAACTTCACTTGGGACATCGCTGTCGCGGACGGCGCTATTAACGGCGCTCATACCGGCGGTACCAAGGTTACCACTCCCGGTTCCGTGGCTTCCGCGGCCATGACCGCCAACACCGTGTTCGAGATCAAGCAGAGCGACCTCACCGACGGTACCGAAATCACCCTGAACGGCACAACGGTTAAGCTGGCTGTTGGCAAAGATAGCAAACTGACCGGAACCGGCGTTGTGGACCTGAAAGATTTTGAGGCTGGCACTGTGGATATTGATATCGCGTTGGGCCGCATTTCCCAGGCCATGGGCGACACGAAAGAGTTCATCGTGGGCGTTAACAATCAGGGCGCCGATACCACCAAGGGCCTGACCGTTCAGAGCAAGGGCGGCACCAACTACGATACCATTCAGAAGCTGGCCGAGCAGTTCTCCATTAAAACCAAGAGCGCTGTTGACCCCAGCAAGGGCCTTACCCTGCAGATCGGCGATACCGCCGATTCCTATAACCAGCTGAAGGTGAGCATTCAGGATATGCATGCCGAAAAGCTGGGCATCGGCTCCATTGATATCAGCTCCCAGACCGGCGCTGCCAGCGCGATAGATGCGATTAAAGCGGCTATTAACAAGGTTTCCGATGTACGTGGTACCTTGGGCGCCACCCAGAACCGCTTGGATCACACCATCAACAACTTGAGCGTCATGGCCGAAAACATTCAGGACGCCGAGTCCACCATCCGCGATACCGATATCGCCGACGAAATGATGGCTTACACCAAGAATAACATCCTCATCCAGTCCGCCCAAGCCATGCTGGCCCAGGCGAACCAGGTGCCTCAGGGTGTGTTACAGCTCCTCCAGTAATTGATGAGCTTCCAAATACTGCTGTAGCTGTCTAGTCTGGGACAGCATGGCCGGGGTCCCCACAGGAACGAAGTTCCTGTGGGGAGAGGAGGAACTGCCCGTAAAACGAAGCCGGGCTTTGCGCAAGCAAGGCCCAGCGAGTTCCCAAGGGCGCGTTCCGACGAGGCCCAGGCGAACCAGGTTCCTCAGGGCGTTCTGCAGCTCTTACAGTAAGCTTAACGTTTCTGCTGGCTTACGGCTACCCCTTTAACCGGAAAAAAACGTGAGTTTTTTTCCGGAGAGGAGAGACCGTCCGACGGGTGAAATCGTGCTTTGCGAAAACAGAGCACGATGAGCCTCAAGGACGAGTCACGACGAAGGGTGTTCTGCAGCTTCTCCAGTAATTCGGGAAGCTTCAAATTTTGTAACGCAAAGACATAATTTCACAGGGGGCGGGCTTTTGCCCGCCCCTTACCTGTTTTAAAGGAGAGTATACCTGTGAAGGAAGAAAAAATAGAGCTTCCCATTCGCTCGGCACTTATCCCAAACTTTTACCAGAACTTCCATTGCCTGGCCCAAGCTTGCAAAGACAGCTGCTGTATGGGCTGGAATATTACCTTTGACAAAAAAGACTATCTGCGTCTTCGCCGCCTGGACGCCCCGGAAGAGCTGAAGGCTCGGTTGGAACAAAACGTGCGCCGGGAACGGAAAACAGATCACGAGGGCATTTTTTATGCTAAGTTCGACCTGGACTCCAATAATGGCCGCTGCCCTTTTTTGAACGCAGAGGGCCTGTGCGATATCCAGTGCACCTGCGGCCACGAAGCCTTGCCCCTGGTTTGCACAAGCTATCCCAGGAAGACAGTTTATTCCTACGCTGCCAAGGAGTATACCCTTTCCCCTTCCTGCGAAGGGGTTTTGCAGCAGCTTTGGGATTTGCCAAATGGAATAGAGTTTGTGGAAGACCCTTTGCCCAAAGCGGATTACGGAAAGGTAAGTGTTGTCCCTGGCGAAAGCCTTGGCCTTTACTTTACACCCATTCGGGAAATGTGTATCGATCTTCTGCAAAACCGTGCCCTGCCCCTCACCCAGCGGATGCTTTCCCTGGGTCTGGTGCTTCAGCGGCTGCAAAAGGAAGACTGGGCCGCCTTCCAGCCAGACCTTTGGGAGCGGCAGACCGCTGCCCTGGCAGCGGAAAACAGCCTTTCGGAGATCCCCGGCAACCGCCAGCTGTACCTAGTACAGAATATTCGGGTGCTGGATACCATTTCTGCCCAGGAAAAGGAGTGGCCGAATCACCTTTCTTCCGCTTTGGAGGTAGAGGGGAGGGGAACTCTCGGTTCGCAAAATGCCAAGCTTACCTTCAGCTTCTCCATAGAAGCCTACGAAAGGGCCTTGGAAAGGTTCCAGGAAGCCTTTTCCGGCCGGGAATATTTCTTTGAAAACCTGATGGTGGCCGTGGCTCTTTACCTGGGCTTCCCCAACCTGAACAGCCGGGAAGACCTTTGGAAGAGCTATGTTTCCCTATGCAGCCTCTATAGCTTTTACCGGTTTGTAGCGGTGTTAGGCTGCGCCCAGGAGGCCACGAAAGAAAAGCTTTTCCATTACCTGGTCATGGCCAGCCGGGCCACCCTGCACAACCGCCAGCGCTTCCAGGGCTTCCAGGAGGAGCTGTTCCAGCACGAAAGCTCCTCCCTTGCCCACATGGCCATTCTTTTGAAGGGGTAAGCAATACGAACATATTTCCCACCCGGCCTGGAGGCGGCGGGTGGGTTTTCCAAAGCTTGCCCATGACGCAAAGAGGAATCACTGCCTTTGCCGGGAACTTCTACTCTTTGCGTTTTCCTTTTTTCTTTTAGAAGGGGGCTTATGCCCCCTTCTACTCCCAGCCCTTCGAGATAACTTTCTTTAAGCTTCGGGCACGCCCTCTCCGTCACGGCTACGCCGCGTCACCTCTCCCTGAAAGGGAATGCTTTCCTGGGGAAAGCATAGGGCAAGATGCGAGCCTTCACTTGGCTCCCCCCTTGGGGGAGCTGGATCGCGTAGCGAGACTGAGAGGGCCATTGCACAATAGCAACAGGACGGGGGCTTGTGCGTTTTCCTTTCGGGAACTCTCCCGGAAGGAAGTAAAGGAGTGAAAAACGGGCTTGAAAACCCACATGTTGGCCACCCACAGGAAAATATCTTCCTGGGTCTGCAATTTTTTTGAAAAAAGGGCACATACTCTTTTTACAAAAAGGAGGATGTGCCCTTGGAATATTCTTTTTCCCATTTTTGCTTTTGCAGCCAAACCGGTTACCAAACCTTAAAGGTTTTTACCGATCTTTGTGCCGACGCGGGGCGTGGTTACGAATTTCCGGAATGCCGCCTTCCCTATGGATGCATGCCCGCGGTTTCCACCTTGGGTCTGGGCCGGAAAAAGGGCCAATATCTCCTTTATTTCCGGCCTTCGGTGCAATACCGGGGAGAAAGTAAGGCCCTTGCCCAGTTCTTTCGAAGCTCCCGCCTTTATCCCAGCTTCGAAGACCTTTGTGCCAGCCTTCAAGCCCTCGCCGGGGAATTTTTACCCTCGAAAAATGGAAAGGCCTCTCCCGCTCCAGCTCCTCAGCCGGCCCCCAGGGCCGCCGCAGAGCAAAAGGAGGCCCCGGCTTTGTCTTACCCGGACCTGCTCAAGGCCCTGCAGGAGCTGGTTTTGGGCCAGGAGCAGGCCGTGGAAGCGGTAGCTTTTAAACTATACGGGCATATCGGGAAAAGCCAGCCTGCCCGGCCCCTTTCTTTAATTTTTTACGGGCCTACCGGCGTGGGAAAATCGGAGCTGGGCAAGGGCTTAGCCGGTGTTTTGAACCGCCAGCAGGCGGAAAAGCAATACCAGTTTATTTGGACAGAACTAAATACCTTTACCGAACCCCACTCTGTTTACCGCCTGACCGGTTCGCCTCCCGGTTATGTGGGCTACGAAGACCAGCCTGTTTTAGAGGCTGTGCGCAGGAACCCCTGCACTGTCTTTATGTTTGACGAGCTGGAAAAGGCCCACCCGGAGGTTTTAAAGATATTCATGTCCATTTTAGATGAAGGCCGCTGCTCCGCTCGGAAGGAAGATGCCAACGGCTGCCGGGAACTGGATTTCCGGCAATGCGTTTTCCTGTTCACCACCAATTCCGACCTTTCTAAAGCGGAAAGCTCCACCCTGGGTTTTTCTCCTTCTCCGGCAGCTTCCCCGCCTCCGGCGGAACCTGCTTTTCCTGACGGCGGTACCATGGCTCAGCTGGCAAAAAGGCTTTTCCAACAGGATGAAACCGGCCGCCGGGCCCTGGTACGCTGCGGAGCTTTAAAAGAGATCGCCGGACGTTTTAGCGGAATTATCGGTTTTCAGCCCCTGGATGCCCAAACAAGGGTTGCTATTACCTCCCGGCAGATCATTTCTCTCGGGAAGGAATATGGCCTGCACATCACCCAAGTGGCTCCGGAAATAGCAGAGGCCCTCACACCTGAGGAAGCCTTATCGGCACGTTCTTCCATCAGCGTGTTAGAGGGCGCTCTCACTTCTCTGTTTTTGGCGGCCAAAGACCTTCGTCACCGGCAGCTAAAATTGCTGGGCACGGTTTCTAACCTGAGGCTTGTGCCTTTTGGCTTTATTTTGCCCCAAGAAACTCCCCCTGCCGCAAAGCCTTATTCCTTGTCCAATACCCTTGAAACTTCGCCAGTACTTTCTTCTATGCGGTAAAGGTTTCCTACACCGTCGATGAGGAAGGTGGCCTCTACGGCGTTGGTGCCGGCAGGGTTATCCTTACTGAACACCCTAATCTGCATGCAGGGCTCATCATTTATCATAACAGAGCCCGTCATAGAATACACGGAATATTCCTCCATGCTCTCCCCTTCCAGGCCCAGCTGCCCAGGCTCAAGGCTGGCCACATAGTCAATGGCTTCCAGCTCCGTCATAGGCGTAAGGTAGGGATTGGTATAAACAGAGTTGTTTTCCTTGGGCGGCAGCTCCTTAATGGCGCCATGGGCCAATCCCACAGTGATGGCACAGCGGGTGGGAGCCCATTCCGCCCGAAGGGAAATGATCTCGTCTCCTTTTCCGGTAGCACGGGCCAGGTGGGCACTGCCCGTTTCCGCGCTGAAATCCGGCATTTCTACTTCCTCGAAATTATCGTTTACAAAGAAATACCGCAGAGTAATTGTCTTTGTGGTTTTCTCTCCTTCGCTGCTCTCCGAAGCGCCACTTTCCGGCTCACTGGTCTCCTCTTTGCCGCTCTCCGAAGCGCCGCTTTCCGGCTTACTGGTCTCCTCTTCGCTGCTTTCCGAAGCGCCGCTTTCCGGCTCACTGGTCTCCTCTTCGCTACTCTCCGAAGCGCCGCTTTCCGGCTGGCTGGTCTCCTCTTCGCCGCTTTCCGGCTGGCTCCCGGCTTCGGCAGTGCTTTCCTCTTCGTCACTTACCTCTACTTCTATTCTTTCCGCCAGCAGATCTGCCGCGTAAGCTTTTACCAACTCATTGGCATTTTCCAGCCCCTCATAAATGTATTGCCGGGTAGTTTCCAAAGTCACCGTAGTTCCCTCCGGGACGGTGATCGCCGCAATTTCCTCGTCGCTTGCCGGGTAAACCGTGGGCAAGGCCATAGCTTCTTCCTCCCCACCGCCACATCCGGAAAGGAGCCCCATGCAGAGCAGCCCCGCAAGACCAGCCGCGAAAATTTGCTTCCATCTGTTTTGTTTTCTTACAGTTCCGCTTTTATTCTTCAACGTACATCTGCTCCTCGTTTTGTTTCTTTGGCGCTATAGTATCCACACAGAAAATCCCTACGGAATCCCCCTGCTTCAAGACCTGTTGAAAGCTGGCTTCGGCCCCATTGACCTCCAACCGCACAGGCCGGTCTAAATTTTGAAAATCCAATCCAGTATATTGTAAAAGATCCATCAGGTAATAAGGGGAGCCGTCTTCTTTCGCCGCCAGGGAAAGCTCCTTTTGGTTCAGGAATATTTTCAAGTCCCCTTGTTTTGCTTTAGGTTCTTCTTCCGGCTCTTTCTTTTCCCGTTCCTTTTTTTCGGGTTCGCCCAATTCCAGCTTTTCCTGTTTTTCCTTTACCGGGGCAGTGGGCTTACTTTCTCCCCCTTTCTTTTGAAAAGCCTCGGAAAAGACCTCCTGCACAGGCTCTTTCCCCTTCTCGGGCTGAGGTTCTATGGGAAAAACACCCGGGCCTTCCAAGCTGAGCACCACATCTCCCTGGCGCAGGGCCGTGTTCAGGGAAGCTTCCTGGTTATTCACCAGCACCCGGCCTTTGAAATCGGCCCCCAAAACCTGGCGAAGGGTCTTGGAAGCAGACGCGCCCCCTTTGGCAGGAACAAAATCGATATTATCCCCTGCATGGACTACCGTATTTAAAGAAGCGTCTTTTCCGTTCACCCGCAATACAGCCGGCACTGCAGGCTCTCCTCGGAAGGTCATTCGTCTTCCATCCAACGTAAAGGTCAGGTTTCTTCCGCTCCGGCCAATCATGTCGGAATAGACATAGCCATTCATCATTAAAATATCCTGCAAGGTGAGCACGCCGTTCCGGAAGAGCTTTGCCGGCCGGTGATTCAGCTGCACCATATAACTGTCGTTCAAAAGCCCCATGCCGGCAGAAACTGCAATCCCCAAGGGCGTGGCATATTCCGGGTTATTTAAATCCATTTCTTCGGAAAACGCGCTGCGTGAAAAATTCACGCCTGCCAGGGCCACTCTCTTTTCCGCCATACCCAAAGTCTCGGCGACCTTTTCCCGCAGGCCAAAGAGCTTGCTGCCTCCTCCCGCCAAAAATACCGCCGAAGGCGGCCCGCCGTTTATTTCCTCTACCTGTTTGGCAATAGCCTTTGCCAAACCAGCCATGGGCTCCGCAATCACGCCGGAAACCTCTTTGGCAGGGGTAGTTTCGTCAAGGCCCAAGATGTTGGTGTAGGCAATTTCTTCCTTTTCCCCCAGGTCCCGCTTCATTTGTTCGGCCATCTGGAAGTCCACCAGAAAGCCCTGCATAATGGCTTCCGTGATTTCGTCTCCGGCCACAGTTGCCATCGTATAACCCACTACACTGCCGCCCTTACAAAGGGCAATGTCGGTAGTACCGGCACCAATGTCCACCAAAGCCAGGTTCAAAAGGCGGATATCGGCAGGAATTGCCGCGTTCATAGCAGCAATGGGTTCCAAAGTCATACTGGCTACCTGTAACCCCGCGTTATGCATAGCGGCATAAAGGCTTTCTACCACTTCTCCGGGCAGGAAGGTAGCAACCACATCTACCTCGGCCAAAGTGCCGTTATGGTGCAGCAAAGTGGCCATAGGGTAATGGTCCAGCCTGTATTGGGCCACCGTATACCCTACCAAAAAAAATTGCTTGTGCTCTGCTTCTTCCTGCTGCAGGGCAGCTTCTGCCACGCCCACCGCTCCGGCCTCCAGCTGGCTAATATTCCCTTGGTCTATGGGCTGCTCTCCGGAAAGCTCCAGGGTAAAGCTGCCGTTCCGGGTGCGCAGAGCTCTTCCCGCCGCAGCCACACAAACTCTTTCCAAATGAAGCTCCAGCCGGCTTTCCAAAGCTTTGGTCACTGTTTTGGCCAGGGCCGCCACCTGGTTAATGTCGTCGATCTGGCCATCCAGCATCACCCGCTTCCCGTGCTCTGCGGTCTCAACAGCCAGCACTTGGAACCGGCCTTCCACCGCCCTTCCCACAATTCCAACAATACTGCGGGTACCAATGTCCAAGGCGAAAATCAACTCGTTATCCTGCTGCTTTTGCTTTGCCATATGGATGCCATTCCTTCCTTTACTCCTCAAGTGCTTTTTCCAAGCCTTTTACTGGGGCCACAGCCCTTTCCTCTCTTCCGGCGCCCCGTAAGTACGTTTAAAACTTGTAGAACCGCAAAATGCCAGAAAGCGGTTTTTCCACCTTCTGACATTTTGCCGCTGTACTACTTTCTTCTGAAAAAGGGAACCTCTTCCGGGCCGGAACAAAATGCCCGACCCGGAAGGTGTAACCCCAATTTATGGTTTAATATTTGCTAAAGGAGCTTGCTCCATTGCTACTGCCGCCATAAGAATTATCTTCCGGCATAGAAGCTCCGCCATAAGAATAATCTTCCGCAGGCGCGCCGTAGCTGCCGGACTGAGTGCCGTCGGCCGCACGCAGTTTGAACTTGCGAAGGAGTTCCTTCATCAGGCTGGCCTGGCTGGACAACTGCTCGCTGGCAGCAGCCGATTCCTCACTGGTAGCGGAGTTGGTTTGTACCACAGAAGAGATCTGGTCAATACCTTCGGTGACCTGAGAAATGCTCTCCGCTTCGCCTTCCACAGCTTCGACGATTTCTCTGGTACCATCCATGGCTTTTCCAGCAAGCTGCATGGTCTGGTTCAGAGCCTCGGTGACGCGGCTCGCGATTTCATTGCCTTCCCGTACGGAAGTCACGGAGTTCTCAATAAGCTCCTTGGTTGCCTTAGCAGCCTGGTCGGACTTGGAAGCCAGGTTGCGCACTTCGTCGGCCACCACTGCGAAGCCCTTGCCAGCAGTACCGGCTCTGGCTGCCTCCACAGCGGCATTCAGGGCCAGAATATTGGTCTGGAACGCGATGTCTTCAATGGTAGCAATAATCTTGCCAATCTCTTCGGAAGACTTGGAAATCTTGTTCATGGCATGAGCCATTTCATCCATATGCTGGGAGCTCTTCTTTACCTGCTCGCCGGCATCCAGAGAATCCTGCAGGGACTGAGCACTGCTCTTGGCATTCTTTTGAGCGTTGGTAGAAATTTCGTTGATGGTAGCGGAAAGCTGCTCCACTGCGCTGGCCTGCTCGGTAGCGCCCTGTGCCAAGGCCTGAGCACCGGTAGAGACCTGATCGGCGCCAGCAGAGACCTGTTCGGAGCTCTGGGCAATCTGCATCAGGGTATCGCTGAGGTTATGGTTGATCCCACGAATGGAGGTCAGCACGCTGCTCAAAGCGCCTACGTATTTATCGGTAGCACGGCTGCGCACATCGAAGTTGCCGCTGGCCATTTCTTCCAGCAAGTAGCAGATGTCTTGAATGACATCGTTAAGTACTTCCTGGCTGGTACGCAAAGAAGCACACATTTCGCCCAGCTCGTTCTTGCTTTCAAAGTGGACCGGAATATCCAGCTTGCCTTGGCTGTAGCCCACCAAAGCAGTACGTACTTCCTCTACAGGCTTCGTGATGTTCTTGATGATCCGGAGGATCAAAACGAACAACAAAAGCACGGTCAAAACAAGTACGCCTACAATAGCGAAAATAGAAATTGTCACGATGTTTTCCTGCTGCTTCAGAACGTTATTCTGGTGCTGGGTAATTTCGCTTTGCAGCACACCGGCAGCCGCATCTACATTTGCCAAAGCGGGGGTGCACTCGTTTTGAATCATATCAATAGCCTCTTCCTGTTGACCGCCCAGAGCTTTTTCCCTTATTTCGGGAACTACAGCACCCCATTCGGTCACAGCGGCGATATAGTCGTCTATGGGCTTGGAATCTCCAAGAACGTTCAGATCTTTCAATTCCTGAATATAAGGGGTAAGATTATTCAAGGCGCTGTCCAGCTTGGATGTGGTTTCCCCTACAGTTTTAGCTTCAGGGTCAAGGGCCACCTCTCTGAGGCAACGGGCCGCAATATTCACCTCTAAGCGGCAGGTTCTGACAAGTGTGCTGGAATGGATGTCGGTGTCAATGATGTCCTGGTAGCTTTGAGCCTGGGTGGACATGATGACCAGAGATGCCACGACAATGATAACACTTACCAGAATCGCGATGCCAAAACCCATAATGAGACTCATCTTGACTTTCATGTTTTTGAGCATGATACGCTCCTCCTTATTTTTCTTGTTTTGGTGGACTTATCTATAAGATTAATCGGTTTCATGGCGTTTCCCTCCCTTTCAAAGGAGAAATCATACCACTTCCCCGTATCTTCCTCTTTTTACATCGCCAAAAATGCGCCCGTCTACAATGGTGATTACCCTGCGCCGCATAATATTCACATACTCGCTGGCGTGGGTGGCCATCACTACTGTGGTGCCTTTCCGGTTTATCACATCCAACAAATGCAGGATATCCCAAATATTGTCGTCGTCTAAATTGGCGGTAATCTCATCCAGAAGTAAGATCGGCGGGCTGTTGATCATGGCCCTGGCCAATTCAATTCGCCGGCACTCCCCACTGGAAAGTTCCACCGGGTACCGCTTCTCATACCCCCACATCCCCACAAGGCCCAGCACCTTGTGGATTCGCGCCTTTACCATCCTTCTGGATTCCGGGCGAATTGCAACTCCTATCATAGCGGCAAGCTCCAAATTTTCCTCTACAGTCTGCTTACGTACAAGGCTCGGTTCCTGCCACACCTGGCCGAACTTCAATGCCACCCTGTGCCTTCGCCATCTGGGTACCCTGCCTACATCAATATGGTCCAAGAAGACATGCCCTCTATCCGGTTTGATATTCCCCGACATCAGCCTTAGAAGGGTGCTTTTCCCTGCGCCGCTGCTGCCGGTAAGAAACACAAAATCACCTTGTTCGATTGTCAGGTTTATCTCCCGCACCGCCGATTCTGTGCGGCCTTCTGCGCGGTAAAATTTCGACACATCTTGAAAAAGGATAGTGGGCATAATCGACTCCTCAACGTGACCTTGAGATTCATGGGAATAGGGCGTTTATTTTCTGCCCATTTGCAAACTACCACAAGTTTGCTATAATAACTACATTGTTTGATAATCTACTCAAACAGGAAGAACGGCCTTTCCACCACTAACGAGGAATAAGCTTTCTACAATGGAAGTTCTTGATTCCGATGCTTTACTAAAGCATTGATTGATCATTATAAAAACTATAGCAAACCAAAATTAAATTTGCAATATAAATTTCAATCAAATTTTTGGAATATATACTTATCTGGGAGCGCCTCTATGAAACAAAAGAAAATCCATAACAATCGAAAAAGGAATCTCGCACTTCTAGTTTTTCTGGCCGTAATTTGCATTGGCGGCGCGGAGCTTGTTGCCTGCCGTTTTTTTGAACCTGCCCTTTACCAGAAGATCACCGCTCCGCTTCGCCAGGGCCTTTCTGCGCTGGGAGCTTTTGGGAAAAACCTGTGGGATTCAGCCGGGGAGCTTTTGACCCCCGTCTCCACGCCTGCGCCCCTGTCCAGCGCGCCTCCCGAGGAAAAACCGGCTTCCGCAGAAGCATCTGATCTCCTAGAAGAATGGGAACCACAGCTGGCTGGGGACCCTGTCCTGGAAAACACTTTTCCCTTGGTGGATCCAGCTATTACGGAATTAAAGACAGAAGGCAACCAGCAAATCCTGGTGGGCAATGGATTCCCCACTGTTTATTACAACCAGAAAGATCCACGCTGGGCCGATCTCCCCTACGGAACCGATGATATTGGCGGTTACGGTTGCGGACCTACCGCCATGGCCATGGTAATTTCCAGTATGACCAATACCACCATCGATCCGCCCGCTATGGCACAATGGGCCTATGAAAACGGCTATTGGGCTAGTGAAAGCGGTACTTACCATGCTTTTATCCCGGAATGTGCAGAAGCCTTTGGATTAAAAGCGAAGTCCTTTTCTTCCCGAGATGCCGAAAGCCTCCAGGATGCACTTCTTTCCGGAAACCTGTTGGTGGCTCTCATGGGGCCAGGACATTTCACACAGGGAGGCCATTTTATCGTTCTTCGAGGCACCGCCCTCAGCGGTGAAATTCTAGTGGCCGACCCCAACAGCACAGAACGCAGCCTTACCGCCTGGGACCCACAGATCATTTTTGACGAAGCTCTTTCCTCTGCCGCCCACGGAGGACCTTTATGGCTCATTTCAAAACTGGAAGCCGGCATAGGGTGAAATCCGTAGTAAAAAGGATTTCCAGACGCTCGAACATCGGCCATACCCAAACGTGGCCGATGTTCGTCTTTTATCCTACTTTTTTACTCCCGGAGATCTTTTGATTCAGCACCTTGTCAAGAGCACAAATTCGCTCCAAAATTCGCTTATTGGCAGCCAGCCTTTCCGCCAGCATCTCTTCAAAGGTGTCTTGAGGCCTTCCACCATTGAGCAAGCTTACCAAGTGCTCGCGCTCTTCCGGGTCGGCGATGGAGTCCCGCTGTTCCCGCAGGGCTTGATCTGCCAGCTGAAGCTTATTGATGGGATCTGCCCGCATACCAATCACAAGATTGACAGAAACCTGGTCGTTCCTATCTATGGCCTCGGCCAGTTGCTGGGTACAATCCATCACCTCATCCAGCAGGTTTCCCATACGCTTCACCTGTACCAAAGCATTCATCAGCAATTCCTGGTTCATGAAATTCTCACTTTCCCGAATCGTTATCTTTTTGTGCGGTCCGGAAAGAATCCCGCAGCTCTGAAACCATCCCCTTGACTCTGGTCAATTCGGTTTTGTTCCTGCCTAATTTGACCCGGCTTAATTCATAACAAAAGTATTCATAAAGCCGACTTAGATTGGCGCTGATCTCGTATTGCATATCCAGGGTATCTTCCAAATAGTGAATGATATCCAGGCTATGTTCCACGGAAGCTTCCAAAAGCTCATAATTTTCTTTATCCAGCGCCAAATCGGCCCTCGTCAAATGCTTTACCAATTCGTCATACAGTAACAGGAGAAGCTCTCCCTGGGTCATGGTATTGATAGACTGTTCCTTGTACTGGTGGAACCCCTTGCTTTCCATGTTTTCCGGCTCCTTTTCCCTGACCCTTCATGAAAGGGATCTTTTAATAACTGTTTCCCATGAACCCAGCCAATGCGGAACTCTGGGAATTCATTTCGTTAATCAGCTTTTCCAGTTGTGTGAACTGCCGGGTATAACGGTCAATCTGATCTGTAAGCTTGGTTTCCCATTTCTCAATTTGCGTATCAAAGTTATCCAGCAATTTTTGAATGGTGTTGTCGTTCAAGGTGGCCGGAGCCTTTACAGAGCCGGCCCTGTCTACCAAAGTACCTTTTGTACCCGTAACGGAACCAAAACGGTCCAAGGTGGTTTTCAAAGACTGCACCAAGCCATCAGATTTGGCCCCGTTAGATACCGTCTTGGTGAAGGCTTCCTTCACGCCGTCGGGATCGCTTTCTAAAGCGGAACGCAAAGCGTCTTCATCCAGCGAAAGAGTGGTAAGGCCATCGCTGTAAGAAGTGGAAATGCCCATCTCCCGCAGAGCCGCACCGTCTTTTCCGCCATTGGAAATCGATTGTGTCAGCTGTTCATAAAGACTTCTCAGGTCGCGGTCGGCAAACAGAATGCCCTGCTTTGCCTTTTCCTCATATTCCTTAATGGTCGATTCCGACATGCCCTCCTTATCCTCATCGGTAAGGGGCTCATAGCGGCTATGGTTGGAGCGCTCTGCCGGCATAGTGGAATAGGCGTTCTTAATCTCTGTCACCATTTCGTTATAATCGGTAACAAAGCTCTTAATGGCGTCTACGATCTTATCGGAATCGGAATAAGCTTCAAAGGTAACAGCATCTTCGCTGCCCGCGGCGGTTTTTAGATTGTCTCCCTCATACCCAAAACTTCCCTTCAGCTTCATGGTAAGGCCGTCTACATCAAAGGAGTTGGAGCTCCGGGTGATATCTTTATACTCTTTTCCATTTACTGTCATGCTGAAAATGGCGTCCTGACCCGCTGTGCTTTGGCCCTTGGCATCCTTGCCTTCAGCCTTCGCCGTGCCGTTTCCAAAGAGCACCTGAGCCAAGCCGTCGCCGAACTCCACCTTGCCGGCAGTGCCGGAATCGGTAGCTTCGAACTGGAATTGGTTGGTAGTTTTGGAATAGGTGACCTTTACGCCCGCTTCGCTGTTGTTGTTTACACCCAGCATCACGGTTTCCAAAGCGGTGTTCTTGGAATAATTTCCCACCGATACATCGTTGATTTTGAAGTCGTACAGGAAGTCGCCCTTATCGTCTACCCGGAAATAATTGCCCGCCTCGTCCGCGGCTACCCGGTTGCCTTTTTCATCTACATAATGGCTGATCTCCTCGCCATTTTTCACGGCGGTAACCTTGCCCTCCGCCGCCAGCTTATCCATGTCATCCCAAATGTTCTCATCCAGCAGATCGCCCAGCTTTTTGCCCACATCCAGATAAGTAGAAGCAAACTTATCCAAACCCATAACTTTGGTAGCGTCTCCGGAAATGCCCATAGTAGAGCCCTTCTGGGTCTCAAAATTCAGCTGCAGCTGGCCGCTATCTTCGGCCTTGTTGGCAACCTTAATCTTTCCCGTTCCAAAGGCTTTGTCCAGCTCTTTTTGAAGCCCGCTCACCACATCCTCCGGCTTGGAGTTTTCCTCCAGCTTCGGCATCTTAATGGTTTTGGTTACACCATCCAGGGTGAAAGTGAGTTCCTGTTCGGAAAGCACTTCGCTCCGCTTATCGGTATTATATAGCTGATCGTCGGACTTTACCCGAATGAAGTCCGCCTTGGCGTTGGAATCCACCCCAAAGGTATCTTTCAAATCGCCGGCGGCAGCCTTTACATAAACGGAGTTTCCGGCTCCCTGCTTGTCGCTGAACCGGATGACACCATCATCATCCATTTTCACATCGATCATGGTATTGGCCTTCACGGTCTCGCCGTTGCTCTTGGTCACGTCGATCTCGCTCAGCTTTTCTACAATAGCATCCTTGAACTCTTGGGCATTGTTGTAAACCGTATCGTCAAAGCTCAGGTTAATGGTGCGGTTTCCGCCATAGGCAATAGACAGCGTCCCGTTTGTGGCGCTGCTCTTATAATCTTCATCTAGGCGAACCGCATCACCGGAAATAGCGGCTTCGGCTCCATTCCCCCGGAAAGCCAGTCCGTCCAAGGTGTACCGGGCGGAAGTCGCAAGCTGCTTTACTCCCAACACCTGTATGTTGCTGGAAGTCCTTCCGCTGGCCGAGATCTTATCGGCGTTGTTTCCAACTGTGTTCACCTTTACCGCATTGTTAAAGAAGCTTCCGCTGAGCAGGTTGGTACTAGAAGCATAAGAAGTATATTTCTGGGTAAAATTGGCCATCTTATCGATGATACTGCGCAGTGCTGTTTGCTCCCATACCTTCTTTGTACGCTTTTGCTCTAACTGGGAAACCTTTAGCTTAATGCCAGAGACTGCATTTTCGATCAGCGATTCCGTATCAATGCCGCTGGCAAGTCCGCTAATCACGTTTCTGTTGCCGTAAATGCTACTGGTCGAATTGCTGCTTACACCATTGATAGACGCCATAATAAACACTCCTCGCAAAATAAAGTAGTAGTGATTCTTGTCCTTTCCTCAAGGACTTCCAGGATAAAAAGCGATGGTAAAAAAACCATTTTTCATCACTTTTTTGCTTTTGAGAAATTCTATTTCTTTTTTCCTCTCAGGAAAACGTATTTTTTTTGTTTTTCCTCTGTATTTTTTTATCGACATATAGTATCATTAACTTAAGAGGTTACTTCCAGTTTTTGTTTTAGGAGGATACTGTTTGTGACTGAGATTATTACTGTAACAAATCAAAAAGGCGGTGTGGGAAAAACTACCACTGCCTCTGCCCTGATCTGTGGGCTCCATCAGCGGGGTGCCCGGGTATTGGGTGTAGATCTGGACCCTCAGGGAAACCTGGGCTTTACCCTTGGCTTAGACATCGGAGAAACCGATACAATTTACGATGTGCTCTCCGGACGGAAGCCCATCGAAAGCTCTATTGTCTCTTCGGAATACGGCGATGTGCTTCCCTCCGATATTATGCTTTCTGCTGCGGAGGTGGAATTTACTGCGCCCCGCCGCGAATTTTTGCTGGATCAATTTCTGGCTGCTGTACGGTCAAACTATGATTTTATTATCATCGATACTCCGCCCTCTCTCAATATCCTTACTGTGAACGCCTATGTGGCTTCTACCGCCCTTATCGTTCCCATGGAAGCTGAAATTTTAAGCCTGGTAGGCATCACTCAGCTGCAGGAAACCATTGAAACCGTGCGCAGCACCTTTAACCCTCAACTAAAGGTATTGGGAATTTTACTTAATAAGTTTAACCCTAGGCTCACACTTTCCAGAGAGGTGTTGGAACTTGCGGAAGAAGTGGCCCGGCAGCTTCACAGCCAGGTCTTTACCCCTAAAGTGCGGCGTGGCGTAGACGTGGCGGTAGCTCCTGCTCATGGGCAAAGTGTTTTGTCTTACCGCCCCCGCTCCAAACCGGCCTTGGACCTGATGGAAGTGGTAAATATTGTCGCGGGGGACAGGTTCCCTCAAAAAAATTAAAGGACGTTTTCGTATGCCATTTGTCTAAGGAAAAACGGCAAAGCCAGAAAATGATTTTTGAAGAATTTCTAAAAACGAAAGGAAGATATATAGAATGGCGGCTAGCAAAAAAACCACAAACTCCAGCAAAACCGCTCATGTTATGAATTTGCTGAGCAAAAATCGGGAGCCTGCCGCCCCCGTCGAAGAAGGAGTGGAACCGGAAAAAGAATCCTCTGCCTCCCCTTCCCCTAACCTCCCCCCCATTATGGCCTCTCTAAACCCAGATGCCGCGGTTTCCGCCGAGATTAAATCCGCCTTGGAAACAGCTTTGGAAAGTGAGGTTCCGCCTATTGCAGAGCCTCAAAAAGCCGCCGAAGAGCCCTTGCCTCTGGAAGACGAAAGCCAGGCGTCTCCCTCGGAATCCGAGTCTGCTGGGGAAGAGGCCGCTCAAATCCAGAAAGAAGAACCGGTTGACACAGCTCCCGAAGAGAAGGCCTCGGAAGAGGAAATTCCGCCCTCTGCAGAACCCCAGGAAGAGCCTGCTGCTGCGGCAGCTGTTGCGGAAGAGGAGGACTCTTCCAAGACTTCTCCTTCCCAGGAATCAGCGCCCGCCGTTTCCGAGCCTGTTCAGCCTCAGGAGCCTTTGCCAGTTCCTGCCCTTCAGCCGGAACCGGAGTTGATCTGCTTAAATATTGTGGAAGCCTTGGTAGACGAAAAGGTCGACAAGTACATCAAAATGTTTGGGCTTTGCACTTGCCCCAGGTGCAGGATGGATGTGAAAGCCTTGGCTTTGACCAGTCTCGTCCCGCAATATGTAGTCATTCCGCCTCACGAACGAAGCTTTCGTCTGGCTATTTATGAAAGCCGGCTCAGTTCTACCGTGACTGCCCAAATCTTAAACGCCTGCAAAATTGTAATGGAACATCCTCGCCACGACAGGGCGTAAGCTTTTTTTCTTTTTAAAGAAGCGCTGTGAAAAAGATTTCACAGCGCTTCTTTTTTCACCCGGCCTTCTTTTCCGGCCTAGGCGTTCTTTTATTCCTCAGGTTCAGGTTCAGGGGCAGGAGCCTGGGGTGCCGCGTCCGCATAAGGGTGCGTCAGCTGCTGCCAAAGGGCCTCTACGTTTTCCATGCAGATAAAATAGACGCTGGTCAGCAGATTATCGGGAATTCCCAATTCCTTGGCCAATTCCGTGATCTTTTCCCAGTCAGCGCTCTCGTAGCTGAGCACCAGCTCATACAGCTTGCCGCACCTGCCGCTCTTATAGAGCAATGCTTCCTTGATGGACTCTTCCAAAGGTACCTCTTCCAAAATCTCTTCCATGGGAGCATCCACCAGGTAACCCAAGGTGGAAAACATACCCATCAAATAAGCCTCGGCTTTGGAAATCGGCATGTCTTTGGCATAGTTCATCAGCTCGCTGCTGAAGTTGGCGCGCATAAAAGAAAGCTTCAAAAACTCCTCAGAATCCGGATCAAACTGATTTTCCGCATTACTGGCACTCAACAAATAAATCCACTGTTTCAATTGTCCCAAGCCCAGGGTCATAATCGCCTGGTGAATGGTGGTGGCGCGGTGGCGCAAAGCGAAGAAAGCAGAATTCGCCATTTTCAGCAGTCCATAGGTCAGGTTGGCGTCTGCGGCGATCAATTCCTCTATCTCATCCACGTTGGGCTCATCCCGAGTCACAGCCACCATCAGGCGGAAAAAGTTGCCTTGCAGGTAGCTTCCGGAATGAGTTTTTGTGGCAATTTGCTCCGCCACATAGGGGCCCTCTACTGCGTCTACTCCCATGCCCAATAACTTCTGGTACAGCTCGGCGCTGTCAATATTGGTGGCAATACATTTTTTGCTCATCCCATGAGCGATCTCTATAATATTATGTATGGTGATATCGTTGATACTTTTAGGGTTGATTTTGATATAGTCAATATCGTCCATCAACGCCAAATATCTGGGAGCGAATTGAAACTCGTTTACCGCGATTTTGTAGCCTTCCTGAGCGTATTGCTTCACAAAATGCATAGATAAGGGATGAATTATCACGCTGTCATCAATTTGAATAACCAGTTCAGATTTATCAAAAAGCCTGGGTGTCTTCTTCATCAACAGCATGGTGGTAAAGGTCATAAAGTTCAAGGAATTCTTGAACACCTTTGTGGTATTCTGCGTCAGAAAATTATAGATGGTATCTGCAGCGGCAAACTCATTGGTAGCAGCCGTATCATCGCTGAAAGCCTGATTTTCCCCATGGTACAAGATCTCATGGCCTATGATTTTCCCCTCGGCATCTTTGATCTGCTGCCGGACAATATATTTGCTGCTCATAAATGTTCTCCTTATCCATAATGCTTTGCCAGCAACCGGTCCATCACATCTACCAAATGCCCAATTTCCGGTTTGCTCAGCTGTTCATCGGCGCCTAGTTGTTTTCCTTTAACCCGCATTTCGTTTGTAATCAGGGACGAGAAAATAATCACCGGCAGTTCCCGGAGGGTCTCGTCATCTTTAATCAGCTTTGTTAGCCTGTGACCATCCATCTGCGGCATTTCGATATCGGTAATAACCAGCGCGGCCTTTTTTTTGTCCCGATTTGCCTGGAGAAAATCCCACAGTTCCTGGCCGTTGGGAAACATGGTCACATTCACATAACCGGATTTGTGCAGTGCTTCTTCGATCATTTTAGAAAGCAAAATAGAATCTTCCGCCACCAGAATAGGCATTTCCCGGCATTCCCGGTAACCCATTTTCTCGATCTCAGAAAGCTGGATTCCTGTTTGAGGCGCAATTTCGGCCACAATTTTCTCAAAATCCAGGATGGTAACGAGTTCCCCGTCACATTGGGCAATCCCTGTCGCCACACCTTCTTCACCGCCCGAAACCGTATTGTCGGGCTTATGGATATCTTCCCAGGAAATGCGGCTAATTCCCACCACTGTATGCACCCGGAAAGCAATATACATCTTATTGAAGTTGGTGATGATAAATAAATCCTTTTCCCCCCGTTCGCTGGACTCCCCGTTCAGGTACTTTGGCAAATCCACCACAGTAATCACAATGTCACGGGGCTTAAAAATTCCCTCTACGGCCGGATGAGTGTGAGGCATGGATTTTACCGGTTCATTCATCGAAATTTCCCGTACCTTGGCCACATTGATCCCGTAAAGATTGTCTTCGATGGTAAACTCCATGATCTCGATCTCGTTGGTGCCAGATTCCAGCAGAATCCCTTTTTTGCTGTCTTCCATCATCGTTCTCGCTCCCTCCAAATTAAATGATCGTCTCCGGTTTTCCATAACTGCGAATACATCCTAAGCCGTTAGAAACATCAAACAGAAGTGTGCGAGCCACAGAGCCCCCTACATCTTCTTTCAAGATCTGGATCCCTTCGCGCTTTAGAACCATTCGCACACTTTCAATATTCCGCTGCCCTATATTGCCTAAGGAGCCGCCGCTGACTTCAAACATCTTGGCCCCTCCGGCAATTTTTGCCGTAATGCGACTGCGGCGGGCGCCCTTCCCCTCCATTTGTTTCAAGGTTTCCCGTATGCCGGTATCTGCATATTTTAGGGGACTTTTCCGCCCTGCTTCCATATTCAGAGGAAGCATAATATGAACTAACGCTCCTAACTTGATTTGAGCATCGTAAAGGCAAATCCCAATACAGGATCCCAAAGCATAGGTCACCAGCATGCCGCTACCGCGAGCCATTTTCATATCCGCAATACCAATTACCAGCTTATCAGCCACCGTTCACGCCCAGCTTTCTCAGCAAGAAATTTAAGGATCTCACATCCGGCGACAAAAGTAGCCTGCAAGAAACCACCTTGTCATCGCAAACAAAATTGCCGCCTATTGTCATAATATAATCGGACTGACCACCGTATTCCGCCATAGGTACTGCCAAAATAGCCCCTTGCATATCTACCGTAAAAGCTGGCACACTCAGCTCTATAGAAATGCCGGCCAAACCGGAAAGGGCATTGATGAAGGTGGAAATCATAATATTTCCTACCTCTACCAAAGCGGAATTTTCAATGTTGCGCAGTTGGCTGTAATCTTCCACCGTTTTGTTCAGAACACTTTCCAACACCAAATTGGCAAAATCTAGCTGCTGCACCGAAAGCATAATACCGTTAATCTCGCCGCTCATTCTCACCAACACACCGGCGGTGATCTCCTCCGCGCCGCCAATCCACTCTATGGCTTCATTATAACCCATAATGCGAACTTCCGGCATGGTGATACGAACTTCCTTGTTCAGCAAGGCAGAAAGGGAGGTGGCGGAATTTCCCGTGCCAATACTTCCGATTTCCCGCAAGGTGTCAATCTGCAGGGAATCCAGCTCGTCATAGTTTCTAATTTCCATCAAATTGCTCCTCTCAGCTGCGCAGGCTATTTATTGTTGTCTCTATCTCGTCGGAGGTCTGCACCATTTTCAGGGCCATACTGTAAGTACGCTGGGCTTCAATCACTTTGGTAATCTCGTCCGCCAGGTCCACGTTGGACTGTTCCAGCACACCCTGCCGGACAATCCCGGTTCCAAGCCACAGGTTTCCGTTCTTTTCCACCGGCAAAAAACGGGTGTCGGAAAGGTGGGCCATACCGTCATAATTGGTGAAGTCAAAAACGCCTATGGGCAATGCCTCCATATCTTCGTTATTGCCATCTGGAACAGGGATCAGGTCGCCTACATTGCTCAGCACAAAACGCCCCTCACCGTCGGAAAGGTAATACCGATCCTCCATAATGGGGTTTCCAGCCGCATCCTGGCCCACAGCACGCCGCAGAGAAGCCTTGGTAAAGGCGCCATTTCGGGTAAAGCTCACCTCGTTCGTGGTCAAGTCTACCAGTCCGAAGAAGCCCTCGCCCTCAATCATATGATCCAAGGGTCTGCCAGTGGTAAGCACGCCGCTGGTGTTAAAATCGGTAGAGGTCATCAGCATTCGAGCACCTACGCCTACGGGAAGCTCCTCCCCTTCCTGAATGCTAATCAAGTTTTGATAAATCAGGTTGGTGAACCTGGCTTTTTCCGCCCGGAATCCGTAGGTGTTTACATTGGCTATGTTATTGCCCTGTACATTCATCCGAAGCATCTGCTGCTGCGCGCCCAAAGCGCCCACATAAAAAGATTGATTCATCGTTTCAACCCCGCCTTATTTTATAGCCGTCCTAAATCGGTAGAGGCCTTTGTCATAACATCGTCGTACATCCGGGAAACCTGGGCCGCGCTTTGAAGCGCCCGCTGGGAAGTGAGCATAGCCGTCATCTCGTCAATCATAGAAACATTGGAACGCTCCAAATATCTCCAATGCACCAAGGGATTTTCCATCAGCTGGCCTTGGGCGCCTACAAACATTCCCTCCCGGTTATGCTCCAGCTGAGCGGTGTCTTCAAAATTATAAACCGCCAACCGGGCAATTTGCCGCCCGGCGCTGTCGTAGATCACGCCCCCCTTGTCGGCATGGATCTTATCTGTGCCCAGCTGGATCGGCTGGCCGTCGTAACCCAAAACCAAACCTTGACCCTGTAGGCGGAGGTAGCCATCGCCATCCAGAGAAAAGCTTCCCATCCGGGTATAAACCGTTTCTCCTTCCTCTGTACGAATGCCAAAGAAGCCATCGCCCTCAATACCAAAGTCCAGGTTAATTCCTGTGGGCTCCACAAACCCCTGGGTGTAATCGATATACATTTGGTCGGAAGCGCGAATGTAGCTGATCTCCCCAATATCCTGATAATTTTTGTATTTGTTCCCCGCTCGGGCAAACATTACCTCGTCAAAGGTGCTGGATGTATACAAGTCCGATTTATACCCGGCCGTAGAACTGTTCACCATGTTGTTGGCGATTACATTCAAATTGCGCTGCTGAGTCAGCATACCGGAAGTAAGATTATAAAATCCCTTCAGCATTTGTCATACCTTCTTTCGTTTCTGTTCTTTTGGCTTGGTAGAGCTATTTAAATATTGGTCCATATAAATCCGCAGTTTCTGAATCGCCCGGGTGTGGATTTGAGAGATCCTCGGTTCGCTGACCTCCATAATCTGGGCGATCTCTTTCATATGCAGGTTTTTTTCATAATAAAGGGAGAGCACCATCTGTTCGTTTTCCCGCAGGGTACGAATTCCCTGCGCCAAAATTTCCTGCATTTCCCTATCCTGGAAAGCGGCCTCGGGCTGGCTGTCCCTGTCTTCCGAAGGGATCTCCAACCGCTCCCTTTCCATATCTCCCATATCCATTAGCGCGTCTAAAGAAAGCACGCTTCCCAAAGCGGCGCTGGCGGAATCTTTATAATATTTATCTACTGTAATCCCTAGTTTTGCAGCGATTTCGGCGTCGGTAGGAAACCTGCCGTAAAGGCTGTAAAGCTCCGACACCGCCTGTTCGATCTGCCTGGACTGCTGACGAATGTTACGGGGCACCCAATCCTGCTTTCGAGCCAGATCAATAATCATTCCACGAATGCGTTTCGCTATGTAGGTTTCGAACTTCACACCTTTTTCCGGGTCGAACTTGTCGATGGCCCGAAGCAAGGTAAGAATTCCTTCGCTAATGATATCGTCCACCTGAGCAAAGCTGCTGTATACACCCCGAGCCTGCAAGGCCGCGCTTTTGATAAGCCCTTCATACCGCAGCACCAGCGGCCACTTATAGCTTTCGTTGCCGGTTTCTTTATAGGCGGCCAGCAGCTCTGCCGTGCTCATGCGGTCTATTTCCTCCTGACAAACCTCTGTCCGGGGTTTGCCAGCTCGCAGGGTTTCCGTTCCGCTCATGTCCCCACCACAGCCTTTCTGTTATTCTCTATGGTGATATTGCCCAGAGCCTGGATTTGCACGTTATTGGTAATTTCATTAAAAGCAAGCACGTAAAGGTTGGGATAAAACTGAGTGATCATTCGGCTGAAGTAACCGCGAATCACCTGACTCACCAGCAAAATAGGGGTTTGAGAAAGGTCGTTGAACTTCTTTAAATGCTCGGAAAGCTGGGAAATAATCTGCTGCATTAAGTCCGGCCCCATAGCCAAGTAAATTCCCTGTTCGTTGCGGGTGATAGAAGAAATGATCCGCTTCTCCACTTCCGCGTCCAAGGTAACCACCCTAAGCTGGCCGTTCTCGCAGAAACGCCGGGTGATGGTGCGGCTTAAGGCCGCCCGCACCTGCTCGGTGGCCATATCGATATCGCCGTTTTGGCTTAACGCCTCCGAAGCTGCTTCTATAATTGTTCCCAGATCCTTGATGGGGACCCCTTCTCGCAGCAGGTTCCGCAATATTTTTTCCAGACTGGCATAAGAAACAATATTAGGTACAGCCTCTTCCACCAGCTCCGGTGATGTGCGCTTTAAATTTTCTACAAGCTGCATGGTTTCGGAGCGGCCCAGCAACTCGTGTACATGCTTTTTAATGGTTTCCGACAAATGGGTCAGCATAACGGAAAGAGGATCGATTACCGTATACCCATAGATCTCGGCAATCTCTTTATTTTCCGGTAAAATCCACCGGGAGGGAATGCCGTAAGCCGGCTCCACGGTTTCAATTCCATCCACCTGTCCTAATGGGTTGGCAGGCTCCAGAGCCAGGTAATAATCCACCAGAATTTCCCCACGGGCCACCTCTTCGCCCTTTACCCGTACCACATACTGGTTCGTGCCCAGGGAAGCGGCGTCGTGCATGCGAATAGAGGGGATAACAAAGCCCATGTCTTGGGCGAACTGCCTTCGGAAAATTACCACACGGCTGATAAGCTTGCCGCCATGACTTTCGTCCACCATAGGGATCAGGCTGTAGCCGAACTCCATTTCCAAAGGCTCTACCGTCAGCAGGGAATAGACGTTGTTGATATCTTTGTAATACTCGTTTTCACTGGGGGCCTCTTCCTCCGGCGGAAGCTCGGGTCCTTCTGCCGCAACCAGTTCTGCGGCCCGGCTGGCTTCCAGCTTACGGCCGATCAGGAAACCGCCCAGTAAAAGCAAGCTGCCGCCCGCCAGCAGCGCCAGCCGCGGCGTGTTGGGGATTGCGGCCAAAAACAGCAATACTACACCCGTCACCATAATCGCTCTGGGCTGGGCCTTGAACTGGCCGATAACATCTGTATTCAAGCTGCCATCCGACACAGAGCGCGTGACGATCATGCCGGTAGCAGTGGAAATCATTAATGCCGGAAGCTGCGACACCAAACCGTCGCCTATCGTGGCAATAGAATAGGTGTTCAGCACCGTGGTAAAGTCGCCGCCGCCGCTTACCATGCCAATGAGCACGCCGCCCACAAAGTTGATCAACGTGATGAGCAGTGACATCACGGCGTCGCCCTTTACAATTTTGGTAGCGCCGTCCATGGCACCGTAAAAATCGGCTTCTTTTTGAATTTTATAACGGCGAAGCTTGGCTTCCTGCTCATTGATCAGGCCGGAAGAAAGGTCCGCGTCAATGGCCATCTGTTTGCCGGGCATGGCATCCAAGGTGAAACGAGCGGCCACTTCGGCCACACGCTCGGCGCCCTTTGTAATTACGATGAACTGTACCAGCACGATGATGAAGAAAATCACCACACCAATTACAATATTTCCGCTGGTGATCAGCTGGCCGAAGGATTTAATTACCGAACCGGCGTTACCGCCATTGGAGAGAATTAAGCGGGTACTGGAAACGTTCATGCCCAACCGGAACAGAGTGGTCACCAAAAGCAGCGAGGGGAAAATGGAAAACTCCAAAGGTTCCGCAATATTCATAGTGATCATTAAGATCATGATCGAAAGCCCTATATTGATGATCAATAAAAAGTCCAACATAAAAGTGGGCAAAGGGATAATCAGGAAAAGTACAATAATTACCACAAACAGCGAGATAACATTGTTAAAAATCTGTTTCATTCCCTTACCTCCTTTCCGCTGGAAAGCTTTCCCCGTTTGGGACGGGGAATTTACCCAGGCCTATTGCCTTTGTATACCTGTATTCTCCGGAACAGTCCAAATCTCTGATTTACCTTTGCTCCGTGAGGTTATTATAACATGCTTGAGCCGCCTTGCGGCTCCTCCTCTGGCGTTTGACCCCTGAGGGCAAACGCAGCCCATGTTTCAATGTTCTCCGGAACAGTCCAAATCTTCGATTTGGTTTTGTTCCGTGAGGTTATTATAACATAAACCAACCAAAAAGTTGTTATTTGTCTGTAAAATCCTTAATTTTCCTAAAAAATTTCTCGGCTCGGTTATTTTGCCATTACCTGTTTCCCGTTCAAACGGAAAATATATACCAAAACCTCTGCCACTTCCCCGTAAAATTCCGGTGGAATTTCCCGGTTTAGCTCCACCGCCCCATAAAGGGCCCGAGCCAACGGAATATTTTCTATGACGGCCACATTGTTTTCCTCTGCCGTCTTCACAATTCTCAAAGCCAATTCGTCCTGGCCCATAGCCAACACTACCGGCGCGTCATCTTGTTCGGGCTTATACCGCAGGGCAACAGCCACGTGGGTAGGATTTCGAATGACCACATCGGCCTGGGGTACCTGCTGCATCATACGGGAGCGGGCCATTTGCCTTTGGATCTCCCGGATCTTCCCCTTGATTTGGGGGTTGCCTTCTACTTGCTTATATTCTTCCTTTACTTCTTGCTTGCTCATGCGCAGCTGCTTTTCGTAATCGCGCCACTGGTAGAAAAAGTCCAGGGCCGCTATCACTATAAAAGCCACTACGATCTGCCAAATCATGCCGGTTGCGGTCTCAAAAATATGGCTGCTGGCCGCGCTTAAATCGGTATATAAATATTTAATGCTTTCTTTAAACATGCTCTGTAAGCACAAATAGACAATAATCATCAGCAGAGCAATTTTTAAAATGCCTTTTAGTGCTTCCACGACACTGCGCAGGGAAAATAGCCGTTTAATGCCCTGTAACGGACTAATCCTGTTGAACTTTGGCTTAATCGATTCCCCGCTCACCAAGAACTTGGTCTGGGCGAAGGTGGCCGCTACAGCGCACAGAATGGTAACCGCCATAATAGGCCCCAAGGTAGTGAGCATAATCCAGCCCATTTGACGGCCCAGCTCATTTACAGCGCTTCCTGTGTCTCCCAGAGGTTCCTTCCCGGCGGTAATACAAAGCTCCATGAACTGGGTTATCTCATTGGCCATAGTACCCGCCAACAGGGTTAAAACAGCAAAAGCCCCCAGCAGCGTGGCCACGGCTATCACGTCTTTACTCATAAAGACGTTACCTTTTTTCCGTTCGTCCCGTCGCTTTTTCGGGGTTGCTTTTTCGGTTTTTGAGCTGTCCGCCAAGATTCATCCCCCCTTTTTGCGGAAAAAAAGGCTAAACTGCCATAGTCAAAAGCTCATGCAGGGAATTCAGCATGGTCTGTTCGACCTTCAGCAAAAATTCGCTAAAGGGCGAAATGAACAGGAACAGTAAAACAAGGCCAATAATCACCTTCAATTCAATGTTGATGGAAAACACATTGATCTGGGGGATCACTTTCATTAAGACACCCATGCCCACCTGTCCCACCAGCTCCGCGGCCAAAATAGGCAGGCACAGCTTTACCGCCAGCACAGTGCACTGGATAAAAAGCTCCAGGGCTGCTTCCAGCATCGTATCGCTAAGAGCCACCGCCCCAAAGGGCACCACTTGGCCAGAGGTAAGCAGCATGCGCAGTAAGGTGTGATGGCCGTTTGCCACAAAAAACAACAGGGTCATCAACACGTTTAAAAGAATGCCCGTTGTGGAGAAATTGGCTTGGGCACTGGAATCGTAGATCTGGTTCATGGTCATTCCCAGTTGAGTATCGATCACCTCACCGGCGAGCTGAGGAATGTAGAAAAAGAAATTCATAACGGTACCTAAAAGGTACCCTAAGGCCAGTTCCAAAATGAACCGGAGTATAAGCTCCAACACACCCCTGGGGGCGGGAACGCTCTGCTCGGTAAAAGAAGCTACCGTTACAGAAAGGGCCATAATAAACCCCACCCGAAAAATGCCTGGAAAGCTTCGCCGGCCCAGTATAGGGTTAAAAAGCACAAAGCCAGTCATTCTGGCCATAATATAAAGAAACAAAGTGAGACGCGCTTCATCAATCATACCGCAGCCTCACTATCCTAACATAAGTGCAAACAGGCTTCGGGCAAAATCCTGCAGGGTTTCCAACATCCACCCGCCGCCGATGAGCAGCACCGCTATCACCACTACCAGCTTAAACACAAAACCTATGGTTTGTTCGTGGATCTGGGTCACCGCCTGAAAAATAGCAATGATCACGCCTACCAACATACTGAGCACCAGCATAGGAGCCGCTAACTTTAATGCTACGCCTACCGCATCCCGCAAAATATCTATAATCGCAGTTGTATCCATTTACCGCGCCCCCCTTACCGAAAACCCTGTACCAGGGTGGAAAAGAGCAGCTTCCAGCCATCCAAAGAAATGAACAGCAAAAGCTTAAAGGGCATAGATATCATGGCAGGAGGAAGCATAATCATACCCATAGACATTAAGGTAGAAGAAACCACAATATCTATAAGCAGGAAGGGAATGTAAAGCAAAAAGCCTATTTCAAAAGCCCGCTTTAGCTCGCAGGTGATGAAGGAGGGCACAATAATGCGCAGGGGCAATTCCCTGGCCTCTTCTTCGTTTGCGGGCGCGTCAATATGATCCAGGCTGCAGAACATTTCCATGGTACCTGCATCGGTTTGGCGCAGCATAAAATCTTTCAAGGGCACTTGGGCCCTTTCGAAAAATTCTTCCTGGGAAATCTCTTCCTCCATGTAGGGCTCATAGGCCTCTGTTTGGATTTCGGTAAGCACCGGCGACATGGTGATCAGCGTCAAAAACAACGCGATCCCCACAAGCACCGTGTTGGGCGGCGTTTGCTGGGTACCCATGGCAGTGCGCAGGAAAGAAAAGGTCACAATATACCTGGTGAAAGAAGACATCATCACCAACAGCGAAGGCAGTAAAGTGATGAGCGTGGTAAGGAAGAGGATCTCCAATGTTTCCAGGCCGTCGCCATTAATATTGATATAGCCGTCTAACATGGGAAAATCACCTCTTTTTCCTTTGCTTGAGCACCGTTTGCAGCGCCTCCTTAAAGGAAGGCAGCTGTTGCCCCTCTTTTGGCGGCTGGTTTTCTTTTTGCCAAGCCGCGGCTTCTTCCCCGGTGAATTCCGCCAGGTTAGAGATTTGGGAGGCCGTAGCCCCCAGTAAAAAGTACCGCTCCCCCACCTGAACAAGCAAAAGCTGCTGGTCTTTCCCTGTAGGCATCCGGGCAATCACATGAAAAGGTTCGCCCCCTGTCCCTTGGCCAAATATCTTTAGGCCGCCACGGCCCACCACATGTTTTGTAAACCAATAGGCCAGGGCGATCACCAGAACAATGCAAAGGAACATCCACAGCAAAGAGACCAGTTCGCCCCCCAGAGACGGAGTTTCTCCTATCAAGCGCCGCAAAGAGAGCCGCCCGCCTCCCAGAGACAGAGTTTCTCCCATTATGCGCCGCCTAAAATGTTATTTACAGTCTTCAGCACACGGTCTGCTTTAAAAGGCTTTACAATAAAATCTTTCGCGCCGGAACGCACCGCTTCCATAACCATGCTTTCCTGGCCCATGGCCGAACACATGACAATGTTGGCACTGCCGTCCTTGGCACGAATTTCCTTTAAAGCCTCCAAACCGTCTTTATTGGGCATTGTGATGTCCATAATTACCAGGTCGGGCTGAACTTCGCTGAACTTTTCTACCGCGTCAGCGCCGTCTACCGCCTCGTAAAGGTCTGTATAGCCATTCTTGGTCAGGGTGTCCTTGAGCATCATTCGCATAAAGGCCGCGTCATCAACCAATAAAATCTTTTTAGCCATTATTGTCCATCCTTTTCTCTATGTTGTTATATTTATGTGATAAGGGTTTTATCCCTTTTCCAACATTTGCTCAATGCCCGCGTTCTGTACAATTTCGGTAATGCGCACGCCAAAGTTGTCGTCAATCACCACTACATCGCCTTTGGCAATACACTTCCCGTTGACAAATAAGTCTACCTGATCTCCTGCCAGTTTGTCAAGCACTACCAAGGAACCTTTGGAAAATTCCAGAATATCCTGCACCTTCTGCCTGGTGCGGCCAATTTCTACCGTCACCTGCAGGGGCACCTCCATAATAAGCTCCAGGTTTTGCGCCTGCTCTTTGCCCAGAGTTTCTGTCATATCCATAGGCGGCATATTGACAGGCTGGGTGTTAATAACCTTTGGATCTGGCTGGGTCGCCGCCTGAGGCGGGTAGGGATACGGGTAGGGCGGGTAGTACATAGGCGGGTATCCCATTTGCCCTGGAGCATAGGGCTGGCCCCCTTCGGGCATAGGAGGCATCATAGCCGGAGCCTGCGGAACCGGGGCGGCAGGCTCTGCCGGGGAAGCCGGAGTTGGCTGGGCCGCGGGAGCCGGGGCAGGTGCCGGAGCTGGCTCCGGGGCGGGTTCCGGCTGGCCGCCTCCCATTGCGCCCATCATCAGCTTTTCTATCTCTTCCTGGCTCAGCTTGCCGCCGCTGTCGCCGGAGCTGGCCGCGGGAGCCGGGGCAGGTGCCGGTTCCGGGGCAGATTCCGGCTGGCCGCCTCCCATTGCGCCCATCATCAGCTTTTCTATTTCTTCCTGGCTCAGCTTGCCGCCGCTGTCACCACCGCCGGCCGCAGGGGCCGCCGGCTCCGGAGCGGGAGCGGGTTCCGGTTCACCGCCCGAAATGGCGCTTTCGTCCAAACCCAGGCCGGTCAAAAGGTTCTTGGCCAGATCTACAGACATCACGTTCATGAATTCGCTTTCCAAAGCGGCCTCTTCGATCTTTAACGCGAAACGAACCATAACCAGAGTATCTGCGCCTTGAGGCAGGTGTGTCTGTTTGAAGACCTCCAAGTCGTTCAGGTCAAAGGGCTCCGGAGTGGAAATATTGACGGAATATCCAAGAAAATCCGAAAGGGCTGTGGAAGCCGCGCCCATCATTTGGTTCATCAGCTCACACACTGCGCTTATGGTCAGTTCGTTAAGCTCGAATTCCTCGTCGGGGGTGTCCATTCCCATGAGGATATCTACAATCACCTTGATATCGCTCTTTTTCAGCAGCATAATATTGCTGCCTTCCAGCCCGGATACATATTTGATCTCTACGCCCAAGGCCGGTTCAATATTGCCCAAGGAAAATTCCGCCGTTTTCACTACAGAAACTTTCGGCGTTGTAATATCGACCCGCTGGTCCAGCATATTGGATACTGCTGTGGCTGAGGAGCCGAGGCTGATATTCATCATTTCACCAAGGGCGTCTATTGCCATTGGGCTAAACAGCTGTTTTTCCATCCTGTCTACTCGCTCCTTCTCGCCGGCTGCTGAAAACAGACCTCATCTATCTTTACAGCCATATTTTTCTTATAGGTACCCATTCTTCCGGTAAACCAGTTGTAACCGCCTATTTCCAGGAAAACAGGGGAGTTCTTGGGTTGGCCCAGATCTATCACGTCCCCCACACTCAGGTGGTAAACGTCGTTCAAGGTCATTTGCGTGCTTCCAAGCTCTGCCACTACTTCCAAACTGGAATCGCGCAGCTTGTCGAAAATCTCTTCGGAATTGTCTTCCTCTGTAACCTTCCTGCCCGGGTTGTCCCGGTTGATTTCGGCAAATACGTTGGTGAGCATGGTTCCCGGCAGGCATACGTTCAGCCGCCCGGTACCGTTGGGAAAGCCCAGCTTAATATCTACAATCACCACGGTTTCATCCATGCCGATCAGCTGCACCAAAGTGGGGTTTACCTCCGTGCGCCCATAGGTAAAATCCATAAGAATGTAATTTTCCCAACTTCTGCCCATAACAGAAACCAGGCTTTCCATCATACTTTCATAAAGGCGAAGCTCCAGGTCGGTATAGGTATAATCGCCCAGCTGCATTTTGTTCATGTCGCCTTCACCGCCCAGCATTCGATCCATCATGCTCAAGGCCACTGTGGTGGAAAGGTGGAACAATACAGGCTCTTCCTCCGCCTTTTGCTTAATGGAAGCGTTCACCACTCCCAAAACGTCCCCTTCGCTTAAGGCATTGGAAAACTCGTAGTACCGCTGTTCCTCCACGTTTTCTACTTCTACCTCGCAGGTGGTGTGCATCATGCTGTTCAGCCGGGAGTTGATCACTCTGGTATAGTTATCAAAAATACCGTTAATCATTTTAATGCGGTCTTTTGTGAACTTCCTGGGACTGTAGAAATCGTACTTCCTATATTTTTTTGACTGCTGCTCTTCCTGCGACTGCTCCGGGTCTTTTTCACCGCTGCGGACCGCACTCAGCAAAGCGTCTATTTGGCTTTGTGACAGTACTTCTGGCATAAGAGATCTTCTCACCTACCCTATCGTTTACTGCATCCTGGTGGGGCTCTTCTCACTCGATTCCGGCGTTACCCTGCAGGGGCTCCCGAAACACCGGAACCTTCTGCGGAAGATGTATTCGAAGATGTTCCCTCCGAAGCAGCCGCAGCGCTGTCTTTTCCAGCGGCCGCGTTTTCCCGTTCCGTGTAATATTCCTGGAAGCTGTCTTTAATCTGGCCGTCTTCTAAGGTCTTCGCGCTTATCACCATTTCCACCCGGCGGTTTTGCGCCCGGTGTTCTTCCGTATCGTTAAGCGCCACCGGCCGCCATTGGCCATAGCCCTCGCTGATCATCCGGGCCGGGTCTACCGTGCAGTTCTGTTGGATATAGGCCAAGGCCGTAGCCGCCCGGCGGGCGGAAAGGTTCCTGTCTACATTCACGGTGTTTGGGCGGTTGGGGTCCGCCTGGGCGGTGTGGCCCATCACGCGCACCTCGCTGACGCTCTTCTCTACCTGGGAAAGCATTTTTCCCACATTTTCCAAAATAGGCTTGCTTTCTTCCCGCAGCTCCCAATCGTCGCCGTCGAAAAATACCGACTGGTTAAAGGTGACGAATACTTTTCCCTGGCCCTGGCTCACCGCTATGCTGCCCTCCATGTTCATGGACTTCACATAATTTACCAGGCTTTGGAACAGGGTTTCCATATCGGTTTCCAGCTGCATTTCTTCATCGGGGTTGGGCATCAGGCCAGGGCCGGGGTCGTCCGGAGGGGGATCCGCGAAGGGGCCGTCTTCCCCGCCCTGGACCTCCCTTATGGTCTGGTCGGCATTGGGGTTAAAGCTCATGACCAGTGCTTTCCAGTTTTCCTCACTAATCGTAGACATGGAGTAGAGGAGCACGAAAAAGCACAACAAAAGCGTTACCATGTCGCCGTAGGTGTCTTGCCAGTTAGCGCCGCCTCCGCTGCTTTTCTTTTTCTTCATGAACCTTCCACCTTCTTTCCGTTCAGGAGGGTTTTATCCTTCCGCGTTATCGTTCCCTTTTCCCTTGCCGCCTTTTTTGCCGCCGCCTTCGCCTTCCATTTCCCGCTGCTTCTGGTTCATAAAGGTCAAAAGCTTTTCCCGCAGGAACTTGGGGTTTTCGCCCGACTGGATAGACATAATGCCTTCTACAATAATCACCTTGCAGAGCACCTCGTCGGCATCCCTGGCCCGCAGGTTGGAGGCAATGGGGTTAAAAATCATGTTGGCCAGCACCACGCCGTACAGGGTAGTGATAAGGGCAACGCCCATATCGCTGCCAAGAGAGCTGGAGCCGCCCTCCAGGTTCATGCCCTTGAGCATGTTGATCAAGCCCACCAAGGTGCCCAACATACCAAAGGCCGGAGAAATGGCCGAAGCCTTATCGTACATGGCCGCCACCTCTTCGTGACGGTTGCTCATACAATCGATATCGTTCTGCAAAATACTGCGCACCTTATCGGCGTCGTTGGCGTCCACAATGAGCATGATGGCCTGTTTAAAGAAGGGGTCTTCCTGCTCGTTGGCCTTTTCTTCCAAAAAGAGCAGGCCGTTCTTTCTGGCCGTTTGGGCCAGCTCTACCAGCTGGTCAATGTAATACATGGGCTGGTATTTCTTGGTGTTCAGCATAATGGCAAAATGCTTGGGTATGGCTCCCAAAAGCTTTGGCGGGAAGCTGGCGATAATAACGCCAATGGTACAGCCAATTACAATGAAGATACTGGAAATATCGAAGAAATTCCCAAGCTGTTCCGGTTTAAACTGAAAACCCGAAGCATCTATTTTTGTCACCATGCCGAAGAGCATGACGGCAATGGAAAAGACCAAACCAATAATGTATGTAAGGTTCATAACTTAAACGTCGCACTCCCTGCTTCCCAGGCCGCCTTCCGCGCCCCGTTTTTTACCTTTTACCGGCTCACCGCTTGTCGGTTATGGTGAGTTCCCGATGGATGTCCTGCACTTTGGCATTGTAATCCATAATTTTATCAATAATCTCGTCCGCGCTTTCCATGACGAGGTAATAGTCACGATTCAACATGACGATCTTCGATTCCGGGATCATCTCTATACACTCTATTTGCAGGTGGTTTACCAAAAATTTCTCGCCGTTCCGTTTTGTCAGTAAGATCATGCCGCAAACCGCCTTTCTAAAAAACAGGAAGGAAGCGAAGGCGCGGCGCTTTCCGCGCCCCCGCCGCCTAGCATCTCATTTTAACGCTTCATGTTCACAAGCTCTTCCAGCATGGAATCGGTCACTGTAATAATTCTGGTGTTGGCCTGGTAGCCGCGCTGGGTGGTGATCATTTCGGAAATTTCCGTGGCCAGGTCGGTCTTGGACATTTCCAAACCGCCGGGCAGCAGCTCTACCTTGGCCTTATTGCCAATGCGCATGCCAATGGGCTGTGTGGCCGCGGGGTCCCCGGGATTACCACCGCCAGCATTGCCGCCATTTTGCGCCTTAAATATACTGCCGTTCACATACTCGATACCGGCCATTTCCGCTGCGCCGCCCAGCAAAGTAACGGTCAGGTCGCCGGCGCCTTCCAAAGCCTTGTAGTACCGGCCGCCCTGGTGGGTGACGCCCGCGGGGTTGGTCACGCTGCCAATGGCAATGAAGCCCACGGTTACCGGTTCCCCGTCTTCGTCGCTGGTACCGGTGATCTTGCCGGTTTTCTGGTCGATGCTGATGCTGTCCAGGGTAATGTATTTCATTTCCGCATCTTTTGGTGCATCTGCTGGTAACTCATAACGCAACGGTCCCGGAGTACCTGTAATTTCAACTGTGCCATCATCCTTTACCGTTCTTGTTGTACCATCGGTAGGATAAATGACTTCTACAACTTCTTGCTTGATCTTTCCACCCTTACCATCATCAACTTCCTTCGTGTAACTGCAAATCTTCGGCAGCTGAATGGGCACCAGCTGGTCGCTGAAGGTGGGCTTGCCATCTTTATCAATGCCCGTGCACAGGAAACCATAAGCCACCTGGCCTTCGCCATCGGTCAAATGGCCGTCGGCCTTAAAGTCGAAGTCGCCTACCCGGCTGAGCTGGAAGCTCTTTAAGCTTTCCGGGTTCGTGGGATCAAATTCCAGGGTCTTATCGCCCAGCAGGAAGAAGCCGTCGCCGTCGATCATGCAGTCCAAAGCACGGCCGGTGGTAAAGTAGCTGCTTGTGCTCATGTCCAGGTCAATGGTGCTGATCTGCATGCCGTAACCAATCTGGTTGGGGTTCACGCCGCCCACTGTGGCGGTACCGTTGGAACCGGAACTGCTGGTGGAATACATGGCGTCGCGGAACACCACCCGCCCGGACTTGTAGCCATAGGTGTTTACGTTGGCAATGTTGTTGCCAATGACGTTCAGTTTTTGCATGTGGTTTTTCAGGCCAGAAATGGCCGCGTTCATTGCTCCGGTCATATTGAGTAACTTTTCTCCTCTCATCTAGGCGCCGCCTGGGCCCTGCCATTCGGGCCGGGCCTAAAGGCATCCTAACCGGTCCTGCCATCTGTAAGTTTACAGGAATACGGCGCCGTCAATATTGGTAAAAACGTTTTCTTTCATTTCCGCCTGGGTTATCGCGGTGATCACCCTGGCGTTAGGCACATTGATAATGTACGCGTTGGCTGTGTCCATGGCAAGGATATTGGTGGCTCCCTTAGCCTGGGCGCGCTCTATGCTGCCTGCCAGCTGGGCCATAAGGTCTGGCGTCAGCTCTATGCCCCGCTCCGCTGCCCGCAGGCTGGCATGCTTGGAAAAAGCCACTCCCTGGGTTTTGGGCAAAGCGCTTTGCTGCACCGCCGCGTTTTTCACGGCCAACTCCTGCTGCATTACCTGGCCAAAGCTTCCCGCCGCCGGCTTTTGGGGCTGGACGGTATTGTTTGCGGGCTTTTGCTGTACTTGCTGCACCTGCTGCCGCAGCTGCCAGGATATTCGGTCTGTCATATAGAATCCTTTCCTTCTTAACCCGCGGCTTCCGTTACCGGGGGTTCTGGCGTTTCGGGAGTATCGGGGTTTTCCGATGTTCCTGAATTGTCCGGGTTTTCCGGGACGTCAGGGTTTTCGGGTGTCTCCGGGGTCTCCGGAACCTCTGGGGTTTCCGGCGTTTCCGTACCGTCTCCTTTATCTTCACCCTCTCCGGGCTTTTCCGGGTCTTTCACTTCGGGCAGCTTGCCTACCGACATGATCTCGCTAAGCTTATACATTTTGTCGTTGACAAAAATGACCTGTTCGCCGCCATAAACACCGGTGCCTGTTACTACGCCTACCACTTCCTTAATGCCGTTGGTGCCAACCTCTCCTACGGTGACCTCTTTTCCTACCAGAGAACCTGCGTACATCATTACGGTAGCGTCGGTAATGTTGTTAATGGCCTGCACAACAGACATCTGCACCAGCTGGTTTAACATGTCGGAGGTGTCGGCGGTAGCGTCGATGCTCTGGTTCTGGAACTGGGTGACCATTAGGGTAAGGAAGTCCGTCATGTCCAGGCTGGTCTTATCTTTTTTCTGGCTCTTTGTAGCCGCGCTTGCAGCGGCGGAGCTGGCACTGGCGGCTTTCGCAGTATTCCAGTAGCTCAGGTCGTTCATGTAATCGCTCATCCTATCACTTCCTTTCAATTATACGGCTGCTTCTTCCAAGGGCACTAAGCCCAGCCGCAGCTGCTGTAAAAAGTTTTCGGTGTGCTGGGGCTGCCTTTGCTGCTGTTCCTGCTGGGGCTGGCCCTGCTTGCCGTTGCCGCTGCTGCCGTTGTAATCGAAGTTAGCGCTTTGCTGGCTTTCCTGCTGGCGCTGTACCTCTACCACCACATCTTCCCGGCCGTTGGCCGAAAGCAGCTCCTGTAAGCCTCCCATATGCTTTTCCAGAAGGCCCTGGGTTTGCAGCCGCTCCGCGTGAAGCACCACCGATAAAGCACCTTCGGCGCTCCGCGTAAGCTCTACGGTTACATGGCCTAAATACTCCGGGTTCAGTTGTAGCTGCACCTGAGATTCCCCTTGCTGCAGGGCTTCGGTCACCTTTTGGGCCACTTGACCCTTTACCTGTTCTCCGGCTTCAGCTTGCTCCGGGGCTTTGGCGTTTGCCACTTTTACCGGCGCGGCCTCCACGTCGTGGAACAGGGGCTCGGCAATACCGCCGCTCATGGTTTCCGGGGTACGGCCTTTTACCTCCATCTCTGCCTTTTCCTTAGATTCCGGACCGGTCTCGGCTCCTTCCGCTTTGACCTCTTCCTTCCCCTGGGTTACAGGCTCCGCCTTTTCCTTGGGGGCTTCGATTTTCTCTGCCGCCTGGGGCTGCTCTGCTTTTTCCACAGGCTTCGGGGCTTCTGCGTTCAGGTTTTCTACCGGCGCGGTGAGCTCGGCTTCGGCTTTGGGGGCGGCACTTTCCAGTACGGGAGCCGTGGCTTCCAACAGTTCAGAACTGGCTTGGGGTGCTGCCGCTGCCTCTTCTGCGGGTACTTCTACAGGCTGGACAATCACAGGATTCTGCATCATGGCCAAAGCTGCCATTGTCATTTGCTGTTCGCTGACAGGCTCTTCCCTTTCGGAAGCTTGAGCGGCGTCCTTAACGCTGGAGGTTCCCTCCTCCTTACCGGTTGTACCGGTCTTTTGGGTTTCCTGTCCCGAGGGTTTCCCATTGGGCGCGTCCTGGCGGTATTCCCGCTCCAACACCTTCCCAAAATCGCTTTCCCCTTCGCCGTCTTTCTTCCCGGTTCCGGCCACAATCCCTGCCGCTGCCTGCTGTGCCCGCATAAGCTGCATTAGGCTCAAAAGCTTGTTGTTCACTTGTTCCATTCCTTTCACCTCCTTTCAAGGCTTGGTTCTATTCCAAACAGCTTCCCAAAAGGGACGCTGAGTTTGGCTAAAGAAAATATCTCATGCCGAAATCCGGCTGTTCTTGGAAGCGTTGCTCACAAACTCCTCTATGAGCTGCTCCTCGCTCTTGGAAAGAGCCTTCTGGTAAATGGCATACTTTTTCTCTTTTAGCTTTTCCAAGGAAGAGGTCTCTTTTTTCGCCTCTACTACTTCCTCCCGCTTCTTTTCCTCCTGCTTTCGCAGGCTTGTCAATTTTTCGGTTTCCCGCTGAATTTCCAACTCCGCAGCCCGCAGGCCGCTTTCGTAAATGAGGGCTTCCGTAATGGTAAGGCCTTGAGCCTTCTGCTGGGCAAATTCCCGGTTATAGGCCCGGTATTCTTCCCAAAGCCCATCTACCACATCTTCCTGGGCATTCACCTGAGCCAGGATCAAAGCGTGTTCCCCCTGCAGGGTATCCAGTACCTGCTGTTTATAGCTGAGCACGATATCCAGCGAAAAACGGAACTTCTTCATGGCCCCTGGTCCCTCCTTTGCGTTCTTTTCCTTTATTTCAAAACCCTGCGGTGTTGTTTTCCGGTTTTATGGCTGCAAGACTTTTTTCTTGCAAATTCGCTCTTTTCTGCTTTTTTTCTCAAATGTTACATAATATTAAGGTGGTTCTCTTTCTTGGTTCCGCTATTTCAAGATCTCTCTCAATTGCTGTACCACTTCTTCGTAAGAAAAGGCCTCGTTTACGTCCTGCATCAGAAAATTGTTAATAGCGTCTATTTTGGTGAGGGCAAAATCCAGCCTTCGGTTGCTGCCCGCCTTGTACGCGCCAATGGAAACCAGATCCGAGTTCTTTTCATATACGCTCATAATATCTCGCAGCCGGGAAGCCAAATCCCGGTGCTCGCGGCTTACAATTTCTACCATCAAACGGGAAATGCTGGCCCCTATATCAATAGCGGGGTAGTGGTTCCCGTTTGCCAAAGCACGGGAAAGCACGATGTGCCCGTCCAAAATACCGCGGACGGTATCGGCGATAGGCTCGTTGGTATCGTCACCCTCTACCAATACGGTATATACCCCGGTAATAGAACCTCTTTCAAAATTACCGCTTCGCTCCAAAAGCTTTGGCAGCTCCGCGTAAATAGAGGGGGTGTACCCTCTGGCCACCGGCGGCTCCCCAATGGCCAGGCCAATTTCCCGCTGGGCCATAGCAAACCGGGTAAGGGAATCCATCATCAAAAGCACATCGTAACCCTGGTCCCGGAAGAACTCGGCGATGCCCGTAGCTACGGAAGGGCACTTCATGCGCAGCATGGCAGGTTGGTCGGAAGTGGCCACCACCAAAATGGACCTGCGCATGCCCTCTTCTCCCAAGTCCTTTTCCACGAACTCCAGCACCTCACGGCCACGTTCGCCTACCAGGGCAATGACGTTAATATCGGCCTTCACGTTCTTGGCAATCATGCCCATCAAGGTGCTCTTTCCTACGCCGGAGCCCGCAAAAATACCAATACGTTGGCCCTTTCCAATGGTAATAAGCCCATCAATAGCCTTTACGCCGAATTCCATCCGCTCCCGAATGGGCGGCCGCTGCAGGGGGTTAATGTAGGAACCCGTAATGCAGTAGGGAGTGCCGCTTTCAAATTCGCCCTTGCCATCAATAGGCTGGCCCAACGCATTGATAATGCGCCCTCGCAGGAACTCGCCCACCCGCATGGTCAGCTGGGTTCCGGTGTTGCGCACAAAATTCCCGGCGGAAATTCCGTTCATGTCGGAATAAGGCATCAACAGAATACGGTCGTTTTTGAACCCCACCACTTCCGCTGTAATTTGCCCGCCGGATTCGCCGTTATAAATGCGGCAAATATCGCCTACTGCCGCATGGCCTCCTGAGGCCTCAATAGACATGCCCACGATATTTTCTATTTTCCCTGTCAGGCTGTAGGTTTCGGCGCTGTATACCTGGCGGATCATCTGCTGAAACATGGGCATGTCACTCCCTTCAAAAATTTATGATTCTGGATGGTTTTATGGAATGTTTCTGGGCTGGAAATAATCGCCGGAAAGGTCTGCGGAAGGCGTATCCATCAACAAGCCGCGAATATTTCCCAGCTGGGTGGCGGCGCTGGCGTCCACAATTTCGTCTGGCATTTCAATGATGCAGGTGCCCGATTCATCGTTCGCCATGGGAATAATGCGCACCCGGTCGGAAAGCCCCCGAAGAGCCGCCGTCAAGGTGGCAGGCACTTGCCCCATGCGCTTGGCGTCGCATTCGGCAATGTAAATGTGAACCCACTCCCGGCGTTTCCGCTTGTCAATGGCGGTTTGCACCATACGGCTTATCACTTCCGTACTGCTCTTGAGGCTAATGCACACCACCTTTTCCGCAATAGCAATGGCCAAGTCCCGCAACTCGTCTACATTGTCGTCCAACTGGCGGTCCAAGGCAGCGGCAGCCTGGTCCAAATATTTTTGCACCTGCCCCGCAAGCTCAGTAGCCTGGCGTTCTCTGGCCTCCATACCTTCCTGCAAGGCCTTCTGCACCCCTGCCTCATAACCGGCCCGGTAGCCATCCTCCCGGGCAGTCCTGCGAATTTGCTCCGCTTCCTCTTCCGCCTCTTCTCTTGCCTGATCCAGAAGTTCCTTTGCCTGCTGGCGGGCATCCCGCAGCAAGGCCTCGGCTTGTACCTGAGCAAAACTCACCGGATCCTGGGGCGCCGGTTCGGAAACGAGTTCCGGTTCTTCCAAGGTGTTTTCCTGCTCTTCTTCCTCTTCCCTTCCTGCTTCCAAGCCTTCTTCTTCGGAGGGCGGAGCCTGCTCCACGCTTTCTGTTTTTAGTTCAGAGGCGTCGGGGAACACATAAAGCTCCGCTTCCTTGGCCCGGGAAAAACGCTTCCAAATATTACTAGGCAATGATATCGTCCTTTCCGCCCTTCAGGATAATAATCTCGTTCTTCTCTTCCAAAGCACGAATAATATCCACAATACGCTGCTGGGCGGCCTCTACATCCTTGGTGCGCACATTGGTCGTAATTTCCAAGTCGTCCCGAATATTCTGGGCCATACGAGTAGACATATTGGTAAAGAGCTTGTTGGCCACCTGGGCATCTGCCGCTTTGAGCGCCAGCACCAAATCGCGAGGGTCGCAGTCCTGCACAAAGCGCTGCACCGAACGATTGTCCATGGTGACAATATCTTCGAAGACGAACATACGCTTGCGGATCTCTTCGGCCAGCTCCTGGTCGTATTCGGAAATGCCGTCGAAAATATTTTTTTCGCTGGCCCGATCCAGGTTGTTCATCACATCGGCAACATAATCGATGCCGCCCACCTTCACATCTTGGCTGGTGATAATGTTGGAGAACTTCCGGTTCATTTCCGCTTCCACAATTTTCACGGCCGAGGGAGAAACGCCGTCGATCCTGGCAATCCCTTCCACCACCTGTACCTGTTTCTTTTCATCTAACTGGGCGATCACCGCGGCCGCCTTGTCGGCGTCTATGTAAGAAAGCACCAGCGCAATGGTCTGGGGCCGCTCTCCCTGCAGAGCCGAGAACAGCGATTTCACATCTGCCTTATTCATAAAGGCAAACTCTCTCTCTTTCAAGGAGCTTGTGACCTTGTTCAAAAGGTCCTCGGCCGCTTGGGCACCATAGGCCTTTTCCAGCACGCTTCTGGCATACTCCAGGCCGCCCTCTGTCACCGCCTTGTTGGTCATACACATGCGGTAGAAATCCATTAGGGCTTCTTCCGTCTGCTCCGAGTTCAAAAAACCCAATCGCGCGACTTCCAAGGTAAGCTTTTCGACCTCTTCCGGCTCCATATACTGGTAGAGCTTCGAAGCTTTTTCGGCTCCCAGTGCGACAATAACAGCAGCGGCGCGCTGCTGGGTTGTCATGGTGTCTAGTGCCGATACCTTATGTTCTACCGGTTCGGCCGCCGCTGCTTCCGGAACGGCCGCCGCTGTAGCAGTAGCTGCATCAGCCATTCTTCTCGCCTCCCTTCAGCAGGTTGCGAATCATCATTGCTGCGATTTCCGGGTTATCCTCGGCAAACTGCCGAATATCCCTGCGCAGCTCCATACTCTTTTCTGTTTGCAGGCTCATCACGTCGGCGCCGCCTTCTTCTTCTTCCTGAGGTACGAATTCCACCGGAATCACCACGCCGCCGCCGGGCGCACCTGCAGCCGCAGCGGCTTCCGCCAAAGCCAGCTCCCGCTTCTTCCGCTTCTTCTTGCTTATGATCACCATTAACGTGATCAAGATAATGAAGAAGAGCAAGCCTCCGGCTGCTGCGATTAACACCCACAGCGGGATGTCTTTCAAGTTGAACAAAGGCGGTATGACGCTGGGATTGTCGTTGATAACGGGATCTTGATAAAAACCGCCGGGCAGAATGGAAATCTTGGAAGCGGCCAGATTGTCGTCGATCCCCGCCACCCGGGCCACGTGGGCCCGCAGGGCGTCTACATTGATCACGCCGGCGGTGGTGCTGTTCACCGTTACCGAAACCATGCAGTCGGTAATATACCCGGCCGTGTGCTCAATTTGCATGACCCGGCGGTCGTTGTCGTAATCTTCTTCTCCGGAAGTGTGAATAGACCGTTCGTCTCCGTTCGCCTGTGCCTCTTCTTCCACATAGGTGTTCAAATCGGCGTTATCTTGGGCGCCTACTACGCCGCCCACCGTTTCGTCGTCTCCACGGACAATGCTGTTGTCATAGACCTTTTTGTTCAAAAGGCCTCTTTCCTCTTCCTTGGCGGTTTCCGGCAGGTTGTAGGTGGTAGATTCCTCAATGGTGCGGTTCACATCCACCGTGCAGTTCACGCCTACCTTCACGTTGTCCTTGCCGTAAAGAGGTACCAGTACCTGCAAAATTTCGGTGCGGATCTTATTGTTGTTTTCCTCTTCCAGCTGCAGCCTCAAGGCCGAAAGGTCGGTAGCGTCGCTGCCGTCTGCGGCGTTATAGGTATTGCCCCAGTTATCGATAATGGAAACAGAGGAAATATCCAAGCCCTGAACCCCTCGGGAAACAAAGGTGCGAATGGCGGTAGCCTGTTGGGCGGAGAGGTTTTCCCCCTCCCGCATATTCACAAAGACAGAGGCCGTAGCGCCTGTCAGGTTTTTACTGTCTAAAATATAGGTGCGGTCTTCCCCTTCGTTGATCTGTACTACCGCTTCCGTCACGCCCTCGAAGCACCGGATCACCGCGCCCATCCTGTCTTGGATCATCATGAGATAGGCCGCGTTCCGTTCCGATTCCGTAGAAAGGGAGCTTACGTTTTGGTAGTAGCCGTCATAGGAAAAGCCGGATTTCGGATACCCCTGCATCAAAAGCTGCATCTTTAACTGATCTTCCTGGTTCTTAGGCACCAGGATCGTGGAGCTGCCCTCCATGCGGTAATCCGTCATGCCCTGCTCTTCCAAATAGCTGGTAATGGCCGCCGCCTCTGTACTGTTCAATTGGGTGAACAGTACAGAATAGGGCTGGTTATTCAAAACAATGGTAATAACGGTAGCTGCGACTACCAAAACCGCCACACCCGCTATAATAGCTATGATGGCCTTCTTGGATAATTTTTTGAAAAAGCCCGTTACCTTTCCCAGGGCTTCTTTGGCCTTATCGCCCATGCGACGTCACCCCCTGACTCATACGAAATATCTTCCACATCCCGTTACAGGCTAATGCGGTTCAATTCCGCATAGGCATCCAGAGCCTTGTTCCGCAGCTGAATTAACAGGTTTACAGCCACCTGGTTCTTGCTGGCGGAAATCATCAAAGCTGCCGGATTATCCAACTGGCCGGTAGCCAACAAGTAACGGTCTTTCGCCAATTCCGAATCGGTTTCTTTCACATTTTCTACCACCGAACGGAAAATGGCGCCAAAGGGGGGTTGCCTCTCTTCTGAAGAAACTTCCTGCTGCCCGCTCAAGAACTCCATGGGCTTCAGGCTTTCCAAAGGCTTTATGGTTTGGAAGTTCAAGGGCTCTATTGGTGTAATCATAGGTAAATGCCAGGCTCCTTTTCCCATTAGTTGCATTAGTTTTTAAAGGGCTTTACTTTTTTACAAAGCGCAACACCCTGTTACCGGCCGATTTCCAACCCCTTGGAAACCACTGATTTTAGAGCGTTCAAGGCGGTAACGTTGGCGGAATAGGCCTGGGTGGCCGCCATGGCGTCTGTCATCTCTTTTACCATATCCACATTGGGCAACGAAAGGTAGCCGTCTTCATCGGCATCGGGATGGTTGGGGTCGTAGACAATTTTAAAATCGGTGGGATCTTCCACGATAGCCGCCACACGAACGCCGCCAGCCTTGTTATACCGTTGGTTGGAAACCACGCCGTCGGCAGCCTTCGCCATAGCCTCCCGAAAGCCGTTCCTGCCGGACTCCGATTGGAAGATCACCATTTTCCGGCGGTAGGTACCGCCGTTGTTTTCGGTGCGGGTGGTGTTGGAGTTGGTGATATTTTCCGCCACAATATCCAACCGCAGCTGCTGGGCCGTAAGCCCGGAGCCGGAAATATTCATAGAACTTAAAAAAGCCATTTTCAGTTTCCTCCTTGCTTATTGCCCGCGCACCACGCTGAGCATGGTAGAAAGGCCGCTGGAAATTGAACTCATCACATATTGCAGCTGGTAGGCGTTGCGCACCAGCTCTGTGGTCTGCTCGGTAATATTCACACCGTTTTCATCCATCCTGGTGGATTCCTGGGGTTCTACCACAGCAAACTCTGTGTCTTCCAACACACGGCGGATAGATTTTTTCGGGGTTTGAGTACCCCGGGCGGCCTGGAGCTTATCCTGCAGGGTCTCTTCAAAGGTCACCACTTTCGCCTTATAGTTCGGCGTTTCCACATTGGCGATATTATCTAAAATCGCGGCTTGTTTTGTCCACAGGAAGCCCATGGACTTTTCCATCATCAGAAGGGAATTGCTAGACAAAAAATCCATTTTAAAAAGAGTTCCTCCTTTTCCTTCGCGGCCCACAAAAAACTTCGGCCTTTTTCCCTTTCTGCTGTAAAAATGGGCATTTACCGGCAGAAAACCCTACATAGAGCTCTTCGGATAAAACGAGAAAAAGGTGCCGCGAAGATGTGAAATAGCACAAATCCGGCCTTTTTGTTCAGCGCAATTTGTGAACTTTAAGCAATTTTTACAATTCAATGAGAGAGATCACTTAATTTCTCCAGTATATTATACACCTTTCACGTCAAACCGCAAGCCCAATTTTGAATTTTCCATTCCTTTTTAAGATTTCTTCACTATTTCACAGATTATAACTGTCCTCCGTTGTCTTTTTTTCTTATGGGAATATTTCCCTAAAAAGACGTTCGAAAAAAGGGGGACAAAACGCCGGAAAAAAGTTCCTTGCCAGCGGGGATTCCGGCCCTAAAAACAGGAGGAATGAAGGCCGGAACTTCCTTCCAGCCCTCATTCCATCTTTAGGTTTAATCTTCTTTATTTTCCGCCGCAGACTCTTCTATTACTTTCTGGGCCACATTCTGCGGAGCCTCTTCGTAACGCTCAAAGTCAAAGGTGAAGCTTCCCCTTCCCTGAGTCACCTGGCGCACATAGGTGCAAAAATCGTGCATTTCCGCCATGGGGACTTCGGCTTCTACCACTTGGCGGCCTTCGCCTATGGAATCCATACCCAACACCCGGCCCCGGCGCTTGTTTACTTCGCCCATAATGTCGCCCATGTTGGCGTCCGGTACCATGGCCTTTAAGTGTCCAATGGGTTCCAGCAGTACAGGGCTTGCCTGGGGCATGCCAGCTTTATAGGCCAGGGTAGCAGCCATTTTAAAAGACATTTCCGAAGAATCTACCGGGTGGTAAGACCCGTCATACAGCACGGCGGAAAGGCCCACTACCGGGTAGCCCGCCAAAGGCCCTCTCAAAATACACTCCCGAAGCCCCTTTTCCACCGCAGGGAAGAAGCCCTTGGGCACGGAGCCGCCTACGACCCGCTCGCCAAATTCCAACCCGTCACTGTCACAAGGGGAGAACTCGATCCATACATCGCCAAACTGGCCATGGCCACCGGTCTGCTTCTTGTGCCGGCCTTGCACCTGTACGCTCTTCCGGATGGTTTCCCGGTAAGGGACCTTGGGCTTTTTCAGGGTGATTTCCACGCCAAACTTGGTTTTCAGCCTTGAAACCGCCACATCCAAATGCTGTTCTCCCAGACCGCTCAGCACCATTTCATGGGTTTCCACGTTGTTGGTAAACTTCAAGGTGGGATCTTCCTCGGAAAGCCGCAGCATCCCCTGCGCCACCTTATCTTCCTCACCCTTATTCTTGGGAACAATGGCCATAGAAAGGGTGGGATTGGGGTATTCCACTCCTTCCAGCGTCACCTTCCTGGCAGGGGCGCACAAGGTGTCGCCGGTATTGGTGGTGGTCAGCTTTGGTACCGCACCAATGTCGCCGGCGCCAATATATTTGACGTCCTCCTGCTTCTTCCCGCAGATCATCACCGTCTTGCCAATGCGCTCCACGGTGCCCGTGCGCATGTTCAGAAGCTGGGAGTCGGCTGCGACCTTGCCGGAGATCACCTTCAGGTAGGAAAGCTTTCCAATGAAGGGATCGGCCACGGTTTTAAAGACGACGGCCGCCGCCGCACCTTCTGAATTCACATGAATCTCCACCGGGTTCCCGTCTACATCTGTGCCCAGCTCCTCCGCTTTCTCCTCTGCAGAAGGGGCCAGCCATGCCAGGCCGTCCATAAATTGCTCCATGCCCCGCATGAGCATAGCGTCGCCGCAGAATACCGGCGTGATGGTACCCATCTTCACACCCTTGCTCACGCCAATAATCACTTCCTCCGGCGTAAATTCCTCGCCGGCAAAATATTTTTCAAACAGCGCGTCGTCGGTTTCCGCTACAGCTTCGTAAATGGCTGTCCGCAGCCCTTCCAGCCGGTCTCCCATATCCGGCATAGGCACCGCCACAGGCTTTCCGCCGGAATAATCGTAAGCCTTATATTCCAACAGGTTAATATAAATATTGGCCTGGCCATCCTGGATAAAAGGCACTACCACAGGGCACACCGAAGGGCCAAACTGCGCCTTCAGGTCCTCAAACACCCGGTAGAACCTGGCGCTTTCGTCACACAGGCCATTTACAAAAAAAATCTTGGCCAAATCCCGCTTCTGGGCCGCCGCGAAAGCTTTCTCCGTACCTACGGCCACACCATTTTTGCCGGAGATCACAATAAGTACAGTATCTGCCGCCCGCATGGCTTCGCACATAGCGCCTTCAAAGTCAAAAAGGCCGGGAGCGTCCAGCAGGTTGATCTTTTTATTTTTCCACTCAAAAGGTGCCACTGCCGCCGAAATTGACGTTTTCCGGCGAACCTCCTCCGGGTCGTAATCGCTTACCGTGTTGCCGTCGTTCACCTTGCCGCGCCGGTCTGAGGCACCCGCCAGGTACAGCATTGCTTCGGTCAGTGAAGTTTTTCCGGAGCCCCCATGGCCTGCTACCGCCAAATTTAGAATGTTCTTTGCCTGATATTGATTCATAAGAGAACCTCTCCTTCCACGAGCCCATATTCACGGCCTGCCAGCCGCCAGCCGGTCATGTCCTTACTGTTATACAATAATTATCACGAGGCATAGCCTATTATATCTTATAGCCATAAAAAAGACAATGGAAAACCTTAAATTATCCGAATTTTATGTTTTTACAACCTTGTTTTTGTAATAACTGCCCAGTATTTTATCCTTTTTTCCCTTCAAAAAAGCCTCTTTCCGAAGAAAAGAGAAAAAAGGACGAAAAAATTCGGGCCGCTTCCCTTTTGGAAAACGGCCCGATCTATTTTTTGTTCCTGCTCACCGCTTCCGCAGCTTGGGAATTATCAAAATAATCAACAGCCAAAACAGCTGGAACGTAAACAGTACAAAAGAGGTAAGCTGCTTCATGCCGCCAAAGCAGGCCAGGAAAGCCACTACCACAAAACCTAAAATGACCGCCGCGCTTTGCAGAGCCACAATCAGTCCCACATTGCGGCGTTCGCCTACACAGGCGGAAACCACACTCAGAAGGGATTCCATACGGCCCTTTGTGGCCACTTTGGCGTCTGCCCGGGGGATCTCTTCCTCCATTAGCTGTTTGCCCACTTCTCCCAGTTGACTGCCCAGCACACAGACAGAAGCGGTGTCTATCCCGAACAGGCGGGAAAGCAACTGGGGAGTCACGTTCATGTCGGTGGTTCGCACCACGATACTTACACCGTTGTCTTCCAAACGCTGCAGCTCATTTTTCTTCCGACGGTCCGCCGAATAGGTCAGGATCATCATGGCACAGACCCGGGTATCCACCGCCAAATACACTACCTGTTTGTTGCCGGAAACATACTGGTTTTCTTCTTCCCTGGCGGGCGCCTCCAGGCGATGGTTCATCAAGAGAGAGCGGTTGCCAATATAGACCCGTTTTCCATCCACATAGCCAACAATCCCGTTTCCGTCTTCGTAAGAAACCCCTTCCACCTCGGGCAGGGAGTCTTCGTTTTCACTGATCACCTGCTCGAACACGCCGCTTAAGGGGCCGCCCACTTCCTTCATCAACGCGGAAGCCGCCATAATGGCCTCCTCCGCCCCTTGCCTGTTCCCGAAGGTCTTAATGCCGTTGAGCACTACCGTACCCAAGGGAAAGATCTCTCCCGCATCAACCAAAACGGCGTTTACGTTACCCAGCTCCTCCACGCCCTCGTAGCCCACAATCATGGCACCGGCCCGGCGGGCCGTTTTGCACAAACGACTGACCGGCAGGTTAATCGCCAGCATATTTCCCACTGCCACACAGGCGCAAGCCGCAGCCGCCAAGGCACTTAAGGCCACCGGCACGCTCCGGGTAATCAGAAGGCTGGCAATGCAAAGCACCAGCGAAGCGATAAGCCCGATGGGAGCAAGGAACTGGGAAGCGGCTTCGGCAGGGTCAGGATTATAGGAAAACTCTAAAAACCGCTTCAAAAAGCCTGTTTTGCACTGGTAAGAAAGTACCGGCTTTTCCGCCACACAGTCCTTTGTCATTTTCAGTGCGGTATTATAGTCGTCGAAAAGACGTACGCTGTATTTTTGCTCTTTGGAAGACACAAATCGGAAGTTGCTATGAATCCGGCGCAGCATGGTCTGCTTCCCCGCGGCGTTTACAAACAGAATTGCCGAAACCACTACCGCGTACAAATGCAGCTTTCCCTCTGCCAGGTCGGAGGCAAAAAACAGGGCGCAAACAGTCTGGGCCAGCGCCGCCACCGCCGCCACCGCCGCCGCGCTGTCGGAATTGGCGTTAAAGGCAAACAGGGCTTTCAAGCCGTTCCCAATGGTGCGGTAGCAAATTCCCACAGAAACCAGGAAAAATACAAGTGTGAGCACCAGGTACACCATGGGGGCCGAGCCCCATTCCCCCACCGGGGTTGCGGCAAAGGAGCCGCCGAAGATCATATTGACAATGGCAAGCAGAACCGTGCACACTCCGGTAATGAGCATTCGCAGGGTAAGCTCCTGCATATCGCCCTTCAATTCCCGGGAAATCGACTTGGCGTCTTCCGGTCCGGTGTAATCGTCTATGGCCTCGCCGGTATCTTCCTCCGGCATGTCCGACATCTGGGCTTGGGCCAGGTCCTCTTCTTTCCTCCTGGCAGCATTCCGTTTCCGGGAAGACCTGCGGCCTTCTTCCAGCTCCGCCTTTCTTTGCAGCTCTTCCGATTCCGTAAGCAAAGCGCTTTGTAGAATATCGGCATTGACCACATGGGTGGGAATTCCCCTGGGTCGGTATTCATAAATGCTGGCCACCCGGGGGATCTCTTTTACCGGGCGGCCAGAGATCACCTGAGTTTCCATCTCCGGCTTTTCCCCAGGCCCGAGCACTTCCGCCGCCCGGACAGGCTCCGGCTGTTCCACAGGTGCTTCCTCTTCCCGGGAAATTACCCGAAGAACCGGCCCATCTTGCACGGATTTCGGGGGCGTCTCGGCGGGTATCTCTTCCATGGAGGTAGGCTCCTCCATGGAAGCCTCCTCTTCCACTGGAGTCCGCTCGTTTGCAGGGTCCACCTCTTCCACTGGAATCTTCTCTTCTGGGGGGAACGCCTCCGCCCCAGGCGCCTGCTCCTGGGAAGCCTCCAAAATTTTGTGAACCGCACCCTCGCTGACAGCAGGCATGTCCTGGGTCCGCTGGAGCTCCACCGTATCGTTCAGCACATTGAGCTTGATCTCCATGGTCTTTTCCGAAGAAGTTTCCAGCATCGCCTTCTGAATCTCCGGCAGCCCTTCCCCGGAAGCCTTGGCCCCTTCTACTGCAATCCCATGCTGCTTGGCATAAGGGTCGGCCGCGAAGGCCGTAACCGGCATGGGCGCCACAATTCCAAACTCGTCGGCGATCTGGTTTTCATCCATACCCGCGGTTTGTACCGCCTCGGCTACCCGGCGGCGGCGCTCCTTTTGCAGCCTTTGGAAATTGGCCTCCACTTCATCGTCAATGGCCTTTTTCGAATCGTCAAACAGCGACTTAAAGCTGTCTTCCTTTAAGGTAAATTCCCCTGTGGCTCCATCAAAGCCCATGCGGTATTCATCAATAGGCTTAAGCTGGATACCGTAATACATATCCTCGCCCTCGTCAAAATCGGGGGCCCGTTTTTTCCGGCCAAACCAGCCGCCTTTTTTCTTCTTTTTCTTTTTTTTGCCTTTGTCCTGTTCCTTTTCGGTCTCTTCCACGGGGAACTCCTCCGGGAATCTTTGCTCCCGGCCGCCCAAATCCTCGGAACCTTCCCAAGACTGCTCATCCTTTGGCAATGTGAGATTCCCTGTGGCAAAAGCGTTGAGATCCTCCGCCTCCTCTACTTCCTGCTGGGCAGGTTCAAGGGAAGGCATAGCGTCGGGTTCCGAAACCGGAGACGCCTCCTCCACAGAAGAAAGCTCTTCCTCCGCCTGTGGTTGCTTCCGGCGGCGGCGCTCTTCTTCTAAAATATCTTCCAACGAAAATTCGTTATTTCTTCCTTCTCCCATAAGGGTTCTCTCCTTTACGGATTCACTGCTCGCAAGCCACTCCTTTGCCGGGCCACCTCATAACATAAGATTCCCGCCGCTACAGAAGCGTTGAGCGAATTGATCTTCCCGTGCATGGGAAGGGATATCACAAAATCGCAGTTTTCTTTTACAAGTCTTCCAATTCCTGTGCCCTCGGAACCAATCACCAAAGCGGCCGGGCCGGAAAAATCGGTCTCACACCAGGGGCTGCCCTCCATGTCTGCGGCGTAAATCCACACACCCCGCTCCTTCAATTCTTGCAAAAAGCCGGTCAGGTTTTGTACTCTGGTCACCGGGATATGCTCTACCGCCCCGGCCGAGGCCTTTCCCACCGCATAAGTAAGCCCTACGCTACGGCGCTTTGGAATTACCACCCCGTGAGCACCGGCACATTCCGCGGTGCGGATAACCGCGCCCAAGTTATGAGGGTCCTCCAGCCCATCACACACCACCAGGAACAGGGGCTCCCCCCGAGCCTCCGCCAGGGCAAAAATCTCGTCGGGAGAAGCGTACTCTTTTACTGCCGCCACTGCGGCTACCCCCTGATGCACCGCCCCGGCACAAAGGTGATCCAGCTTTCTGGAATCCACTTCCTTTATCACAGCCCCCGCTTCCTTGGCTTTGGCGATTAAAGTGAGCAGGGCTCCGCTCTTTTCACCCCGCTGCACAAAAAGGCGATCGATGACCCTTTGGGCCCGCAGCGCCTCTGCCACTGCATTCCTGCCTATAATGACGTCTCTTTCCGCAGGGTGTCCTTCCCAATTGTTGGAAAGCCCTTTTTCTTTTTTGGTCTTGTCCAAATTCAGGCACGCATCCTTTTCCGCAAATTGACGCTGGACGGCAAACATCTTCCACGGCCCCAGGGGGCCCTTCTCAAGCCGCCAGATTTCCAGTTACTTTGCAGCTAGTATACCACAGTCCCTTTTAAATCTCAAATAAAAATGCGGAATTCTCCTAGAAAAAGGCCGTTTTCCGGAATTTTCGTCCGTCCTTTTTAGCGGGTTTTCCCTTTTTTTCCGTAAAAATCCAAAAAATTTTCCAAAGAACGGCCCCTGTTCAAAAATAAATTTTCATACATTTTTTGTAAAAACATACTTTTTTATTTTCCACATTTTTCTTCCGTCTTTCCTGTTTACATAAAACAGATTACCCTTTTTGCTTTCTTTGTGGAAAACTCTGTGGAAAATGTGAAAAACCCCTTGTCCCAGGCGGTTCTCTGCCCTTCCGCCAAAAGCGAATTCTATAATTCTTATGTAAACATCCCGGAAATTGCTTCCGGAAAGCCGGAAAAAGGCACTTTTATACATTATGGAAAAATAATCAATTTCTGGTGTTTTTCTATTTTTTAAATCCTATATTTTGTATTTTAGCTGTCAAGAGGAATTTTTTCACTTCTCACTTCTTCACAAAGTTTTAACATTCAGTATACTCATCTGAAACATCCTTTAGAAAAATTCACTTTCCCGGCTTTTCCCCTCTATTTTTTTTATTCCTTTTGTGTTATACTGGGGAAAACAGGAGTTTTCCACGGCTTCCACAGGTTTTTCCACACTGTGAAACATGAATGGCTCCTCAAATTTCGTTTTGAATATTTATACATTATTCTTTTAGAACATACATTTTGGAGGGCTTGACATGAGAGAAGATCTGTGTTCTATCCCCATCAACGACGTTTTTCTTCCCAAAGACGGGTGTCCCTTTTGCCGGATGCGGGATATGCTGGAGGACCGCATGGCAACTTACATCACCGGCGCGGCTATGATGGAGCCGGATGTCAGGGAAGAAACCAACCGCCTGGGCTTTTGCGAGGAACACTTCAACCAAATTCTGGCGAGGGGCAGCCGCCTTTCTGTGGCTCTGATCCTGGAAAGTCTCTTAGCGGAGGTGCAAACAGAACTGTTCAGCCAAAATCGGACTCCCATCAAAAAAAGCCTTTCTCAGTGGGAGCGCCGGAAGCATAGCTGCTTTGTCTGCGAAAATATCGAAAAGAATACCGCTCACCTTTTAGAAACCGTGGTAAAGCTGTGGCAGGATGACGGAGAATTCCGGACGCTTTACAGCCAGCAGGAATACATTTGCTTTTCCCATTATGGCATGGTGCTGCAGGCCGCCCAAAAAATGCCAAAAAAGAATTTCGCGCTTTTTGAGGAAGCTACTACCCGGCTGACAAAATCCTATTTAGAGACGCTCTGCGGCGATGTGACCCATTTTTGCCGGATGTTCGATTATAGAAACGCCGGAGGCGATTGGGGAAATTCCCGGGATGCCATTGAACGCTCTATCCACTGGCTTACCTCTCGGGAACCCCAGGACCGGCAGAAAGCGGATGAAAAGAACAGATGACGCCTGTTGTAGCCATTCCCGCCTCCTTCGACTTGGCGCAGACCTTGGACTGTGGCCAGGCCTTTCGCTGGAGACCCGTAAACGAGGACTCGCCTTCCTTTTGGGAAGGCGTAGCCTTTGACCGGTATCTTCGGTTAGAACGTCAAAAGGATGTTCTGTTGCTTTATTGCTCCCAAGAAGAATTCCAAAACTTCTGGCGTTCCTACTTCGACTTGGACGAGGACTACGAAGCCATGCGGTCGGAGCTTTCCGCTTTGTGCCCCGCCTTAAAAAGCGCCTGCGATTACGCCCCGGGCATCCGCCTGCTGCGTCAGAATCCTTGGGAAGCTCTTTGCTCATTTTTGATCTCCCAAAACAACCACATCCCCCGGATTAAAGGGATTCTCCAACGGCTCTGCCAACAATTTGGAAGCCCCATCGCCCATACCGGCTGGCACGCTTTTCCCACAGCGGCAGCCTTGGCCTCCGCCCGGCTGGAAGACCTCGCTCCCATTCGGGCGGGCTTTCGGGCGAAGTATTTGCTGGATGCGGCAAAGAAAGTGGCCTGCGGGGAAGTTGATCTGGACAAAATCCTCCTCTCCTCTGTGGAATACGGGCGGGAAGAGCTACAAAAAATTTTGGGGGTTGGACCTAAGGTAGCAGAGTGTACGCTGCTGTATGGTTTTCACAAAACCACCTGCTTCCCCATGGATGTTTGGATGAAGCGGGCCATGGCGGTTTTACTGCCCGGACGCTCTCCCTTGGAATTTGGGACTAAAGCCGGACTTGCTCAGCAATACCTGTTTCATTACAGCCGTATGCATCCTGAGCTGTTTTCAGGAAAGAGCGCTTAAGCCTCCTGCCCTGTGAATGAGCCCGCCGCAAATCCTCTGTCCGCCTTCAACCACTGTTTGGCAACAGCTTCAAAAGCAGCGCATTAGAGACCAAAAAGCCCTCCGGCGTGAAGGCAAGCCGTTCCCTGCCCGCCCGAATCAAACCGGGTGGGCAGTTTTTCGCCCTTTCCAACATCCCTTCGAACTCCGCTCCTCCTTCCGGCCCAAACTTTTTTTCACAGGCCGGTTTGGTGAGCCCTTCCGTCAGCCGTAAATTCAGCATGGCGTATTCAAAAAAGCTGCCGCCCGTCCCGTCTTCCACGAAGTCTTCCCCCTGTAAAAACGCTTTCAAATCTCGAGGGTAATAAAACCGTTTTCCTTCAAAAAAGGAATGGGCCCCGGGCCCCAGGCCCAAATATTCTTCCCCATGCCAATAAATCAAATTGTGGCGGCTTTCTTGGCCCGACCTTGAAAAATTGCTGATCTCGTACTGGCAAAAACCCCTGGCTGCCAGCTCTTTTACAGAAAACAGGTACAAATCGGCCGCCTCGTCTTCTTCCGGCAGCGGAAGCTTTCGGGTTGCAAAGGGGGTATGTTCCTCTATTTTTAATAGATAGGCGGAGATGTGCTCCACTCCCAACCCTGCGGCAAAGGCGATGGAATTTGCCAGCCTTTCTTCGCTTCCGCCCGGCAGGCCCAGCATCAAGTCCAAGGAGATATTTTCAAAGCCGCCGTGGCGGGCATCCGCTACGGCCCGCGCCACATCCTCCGGGCTGTGCCTTCTTCCCAGAAGGCGCAGCTCTTCTTCGTTGGCGGACTGCATCCCCAAAGACAGCCGGTTACAGCCCGCCCGCCTCAATTCCCGGAAAAAGGCGGCATCCACGGAGGTGGGATTAACCTCTGCGGTGATTTCCGGAAAAGGGGAAAAGGAAAAGGCCCGAAAAGCTGTTTCCAGCAGCTCTCCCAGCCTTCCCGCCCCCAAAAGACTGGGGGTGCCTCCGCCGAAGTACACCGTTTCTACAGGCCGGCCAGCCGCCCTTTGCCCCCAGGCAAACAGCGCTTTCCGCATTTCCAGGGTATACCGGTCCAGCAGTTCCTCTTCCGCTTTTACAGAGTAAAAATCACAATAGGGGCATTTCCTCTCACAAAAAGGAACATGCAAATAAAGGCCCAGCTTACTCATCCAGTTTCAACACCGACATAAAAGCCTCCTGGGGAACCTCTACCGTACCCAGCTGGCGCATCCGCTTTTTGCCTTCTTTTTGCTTTTCCAGCAGCTTTTTCTTTCGGGTAATGTCGCCGCCGTAGCATTTTGCCAGCACATCCTTGCGCATAGCCTTCACCGTTTCCCGGGCAATAATCTTGCCGCCCACACAAGCCTGAATAGGAACCTCAAATAGCTGGCGCGGTATCTTCTCCTTCAATTTTTCCGTCATCTTCCGTGCCCTTGGGTAAGCCTTTTCCGCGTGAAGAATAAAGGAAAGGGCGTCTACCACTTCGCCGTTGAGCATAATATCCAGCTTTACCAGCTCGCTTTTCTGGTAACCCAGCAGTTCATAATCGAAAGAGGCGTAGCCTCTGCTGCGGGATTTCAAAGCGTCGAAAAAATCGTAAATAATCTCGTTTAAGGGCAGCTCATAATGGATGTCTACCCGGTCTGTATCGATATATTTCATGTCTTTAAATACACCCCGGCGCTCCTGACAAAGCTCCATAATATTGCCCACATAATCGGAAGGGGAGTAGATATGGGCATTGGTAATAGGCTCTTCGGCGCTTTGAATGGTGGCAGGATCCGGGTAATTGGTAGGATTGTCGATGAGAACCGCTTCGCCGTTGGTCTTCACAATCTTGTAAACCACGCTGGGAGCCGTTGTGATAAGATCTAAATTATATTCCCGCTCCAGCCTTTCCTGGATGATCTCCATGTGAAGGAGCCCCAAGAAGCCGCAGCGGAAACCAAAGCCTAAGGCCACCGAAGTTTCCGCCTCAAAGGTCAGGGAGGCGTCGTTGAGCTGAAGCTTTTCCAAAGCGTCCCGCAAATCGGCGTAATGGGCGCCATCGGCGGGATAAATGCCGCAAAATACCATAGGCTGCACCGCCCGGTACCCTTCCAAGGGTTCGGCTGCAGGACGGTCTGCTAAAGTGACCGTATCGCCTACCCGAGCCTGGCGCACATCCTTGATGGACGCGGCGATATAGCCTACCTCGCCTGCGTAAAGGGCCTCTGCAGGCTCCAAAGAGGTGGCCCGCAGGAACCCGCATTCCACCACGGAAAATTCTCCGCCGGTAGCCATCATGCGAATAGTATCTCCCGGGCGCACCGTCCCCTCCTTCACCCGCACGTAGACGATCACGCCCCGGTAAGAATCATAATAAGAATCGAAAACCAGGGCCTGAAGGGGAGCAGTCTCATCTCCCTCCGGCGCCGGAATATCCGAAACCACCCGTTCCATCACTTCTTCGATGTTAATTCCCGTCTTCGCCGAAATCCGAGGTGCGTCCATGGCCGGTATCCCAATCACATCTTCAATTTCTTTGCATACCCGCTCCGGGTCTGCACTGGGCAAATCAATCTTATTCACCACCGGTACGATCTCCAGCCCCGCGTCTACTGCCAAATAGGTATTTGCCAGTGTCTGTGCCTCTATCCCCTGGGAAGCGTCCACCACCAGTACAGCCCCCTCGCAGGCTGCCAGGGAACGGGACACCTCATAATTAAAGTCCACATGACCGGGGGTATCGATCAGGTTAAACACATAATCTTCCCCATCCCTGGCCGTATAGACCAAGGTTACCACATGGGCCTTGATGGTGATGCCTCGCTCCCGCTCTAGGTCCATATTATCTAAAAGCTGGTTTTCCATTTCCCGCAGAGGCACAGCCTTTGTGTGCTCCAAAATCCGGTCCGCCAAGGTGCTTTTTCCGTGGTCGATATGGGCCACGATACAAAAATTCCTAATCTTGCTTTTATCCATAAAAGGAGTCTCCATCTAAAAAAGTATACACGATGCACAGCCGGGTCTAAGGCCTCAGCTTTGGCCTTCGCACATCAAAGTGATCTTACAGGGGCCGGAGGAATGACGGCCCTCCAAAGAAATATCTGCCAAAAGCTCCAATTTTGGAGCGGCGGCCGCACTGGCCACAAATGCAAACTTCACTACCGCTTTTGACTTGTACAGATTATTCAGCGGCAGCAGGAAACTTACCGGAGTCTGGGGCTCTACCCCTTGGGGCAGGTAGAAAGCCACACGGGCCCATTGCTGTTCATTCATCGCTATATCATTTATCACAGTGAGGGTGAGCTCCCGGGGTTCATCCTGACGGTAGAAGACCGAGCCTTCATAGTCTACCTCCACATGGAAGGCCGGGAAATCATACTGTACCACATAGGGTGACCGGGTACAAAGCTCCTTCACTGTCGGCAGGCTACTTTTCCCGCCGCCGTTGATGAAGGGCAGATAATCGGGGACTTGGCAATACAGGTCCTGCCCTTCCCGGCAGCTTACCGTATACCCATTCCGGTTCAGCACATCACAGTACTTCTGCCCTAAAAACATGGGTGTATTCCCCATAATGCGGTCGGTAAACTCCGTGGCAGTAGCTGGCGTCCAAATACCTCCGCTGGTTTTGTCAATACACATGGTCACAATTTTGTCATCCAGGGGATCCGCCCATTTGGCAGGAATCGCCTTTGCCCCGCTGATGATCCCCAAAGTGGCTCCCAGCGTGGCGCAGGTGCAGTCGGTATCTTCCCCGCAGGAAAGAGCCAAACACAGGCTCCGTCCAAAATCGTCTTCGCCGTAAAGCCAGCCGGCAATAGTAAAGCCGATATTCTCCGGCGCGTCATAGCCCGGTCTTCCTATCTCCAGGGGCGGGTCTTCCCGGGGCACCGCTCCGATGGGGCAGCTCTGCACCCCAAAGGTTCCGGGAGCCTCCTTGTGAATTTGGCGGCGCGCCTCCAAAAACTCCACCCCGCCGTCGTAACAGGCAACCGCTTTCCCAATGCAGCGGGAAACCGCGGAATCCTCCGGAATATAAGAAAGCCCTATGGCAATGAGCTTCCGCTTATCCCGTTCCACAAAGGCTGCGCTTTGCAGGGCGGCAAAAAAGACCTCCCCGTAAACACCCTCGCCCTGGTGATCTACCACCGCGTCCTCATAGGCGTACCGGGCCGCGATTTCCGGATGCCCCGGCGCCAGGCAAGCCCATATTTCCGAGCGAATGAAAGCCCCGCAGGAATCTCGGTAAGTGTTATCCACCATTCCGCTCATAGGCGGCATAAGGCCCGCCCGCAGGTTTGCCTTTCCCGTGCCATATTCTACCCAGTTGGGGATCACATAAGAAAGCCAGTACTCCCCTAAAATCGCGGAATTTACCTGGCGGCCATACCGTTCTACCGCCGCCAGCCACACCACCTGCAGGTCCAGGTCGTCATTGGGGGGCGGGCCATTGGAAAGGTCCTGGGCATAAAAGTCTATCTGGTTGACTTGGCGCTTCCCTTCAAAAGGAGCGCCCAGCACGCCGCCAATGTTTTTCCCCACCCAACAACCCAGTAGTTTGTCCCGATACTCGTCAAAACTCAATACCATGTCAAACCATCCTCTCTGCCCTGCGCCCTTCTTCCAAAAACCGTGCGGCTCCTTTAATGGGTTCTTCCGTATCTCCTACAGGGGCTTCAATTTCAAAAAATTATAACAAAAAAAAACGGGGAATGCAATCTTGGCAAACACAAAAAACTGGTCTAAGCAAAATTTTCCCGGCATACCTATAAGCACGAAGCGGTAAACAGTGCTCTTAAAAAGGGAAGGTGTTCCACATGGCATTTTCTGACCTGGAGATCCTGGCCCGGATCTTGGAATGCGAGGCGGGTGGGGAAGGGGAAAACGGAATGAAGGCGGTGGCCTGTGTAGTCATGAACCGGGTACAGGTAGATTACGGGGAATATGGCAGGCTGGAAACTATCCGCCAGGTGGTCTACCAGCCCAGGCAATTTACCTGTGCCATGGAAACCGTGGGAGGACGCTACAATAGTCAAAATATCTACAACATGAGGCCCACTCAGGTGCACTATGACATTGCTAACTGGGCCATCGCAGGCAACCGGTTGACAAACCTAGGGTTTGCCCTTTGGTATTTCAACCCCTTTAAACCCACCTGCCGGGACAATTTCCCCTCCGAAGTGGGGGAGTTTGTCATCCGTCTGGGAGACCATTGCTTTTATAACCCCACTGCCGCTTACGCGGACACTTGAGAATATGGAGGTAACAGACATGGAGGATTACAGAAGGGTACGGCCGGAGGACTTCACCCCCGGCATGAAACGCTTAAGGGCCAGAAACGATTTCCAGGAGTTTCCCGACGGCAGCCGGACTATGGATAATTTTAGCACGCCGCCCCAACCCAGCTTTGATACGGAGGAAATGCGGGGTTCCATGCAGGCCATCCTTTCCGACAACATCGGACAATATGTGGTGATAGAGTTCCTCATTGGTACGGAGCAGATGATGCGGAAACAAGGGCTGTTATATTTTGTCGGCAGAAGCTTTGTCACTCTGTACGATGAAATGGTCAACAACTTCATTGTCTGCGACATCTTTTCCATAAAATTCGTTTATTTCTATATGCCGGGGGACCGGCCCAAATATAACTACAACATTCTTCCCAGCATCAACGGAGAACCCATGAACGGACGTAGGCCCAGGTAAAAGTAACCCTCCCCAAACCAGTTTGGGGTGGGTTACTTTTTCTCATTCACTTTGCAGGAGTTTCCGTCTCAAAAAGAATCCCCAGGGTATTGGGGCCGCAATGAGAGGAAATGGTACAACTGGCCTTGGTGGCGTGGATCTCCTTGAACACCATATTTTCCTGGATGGTCTTGCGCACCAGCTCTTCCAGTTTCGGCTCTATGGAAGAATAGGTAATAAAGATATGATCCCGTTTGATATCGGGGTATTGCCGGAGCTTATCTTTTACATACTGGGGCAACACTTTCTCCAAGGGGCCCCGGTACTTCTTCCCCACGTGCATGCTGCCGTCTCCGTTATCCACCTCAATACAAGGCTTCAGGTTCAATAAGTTAGCCCCGAAAGCTACCACGGAAGAGCAGCGGCCGCCTGCCCGCATAAAATCCAACGTGTCCAAAATAAAACTGGCATGGCAGCAGGGGATAATTTCCCTCAGTTTTGACACAATTTCCGATGCCGGTACCCCAGCCTTGATCATGTCTCCGGCCTCAATAATCTGTAGAGAAATTCCGGTAGAAAGTGTACAGCTGTCCAAAGGATAAACCCTGCCTCCCTGGGGGAATTCCTCCTGAAGAGCCTGGGCCGCCAACAGGCAATTTTTATGGGCGCTGGAAATGGCGCCTCCCAGGTTCAAATGGATGACATCCCTGCCGCTTTTTACCCAGTCCCGGAAGTAAGCCACATACTCCGAAACATTAATGGCCGCCGTGCGGGGCAAGGCCTTCCTGGCGTAGTAGGCATCGAACAACTCTTTTGTGGTAATATCCACATTATCCTGGTAATCCTTTTCCTCTAAAATCACATGGAAAGGGTAGTAATATACCCCATACCGTGCCTTCAGTTCTTCCCCCAAGTCACAGGTGCTGTCTGCGCTGAGTACGATACTGCATTCTTCCATAAAACAATTCTCCTTTCCAAATCTCCGCGGCAGGCGGGATTTGTCCCAACAAAACCGGCAAAGAACGCTTTCCCGGGCTTGGTTTTTTAGGCCGGACTCACACCATCCACGTCTTTCCCTGTGTGACGCTCTTGGGCCACTGCCAACATCAACTTAATGCGGTTCTCCTGGTTCACCTTGGTGGCGCTGGCATCATAGTCGATAGGCACAATGTTCGCCTGCGGCAGGACCTCCCGCACCTTGCGAATCATGCCCTTTCCCACAATATGGTTAGGCAGGCAACCAAAGGGCTGCGTACACACTACATTTTCATAGCCGCTTTCCACCAGCTCCATCATTTCCGCTGTCAAAAGCCAGCCTTCCCCCATTTTACAGCCATGACCGATGACCTCTCCTGCCAGCTCCTTCAGCCTCTCGTAAGAGGCCGGCGCGGTGAACTGCGGGTATTTTTTTACCGATTCAATCAAGTCTGTCTCATATTTAGTAAAATACCATTTTAAAAGGGTACACACCCGTTTTTTAGCGGCGCTTCCTCCATAAAGGGCAATATCTTCCAGGCGGTTATCTACCTTAAAAATCATAAAGCCCAAAATGCCGGGAACCATCACCTCACAGCCCTGCTCGAAAAGAAAATTTTCCAACCCATTATTGGCTAAAGGGGAATATTTCACATAGATTTCCCCCACAATCCCCACTTTAAGCTTTTCCTTTTGCTCCAGCTGGATTCCGGCAAAGGACCGGGCGATTTGGTCAAAATACTCCCGCACTTCTCTCTGAGAAAAAGCCTTTCCCTGCTCAAAAAGTCGGGTCAGCTTTTTAAGCCATTCCTCTACCAGCGCGTCGCTTTCCCCGGCAGTGACCTCATAGGGCTTTGTCTGGTTCTTTAACAGCATCAGCAGATCCCCATAGGTAAGGGCGGCAATGGCCCTTCGCAGCAGCGGCAGGGTAATCTTAAAGCCCGGGTTGCTTTCCAGCCCGGAAATATTGATAGAGATCACCGGAATAAATTCCAGCCCATCCCGTTTTAAGGCCTTGCGAAGCAAATGAATATAGTTGGAAGCGCGGCAGCCGCCGCCTGTCTGAGTCATGACCAAGGCTACCTTGTGCAAGTCATACTTTCCGCTGTGCAGGGCATGCATCATTTGGCCAATGGAAAGCAGGGCCGGGTAACAAGTGTCGTTATGTACATATTTCAGGCCTTCGTCCACGATTTCCCGCCCGGTGGTGCGCAGGAGTTCTATTTTATAACCAAAGCTTTGCAGCACATTTTTGATCAGCTCAAAGTGAATGGGCGCCATATTGGGAGTGATGATCGTATAATCCTTCTTCATCTCCTTGGTAAACTGTACCCGGGAGGTTTGTTCTGCCATAACCGTTTTCCTTTCCAAAAACAAGAATTCCCACGTTTAAAATACTTGCCCGCTCAAACCTTTTCCGCCCCCAGGTTCAAAGCGGCAAACAGACTTCTCAGGCGAATGCGTACCGCTCCCAGGTTGGTGATCTCATCGATCTTGATTTGGGTATATATGCGTCCTTCCCTCTCCAAAATGCTTCGCACCTCGTCACCCGTGATGGCGTCTACCCCGCATCCGAAGGAGACCAGCTGTACCAAATTCAACCTCGGGTCGCCGCTTTGAGCCACATATTTCGCAGCTGCGTAAAGCCTGGCGTGGTAAGTCCACTGGTTAAGCACACCGGTCGGGAACCTTTCTACCAGGTCGCTGACAGAATCTTCGCTTACCACCACGGCCCCGCATTCGCAGATCAACTTATCGATCCCATGGTTCACCTCAGAATCTAAATGGTAAGGGCGTCCGGAAAGGATAATCACCGGCAAGTCCTTTTCCTTTGCCAACGCCAGGTATTCCTTGCCTTTCTGCCGAATTCTCTCCATGTGCGCCGAATATTCCTCATAAGCCGCTTTGGCTGCCGCTTTTACCTCTTTTTCTGTGATCCCAGAGAAATACTTGGCAAGAATCCCGCACATCTTTTTGGGAAAATCCTTGGGACGGTGAATGCCCACATAGTCGTAAATAAATTTGGTTTCCGCCAGGGCGGCCACGTTGGCGTCTAACACCTCCGGATAATAGGCCACCACCGGACAGTTGTAATGGTTATCCCCCAAATTCTCGTCAAAATTATAGCTCATACAGGGGTAAAAAATCGCGTCGGGCTTTTCGGAAAGCAGCTCTTCTATATGGCCGTGCATCAATTTCGCCGGGTAGCAAACGGTATCGGATGGGATGGTGTGCTGTCCCTTGAAATAGAGCTTTCTGTCGGATTCCGGGGAATGAAACACCCCGAAGCCCAGGGCGGTAAAAAACCGGTACCAGAAGGGGTAAAGCTCAAACATATTGAGCCCCATGGGAATGCCAATCCTGCCCCGGGGACCTTCACAGGGCCGGTACGCGTCTAAAAGCTGCTTTTTATAATCGTACAAATTATAATGGACCTGGGTCTTCCCCTTTTGCAGGGGTTTTTCGCAGCGGTTCCCGGCAATGTACCTGGCCCCGTTTGTAAAGGTGTTCACGGTGAGGCGGCAATGGTTCTCACAGCCATTGCAGGTGACCGCCTTCACCTGGTGGGAAAAGGATGCCAGGCCCTGGGCGTCTATCATCTTGCTCTTTTCCCAGGCAGCCCGCTCCTTGGCGTAAAGGGCCGCTCCATAAGCTCCCATGAGCCCGGCTACAGAAGGCCGGGTCACCGGATGTCCAATCTCTTTTTCAAAGGCCCGCAGCACGGCGTCGTTTAAAAAGGTCCCGCCCTGTACCACAATATGGTTTCCCAAAGTCTTTGCGTCGGTGAGACGAATCACCTTATAAAGGGCGTTTTTCACAACACTCATGGAAAGGCCGGCAGAAATATTTTCAATGGAAGCCCCATCCTTCTGGGCTTGTTTTACCGAGGAGTTCATGAATACCGTACAGCGGGACCCCAAATCTACCGGGTTTCCGGCGAAGAGCCCCAACCGGGCGAACTCTCCCATTTCATAGCCCAAGGCTCCGGCAAAGGTCTGCAAAAAGGAACCACAGCCCGAAGAACAGGCCTCGTTAAGAAAGATATTGTCAATGGTCTCGTTCTTTATTTTGAAGCACTTGATATCCTGTCCGCCAATATCTATGATGAAATCCACTTCCGGCTCGAATTTCTTGGCCGCGGTAAAATGGGCTATCGTTTCTACCACTCCCAGATCCAGGCCAAAGGCGTTCTTTACAATTTCTTCTCCATAACCGGTAGAGGCGGAAGACACAACATGAATCTCCGGGAATTTGCTGTAAAGCTCCGCCAAAAAGTCCCGCACCAAAGGCACCGGGTTTCCGCTGTTGGGCAGGTAACGGGAAAAAATAATTTCTTCCTCTTCGTTCATGGCCACGGCCTTTACCGTAGTAGACCCTGCATCTATGCCCACAAAGGCCTTTCCTCCAGGCAGCAGGGGCGCGTTTGTGGGGACACTGTCCTGTTGATGACGCCTTTCAAATTCCCGGTACTCCTCCTGGCTGGAAAAGAGCGCTTCACTGCCCCGGTACTGCTTTTTCGAGCTGTAATGGCGAATTTTTTCCATGATCTCCGAAAGCTCGAACTGGGCAACCTCTTGAGAAAGGGCCGCTCCCATGGCCACAAAATACAAGGAATTTTCCGGACAGGCTCCCTCCACCTTCAAAATACGGTCAAAGGCCTCCCGCAGCTGGGGCAAAAAGGTAAGAGGACCGCCCAAATAAACCACATTTCCGGAAATTTCCCGCCCTTGCGCCAAGCCCGCTACCGTCTGGTTGACCACCGCCGTCAAAATGGAGGCCGAAATGTCTTTTTTCTGAGCGCCCTGGTTCAAAAGCGCTTGGATGTCAGATTTGGCAAACACCCCGCACCGGGAAGCGATGCTGTAGGTGCGCTCGCTTTCTCCGGAAAGCCGGTTAAGCTCTTCCGGCGTAATGTTCAGCAAAGTGGACATCTGGTCAATAAAGGCGCCGGTACCACCTGCACAGGAACCGTTCATACGCACTTCCATGGCGCCGGAAAGAAACAATATTTTTGCGTCTTCCCCTCCCAACTCAATTACCACATCTGCTTTTGGTACGTAATGCCTTACCGCCGTGCGGGTGGCATAAACCTCCTGCACAAAAGGGATCTTTAAATCTTCCGCCAGGCCCATGCCTGCGGAACCGGAAACACAAAGGGCGGCCTGCTCCATGCCAGCGCATTGCTCCTTGGCCGCAGCCAGCATTTGGGCCGCCTTTTCGGCAATTTGGGAATAATGCCTTTCATAGGCTTTAAAGGCCAGCTCCCCTTTGTCATCATAAACCACACATTTGAGGGTGGTCGAACCGACATCTAATCCGATCCTCATATATGCTGAACTACTTCCTTTCTGCTTTCCCTGCTCTGGGACCAATGAAAATTCTTTGGAATAAAAATGCGAATCACTTTCATATTTCACTTATAGAGTCGTATTATAGCACTTTTTGTAGGAAAAATCAATATTTTCGCAAAGCCAATCTCAGGCAATCCGGTTGGTAAAATCTATGCTTGTCCCTGGGAAAAATATGCTATAATAGCTTCGGGCCTTTAAATCGAACAGGGGCCTCCGGCCGTTTCAACAACGGAATTTATTTGCTGAAGAAAGCGTGATGGAAGAATGTCTGCCTTGTACACCCGAACCGTTCACTACTATGAAACCGACAAAATGAACTGCGTCCACCATTCCAATTATATTCGCTGGTTCGAAGAGGCACGTACCTTTTTGATGGAGCAAATGGGCTTCGGCTACGATAAAGTAGAAGCCTTAAATATCCTGTGTCCCGTTCTGCACGCCCAGGCGGAGTACCGCTCCATGACACGGTTTGGGGAAACTGTGGAGATCGAAGCCAAAATCTTAAACTACACCGGTGTAAAACTTTCGTTTTCTTACACAGTGCGGGACAAAACCACAAAGGCTTTGCGTTGTACCGGCAAAACAGAGCACTGCTTTTTAAATGAAAAGGGAAAGCCCATCCTGCTGAGACGAGTCCAGCCCCAGCTGGACCTGCGCATCCGTGCCGCGGCAGAAGCAGATTCCTCCAGCAACGGACAGCCTTCCTCGGAAAGGACGTGTTAAAATGGCCAGCTATAGCATAGGCATCGATTTCGGGACGCTTTCCGGCCGAGCTCTCCTAATCGACGTGGAAACCGGAGAGGAACTGGCAAGCTCTGTGTATGAATACCCCCATGGCGTTATGGATCGGGAACTGCCTTGTGGGAAAAAGCTGCCGCAGGATTGGGCCCTGCAGCATCCCCAGGATTACCTGGATGTCCTTTTCCATGTCGTGCCGGCCGTGTTAAAGGAGTCCGGTGTTTCTCCGGAAAGCGTCATTGGCGTGGGCACCGATTTTACCGCCTGTACTCTCTTACCGGTAAAATCGGACGGCACCCCCCTTTGCTTCCTAAAGGAATACCAGGAAGAACCCCACGCCTATGGAAAGCTTTGGAAGCATCACGGGGCCCAGGGCCAGGCCCACCGGCTTACTGCCGCAGCCAAAGTTCGTGGAGAACGGTGGCTTTCCAATTATGGCGGGAAAATTTCTTCCGAATGGGCTCTCCCTAAAATATGGCAGGTCTTAGAGGAGGCTCCCCAGCTCTACGAAGCGGCAGATCAGTTCCTGGAGGCCGCCGATTGGATTGTCTGGCAGCTCACCGGGAAAAAGACCAGAAATGCCTGTTCCGCCGGTTATAAGGCCCTGTGGAACAAAGAGACCGGCTACCCCTCCCGGGAATTTTTTGCCGGGTTGGACCCAAGGCTTGCCCATGTGGTGGAAGAAAAGCTGGGCACCGAAATCGCTCCCTTGGGGCAAAGAGCCGGCGGCATCACGCCGGAAATGGCCAAGTTGACCGGCTTAAAGGCCGGCACCGCCGTGGCGGTGGGCAACGTGGACGCCCATGTGTGCGTTCCCGCTGCGGGCATTGACGGCCCTGCCAAAATGCTGGCCATCCTTGGCACCTCCACCTGTCATATGATGTTGGCTTCGGATGAAAAACAGGTTCCCGGTATGTGCGGCGTAGTGGAAGACGGCATTCTGCCCGGGTATTTCGGCTATGAGGCCGGCCAAAGCTGCGTAGGCGATTTGTTTGCCTGGTTTATAGAAAATTGCCTGCCTCCCTCCTACTTCGAAGAAGCGAAACAGGCAAATCAAACTATTCACGCTTACCTGCGGGAAAAGGTTCAGGGCCAAAAACCGGGAGAAAGCGGACTTCTGGCCCTGGACTGGTGGAACGGCAACCGGTCTATTTTGGTGGATGCGGACCTGACCGGCATGCTCTTAGGCATGACTTTGCAGACAAAGCCCGAAGAAATTTATAGGGCCTTGATCGAAGCCACTGCCTACGGCACTCGGGTGCTGGTGGAGAACTACCGGGAGCATGGCCTTCCGGTAAAGGAATTCTTTGCCTCCGGTGGCATCTCCTGGAAAGACCCCATGACCATGCAGATCTATGCCGACGTTTTAAACATGCCGGTAAAAATCGTAGGCACCCTCCAGGGACCCGCCTACGGCAGCGCCCTGTTTGGCGCTGTGGCTGCCGGCAGGGAAAAGGGAGGCTTTGACCATATTTTCTCCGCCGCCCGCAAGCTCGGGAAGGTAAAGGATACCTTATACCGGCCCATTCCGGAAAACGCGGCGGTTTATGACGTCCTTTACCGGGATTATTGCCTGCTGCACGATTATTTTGGCAGGGGCCCCAACGATGTGATGAAACGCCTGAAAGCCCTTCGGCAGCAACAGCTGGGCCGGCCCTCTTAAGCTTTCTTCCACATTTTCTGCGTGCTTCTCCGTTTTCTGCCGCCACACCGGCGGGTTATGGCTACAAAGAAATACTGCCGGGAAAATTCCCGGCAGCATTTCTTTTTCTTATCTTCTGTCTTGATCTCTTCTAGGGCGATGGTCCCTGTCGCCGTGATCTCTACGGGGAGGACGTCCCTCAGAAATCGTGTTCTCCGGCACCGCGCCATCCAGATCGATCAACGCGTCGCGGCGGCTCAGGTTCAGCCTGCCCTTGTCGTCGATCTCCAGCACCTTTACCTTGACAATATCGCCTACGTTCACCACATCGGTAACCCGTTCCGTGCGCTTGACATCCAGCCGGGAAATGTGCACAAGGCCTTCCTTTCCGGGAGCGATTTCCACGAAAGCGCCAAAGTCCATCAGCCGGGTGACCTTGCCGTTATAGTAGGAACCGGGCTCCGGGTCGTTGACAATGGTATCTACAATATCCATGGCGCGCTGGCATTTCTCTAAATCGATGCCGGAAATGAACACATGGCCGTCTTCTTCAATATCCATTTTAATATCGCACTCGGCACAGATCTTTTGAATCACTTTTCCGCCGGAGCCGATCACTTCCCTTATCTTATCTACAGGGATCTGCATGGAAAGCATCTTGGGCGCATATTTGGAAAGCTCAGGCCGAACTTCGGGAATGGCCTTCAAAATGATTTCGTCTAAAATATAATTTCTGGCCTTGTGAGTCTTTTCCAAGGCCTCCTTCACCATTTCTGGGGTCAGACCGGAAATTTTCAGGTCCATCTGAATGGCGGTAATCCCCTTCTTGGTGCCGCCCACCTTAAAGTCCATATCGCCAAAGAAATCTTCAATACCCTGAATGTCCACCATAGTCATCCAACGGTCTCCCTCGGTGATGAGGCCGCAGGAAATACCTGCTACCGGAGCCTTAATGGGCACGCCGGCGTCCATCAAGGCCAGGGTAGAGCCACAAATAGAAGCCTGAGAGGTGGAACCATTGGAGGAAAGCACCTCCGACACCAGCCGAATGGTGTAGGGGAACTCATCTACGCTGGGAATTACCGGAACCAGCGCGCGTTCTGCCAAGGCGCCGTGACCTACCTCCCGGCGGCCGGGTCCCCGGCTGGGCCTAGTTTCTCCAACAGAATAGGATGGGAAATTGTAGTGGTGAATATAGCGCTTCGACTCTTCCTCGTCAATGCCGTCCAACAGCTGGTTATCCCGAATGGACCCCAAGGTGGCCACAGTGAGCACTTGGGTTTGACCCCGGGTAAACATGCCGGAACCGTGAACGCGGGGCAGCAACGCCACCTCTGCGGCCAGAGGCCGCATATCGTCCATGCCGCGGCCATCTACGCGCTTTTGTTCGTCTAACAGCCAACGGCGGACCACGTACTTCTGGGTCTTATACATACATTCGTCGATCTTAGCCTCCTGTTCGGGGTAGACCTCGTCAAACTTTTCGTGAACCTTCTCGTAAATGGGTTTTAACCGTTCGTCCCGCACGGTTTTGTCATCGGTATCCAAAGCAGCCCGAACCTCGTCCTCCGCAAAGGATTTAACGGCCTCGAACATTTCTTCCTCCGGCTCATTGGAGGGATAAGAGAACTTTTCTTTGCCAATCTCCGCCTGGATGCCCTTAATAAACTCAATGATCTTCTGGTTGGCCTCGTGACCTGCCATAATGCCGTCGTACATATCCTCGTCGGAAATTTCATTGGCCCCGGCCTCGATCATGGCAATCCGTTCACTGGTGGAAGCCACGGTCACCGCCATTTCGGAAACCTTGCGTTCCTCCGCGTTGGGGTTTATCACAAACTTTCCTTCTACCAAGCCCACAGAAACACCGGAAATGGGGCCGTTCCAGGGAATATCGGAAATGGAAAGAGCGATGGAGGTCCCCACCATCGCGGCGATCTCCGGCGAGCAATCCTGGTCTACCGACATCACCGTGCAGACAATGGAAACGTCATTGCGCATATCTTTCGGGAACAGCGGGCGGATGGGCCGGTCAATCATACGGCATACCAAAATGGCTTTATCGGTAGGCCTTCCTTCTCTTTTCAAAAAGGAACCGGGAATTTTCCCCACGGAATAAAGCTTCTCCTCAAAATCCACGGAAAGAGGGAAGAAATCAATCCCATCCCTGGGCTTCGGGGAAGCAGTAGCAGCTACATGGACCACGGTGTCGCCATAGCGCACCAGACATTCACCGTTTGCCAACTGGGCCATTTTCCCTGTTTCCACCACAAGGGGCCTGCCGGCGAATTCTGTTTCGTAAACCTTAAATTTTTCAAACATAACGAATATCCTTTCTCCCATGATCTGGGGATTTCTGAAAGGCGGCCCTGTTTGACAAGCAAACAAGCCGGGCTCGCGGCTTGTTTGCTTGTAAAACAGTTCCGCCAAATAACAGAGCGAGAAGGCTGTGCCTGCCGGCCAGAAAGCCCACAGCCACAGCCTTTCACTTACTTGCGGATGCCCAGCTCGGCAATGATAGCGCGGTAGCGCTCAATGTCAATCTTGGTCAGGTAGTTCAACAGGTTCCTTCTTTGCCCTACCATTTTCAACAAACCACGGCGGGAATGATGGTCCTTTTTATTGACGCGCAAGTGCTCGGTAAGGTCGTTGATGCGCTTTGTCAGCACCGCGATCTGCACTTCCGGGGAACCAGTGTCTCCCTCATGGCGGGCATACTTTTGAATAATCTCTGTTTTCTCGGCTTTTGTCATGCTAAATCACCTTTTCTGCGGGAAGTCCCGCGTAAATTCACCCATTCCACAGGTAGGGGCCGGTGTTTCCCTTATCCGAGGAAAAGGCAGCTAGAATATAATAGCACAGGCAGTTCCTTTTGTAAAGTTCTTTCTCCCGAAAAAACGCCAGAAATGGCGATTTTCCAGGCCTCTTTTCAAGCCAGCCCGAACTTCGGGGGCGGGAGCCGTTTTGCCGCCTCCTCTGCCTGGCCCGCGTTTTTTTGTATTTCACATTTCAGCGCTTCCAGCGAAGCAAATTTCCTTTCCGGACGAATAAATTCCAACAAAAACAGCCGCACCCGCTTCCCGTAAAGGTCCCCGTGAAATTCCGGAAGCCAGGTTTCGGAAAGCACCCGGTCGGAGCCCACGGTGGGCTTTAGGCCAATATTGGTGACTCCATAAAAGTATTGCCCCGCCACCCTGGCCCAAGAAGCGTACACCCCGAACCTTGGCAGCACAAACCCCTCCGGCAGCGCTTGATTTATGGTAGGTATACCCAACCCCGTGCCAATATGGTTTCCGTGAATCACTTCCAGGGAAAACCCAAAAGGCCTTCCCAAAAGCCGGTTGGCCAAAGGGATTTGTCCCTCCTTCACCGCCTGGCGGATTCTGGTAGAGCTGATCTTTTCTCCTTCATCCATCACCGGCGGCGCCACAGCAAGAGCTCTCCCGGCTTCCCCGCACAACTGCCTCAGCAGGGAAACATCCCCTTGGGCCTCTTTACCAAACCGGAAATCCTCTCCACAGCAAAGCTGCTGGGCCCGACATTTGGAAAAAAGCCATTCCCGGACGAACTGCCCGGCGGTCCAATTTTTCACTTTGGAAAACGCGATGCTGTACATCCGCCGGACTCCCATCTCTTCCAGCAGCCTTTCTTTATCCCGCTCCGTAATCACGTCCCCTTCCCCGTGAGGGCTTTGGGGAAACGTGAACACTGCAGGTTCCAGGCCCCGGGCATCTCCCAGGGCCACCGCTTTTTGAATAACTGCCATATGCCCCAAATGCAATCCGTCAAAGGCGCCCAAGGCCAGGGAGCAAGGGGAAGCTTCCTTCATCTCTTCTAACTCTTTTATAATCTCCAAAGCCAGCCCCCTATTCCGCAAATAGCTTCAAAAATTTCAGCTGGGCTTGTTCCAAATCTGCCAGAGCTAACCCCAGGAACTCTTCTTCCGGCCCGTATATACAAAACCGCATTCCCTCCAAAATCCTCATCCGCGGCAGCCGCAGCCGGTCCATCGCCAAGCTTCCCCCGTTTCGAAACCGGGAAGCCTGAGCACTGCTGACACTCACCGCCGTATAAGCGGTGAACAAGCTCTCCACCGGCATTAGAACCTGGTCCCAGTCTCCTTTTTCCGCCAGCTCTTTCAGCCTATCCAGCGGCACCGCCTCTTCTTCCAAAAAGCCACAGGCGCGCACCCGCCGCAAGGCAGTCATCATTCCTACCGTACCCGCCGCTTTGGCAATATCTTCTATGAGCACACGGATGTAAGTACCCTTGGAGCAAGCGGCTCTCAAGGTTCCCCGCCGCGTGGAAGGGTCGTAACTCTCCAGGTTCAACCGGAAAACCGTCACGGGCCTTGCCTGCCGCGGGATCTCCACCCCTGCTCTGGCCAGCTCATAAAGCCGCTTTCCTCCCACGGAAACCGCCGAATACATGGGGGGCACCTGCAAAATATCGCCCTGGAATTTTTTGAGCGCCCTTTCCAAAGCTTCGGTGGGAACCGGCGCATCCTTTGTTTTTAACACCTTCCCCGTGCTGTCTCCGGTATCGGTTTGGCAGCCCAACTGGAATTGGGCCAAATATTCCTTTTCCGTGTCCGGCAGCAGGTCACAGGCCTTGGCAGCCTTTCCCAGCAACAGGGGAAGCACTCCGGTAGCCATAGGATCCAACGTCCCGGTATGGCCTACTTTTCTCTCCTGGGCCAGCCCTCGCACCACAGCCACCGCGTCAAAAGAGGTAAACCCCGACGGCTTATCTAAAATGATAACCCCATTCATTCTATTTCCTTCAAATAGGCCTTGCAGGCCTCTTTCATTTTTTTACCAATCTCCTGCATGGTCCCCTTTGGAAAAGAGCAACCCGCCGCACCCGGATGGCCGCCTCCGCCAAACTTTTCACACAACTTGGCAGCATTGGCCGGCGGATTGGACCGCACGGAAACTTTGATTTCGCCGCTTTCCCTTTCCTTCAGGGTAATTCCCAAGATAACCCCTTCCACCTGTCGGGGCAAGGTAGCCACGCCATCCAGGTCGCTTTCCACTGCGCCCGTTTCCCGGTATATCAGCTGAGGCACAAAAGCCATAGCGCATTTCCCTTCACAAAAGAACTCCATGGTATCCAACACCCGGCGCTCCGCCTCTACCTGCCGCCTGGATTTACTTTCAAACATTTTCCGGTTAATCTCGCCGCCATCGGCCCCTGCTTCCAACATTTGGGCTGCCACCCTGTGAGTGCGGGGCGTTACGTTTCGGTACCGAAAGCAGCCCGTATCGGTGGTAAGTCCGGTATAAATGCTGCCTGCCATAGGCTTGTCCAGCTTTACCCCCAGCGTTTCCAGCAAAAGGGCTATCATCTCCGTAGTGGAGGCGCTGGCCGGTTCCACCCATTTTTTCTCCGAAAATTCCTTGTGGGTGCCATGATGGTCAATAGCCAGCTCCACCCTATCCCCGTACTCTCTTTCCAGGCTCCCCAGCAGGCATTTATCTGCCACGTCCACGGTCACAACGTGCCGAATCGCATCCTTATGATGGGGAATTCCCTCAAAAAGGTACTCGTACTTCCGGTCCGGCTCTTCCGAGCAGGCAAAGGACGCCTGCTTGCCCAACCGATGCAACCCCCGAATCAGCGCTGCTGCGGAGCCCAGAGTATCGCCGTCGGGAGAGGTATGGCTTAAAACCAAAATATGGTCCCAGCCTCTTAACAAGGCCGCGGCCTGTTCACAAGTGATATCTTCTGTCATTTCTAGTACCCACAGCCCTTGCCACGGCGGCAAAAGCTTCCTTTCTTCCCAACTTCATTTAGACCTCTGTTTCTGTCTTCTCTTCCGGGTCTTCTTCCGACTGCTGAGGCCTGTTTTGCTCTAACTCCCACAGCTTTTTGGAAATAGCCGCCCCATATTCAATGGAATCGGTGGGCTTGAACAGCATTTGAGGCACATGCCGCAGGGAAAGCCTGGCCCCCAGCTCCCGGCGGATGTACCCTGCCGCCGATTTTAACCCGTCCACTGCCCGCTTTGTCTGTTCCATCCCCTCCATGGTACTCACATAAACCGTGCAATAGGAAAGGTCGTTGGTCACCTCTACTCGCACAATGCTTAAAAAGCAGCCTCTCACCCGGGGATCTTTTATTTCTCGCAAAATAGCTGTCAGCTCTCGCTTAATATCTTCTGTGACTCGCCCTAATTTATGTCCAGGCATAGCTTCTCCCCCTTCCCCGGCTTTTTGAAAAAAGCCGGCCAAAAACTTTTATTCCGGCTATGGCAAGGCAAAACGGGTATAGCCCGCTCCTCGATGCCCCAGGCCTTTTGAAAAAAGCCGGCCAAAACTTCTATTCCGGCTATGGCAAGGCAAAACGGGTATAGCCCGCTCCTCGATGCCCCAGGC
>CANSKS010000002.1 GCA_947647615.1 uncultured Neglectibacter sp.
CGGAAGCTTTCCGTTCTTTTGTTTTTCCCTTTTTATCTCCCCCTCAGAAAGGGGAAAGCCAAAGACTTTTATTCCGGCAGGGCCTCCGCTGGAGGGGAGCTTTTTCCCCGAAGCCGAAGGTTCCTCCTGTTTTTTGTTTTTCCCTGAAAGGTAAGTTTTGTTTTTCTATTGGGTGGCGGAGGACTTGGTTAACTGCTCCACCTTCTTTTGGAGCCGTTCCAACTCTCCCCGCAGGCGGCACAGCTCCATGGAGACCGGGTCGGCCACATGAATCTGATCCAGCTGCTCGTTGCAGCTTGGAACGCGTTTGTCGCCGATCTTTACCACCCGGGCAGGGACGCCCACTGCGGTGGCATCCGGAGGCACCGCATCCAGCACCACCGCCCCGGCAGCGATGCGGGCATTGTCGCCCACCTGGAAAGGACCCAGCACTTTGGCCCCAGCTCCTACCAACACATTGTTCCCCAAGGTGGGGTGCCTTTTACCGTGGTCTTTGCCTGTTCCCCCCAGGGTTACATTCTGGTACAAGGTGCAGTTGTCGCCGATCTCCGTGGTTTCGCCGATCACCACTCCCATGCCATGGTCGATAAACAGCCCCTTTCCTATCCGGGCGGCGGGGTGGATCTCAATTCCCGTTTTTTTTCGGGAGCGCTGGGAAATAAAACGGGCGATAAATTTCAAATTGTGCCGGTAAAACCAGTTAGCTTTCCTGTGGGCCCGTACGGCCTTGAAGCCGGAATAAAGGAAAAATACCTCCAGCCGGGAACGGGCCGCCGGGTCCCGGGCCATAACAGCGTCTAAATCGTTCTTTAGGGTTTGAAACATGAAAGGACTTCCTCCTATAAAGTAAAGCCTCCGCATGCCCGGAATAGGCATGCGAAGGCGATTTTTAACCGCGGTTCCACTTCGCTTCTTTCTCATCACGGCAGATAACGGCGCCACCCGGGCAGAGATTTCCCCCTGCCTGCTCCGGAGTGCATTTCCCCGCAAAAAACGAAAGGGGTTTCCAGCCCATGGCCCCTTCTCTCTGCCGTTTTCCGCCTGCCTTGGAATTTCTTTTACTCTAACCGCAAGGCACCGCCGGGTACTTGGTTCCTTCTTCACATATATTCGTATTATATTCCGGAAAGGGGAATTTGTAAACGGGAAAAGAGAATTTTTTCTGAGAACTTGCGGATTTGAGGCACTTTAAGCCTGACGGGAAAGAAAAATGCACCCTATACCGGTTGGCCGGTATAGAGTGCGTGAAACTTTGAGGTTGTCCTAGAACCCCACCACATTGTGGGCGGTGTAGGGCTCTTCCAAATACCGGATTTCGTCGCTGGACAGCTTCACGCTGTCCAGCCCCACAACGGCTTCCTCAAAATGGCAAAGCCTAGTGGCGCCTAAGATGGGGGCGGTGACGGCCGGCTTGGACAGGAGCCAAGCCAGAGAGATTTGGATCATGGGCACGCCGCGTTTTCCGGCCAGCTCTTCCACTCGGCGAATGATCTCTAAGTCGGACTCAGCCTCCAAAGGGAAGAAGCGCTTGCCCACAGCTTCGTTGTCGTACCGTTGGGTGATGGTACCGGGCTTCCGAGCCAGGCGGCCCTTGGCGTTTGGGGACCAAGGGGTCAGGCCAACGCCCAGGTCCGCGCAGAGGGGGATCATGTCCCGCTCCTCCTCCCGGTAAATCAGGTTGTACAGGTTCTGCATGGTGACAAACTTTGTCCAGCCATGCTGTTCCGCCACATACTGGGCTTTTTGAAATTGCCAGGCTGCCATGCTGGAAGCGCCCAGGTATAATACCTTGCCAGATTTTACCACGTCGTTAAGAGCATCCATGGTTTCCTCGATGGGGGTGTCGGGATCCCAGCGGTGGATTGTGTAGAGGTCAATGTAATCCATGCCCAGGCGCCTGAGGCTTTGATCTACCTCATACATGATTTCCTTCCGGGACAGGCCCCGGCAGTTTTTGCCCTCACTCATGGGGAAATGGACCTTTGTGGCCAGCGCGATTTCGTTTCGGCGGGCTATATCCTTCAGGGCCCGGCCCACAAATTCCTCGCTGGTGCCTGCCGAGTAGACATTGGCCGTGTCAAAATAATTGATGCCCAGCTCCAAGGCCCGCTTAATGATTTCCCGGCTGTTCTGCTCGTCAATGGCCCAACCCTTGCCGGTCATTCCTTTGGTGTTGTCTCCAAAGCTCATGCAGCCTAAACAAATGCGGGAGACCTCCGTGCCAGTGTTGCCCAATCTGGTATATTCCATTTGCCAACCCCCTGTGATTTTGTTCTTTTCGGTTCTGTGCCTATTGTACCGGGAAGCTTTGGGGGAAATCAATTCGAATTTCCGAGATTTTACATAAGGAAAACTAATGAAAAAGGCCGCACCCCAAAAGGCACAACCAAAAAATGAGCTTATTCCTCACAAAACTGGCTTTTCAAAATTTCGCCGAACTCCCGGATGGTTTCCGTTTCATCCGCCAGCCTCCAGAACACACAGTAGTTGCGGTGAATGGGTTTGCCCTTTCGCAGCAGCTTTACATGGCGAACAATCGCATCCGAAGGCGGTATAAATCCGCCTTCCACCGGCAGGAATCCCTTGCCGCCAACAACCAGCAGCCTGGCTTCCTCTGTGTTTTCGGCAAACACGAACTCGCTGGTGATGCCGATGATCTCTCGGAAATAGCTGCATTCGTTTTTCTGCTGTTTTTTTGGAGCTATCAGTACACAGGGGAGATGCTTTAATTCGGAAACCTCTATGCTTTCCATCCTGGCAATAGGGCTCCGGGCGGCAATCTCGATATAACACTGCCGCCTGGCCAGAATATGGTTTGCGTACTCCTCGGAAAAAGCCCGACGCTGGTCGCTGAGTACGGCGTCCGCCCGGCAGCTTATAAGGGCTTCGTACAGCTCTTCGTGAGTACCGTTGACAACATGAATGGCGGCCTCTGGGTGCCTCTCGGCAAATTCTGCCACAGCCTGTTGGAATTCCTGGCCGCCGTAGCCTTTCAGGCACCCTAAATGCAGTTGGGGATTCTCCCGATGGGCAATGCGGATGGTCTCCGCTGCTATGCGGTCGTAGTCGGCGGTAAGGGTTAAGCTCTTTTGGTAGAAGTGCTCCCCGGCAGGGGTAAGGGTAAATTTCCGGCCTTTGCGCGCCAAGAGCTGTACCCCCAATTCCTGCTCCAAAGCCTGGATCTGTTGGGAAATGGCCGATTGGGAGATGTAGCACTGTGCGGCAGCTTCGGTAAAGCTGCCGCAGCGCACAACCGCCTGGAAATAGCGTACCTGCTTGAGCATGGGCACACCGCCTTCGCTTGAGTTTTTTTGGAAAGAGGCCGCAATCATGATTTTTCTATACCGAATCTGCTTCCATCAAAGGAGAAAAATTCCTTTCACATCGGTGGCACGAAACGCATTGTGGCTCACAGCGGCACAGGAAGCCTATTAGCTTTTCATTTTCGAATGCGGCAACACTCAATCCATACTGTATAAGTCAGGAATATCGTGCGCCTGTGGTAGGTCTCTTACATATTGCCGTTTATCATTATAGTTTGCAAGGGCGATTTCCATTGCTTCCTTAAGGTGCCTTTTTCAAAATTTAACCGATTTCAGGAATAATGAAAAAGGAATCGTACAAAACGAAAATCTGCCCTCTTACGAGGACAGATTTCTATTTTGGTGGGGATAACAGGACTCGAACCTGTGACCTCCTACGTGTGAAGCAGGCGCTCTAACCAGCTGAGCTATACCCCCATAACGTTACTTACTATAACAGATTTTTTCTTTACAGTCAAGACCCGATTTCTAAAAAGCCGCTCTTTTTTCCGGCAGTAACTTGTGGTATGATATCTTTAAGAAACGGGCGGATCTGAAACGGCGAGGGAACAGGTATGGCCTGTGGCACCAGAAGGGGGATCCGACCGGAAAAACAGGAGGAGTTTACTATGAAAAACATTCTGGTACTTTGCGACGATTTTTGGCACCCGGGAGAGGTGATAGAAAAAGGGTTCGCTCTGTTGGAAGGGGAGGGGTTCCACTTCCAGTTTGCGCGGGACGCCAAAGATATTCTCACACCCAAGTATATCCGGGAATTTCCCATGGTGGTCAACTGTAAAAGCAACGCCATCAACGGGGCCAACAGCAACCCCTGGTTCGAGGAGGGCGTCACCGAAGTGATGCCCCGGGACTTTGCCGACTATGTGGAAGAAGGGCACGGCTTTCTTTCTATCCATTCCGGCAATGCCTTCGGCGCCGGAAAATGCCCGGCTTACACAGATTTTGTAGGCTGCCATTTTGTGGGCCACCCACCCCGCTGTTCGGTGGAGGTTCGAGTGGCTGCTCAACATCCGGTGACCCAGGGCGTGGAGCCCTTTACCATTCGGGACGAGCATTACCAGGTTGAGGTGACAGCCCCCAACGCCCAAACGCTGCTGACTACCCATTCCGCTGCCGGTGGCGACCAGGTGGGCGGCTATGTGCGGGAGCTTGGGAAGGGAAGGATCTGTGTGCTGACGCCCGGCCACATTTACAGCGTTTGGCAGGAGCCCCAATTTCAAAAGCTGGTGAAAAACGCCATTTTCTGGTGCTGCGGCTGAGCTTTGGAAGCCGTCCAAAATTATAATGGTTTGACAAGGAGGAGCTTCGGAAATGGAGCTGAAATTTTTACACGGAGCGGATTATAACCCCGATCAATGGCTAGATAGGCCCGATATCCTGCAGCGTGACATTGAACTGATGAAAGAGGCCCATATGAATTGTGTTTCGGTGGGCATCTTTTCCTGGGCAAAGCTGGAGCCCCAAGAGGGCGTGTACGACTTCGACTGGCTGGAAAAGGTGATTAAAAGCCTCTACGAAAACGGGATTTCCACGGTTCTGGCCACGCCATCCGGCGCAAAGCCGGTGTGGATGAGTGAAAAATATGAGGAGATCCGCCGGATGTCCAGCAGTATGGTACGGGACCAGACCGGAGGCCGCCACAACCATTGCTATACCTCTCCCTACTACCGGGAAAAGGTGCGCCAAATCAACGAAAAATTGGCCCAGCGGTTTGGAAGCCACCCGGGAGTGATCCTGTGGCATCTTTCCAATGAATATGGCGGCACCTGCTGGTGTCCCCTTTGCCAAAAAGCTTTTCAGGGCTGGCTTCAAAAAAAATACGGGACCTTGGAGGAACTGAACCACCAGTGGTGGACGGCGTTTTGGAGCCATACCTATACCAGCTGGGACCAAATACACGCCCCTATGGCCAACGGCGAAAGGAGCACTCACGGCCTTACGCTGGATTGGAAACGGTTCACCACGGAGCAGGTCCGGGATTTTATTCGGGAAGAGATCAAGGCGGTGCGCACCTATGCCCCCCATTTGCCGGTAACCGCTAATTTCATGTATTATTTCACTGAATATAATTATTTCAAATTAAAGGATGATCTGGATCTCATCTCTTGGGACAGCTACCCCCAGTGGAAAAAGGGCGACAATACCGAAGAGGCCTGTTCCACCGCCCTGTGGCACGACGTGATGCGTTCTTTGAAGCACCAGCCTTTCCTGCTTATGGAAAGCACGCCCAGCTGTACCAACTGGACCCCGGTTTCCCGCCTGAAGAGGCCGGGCATGCACCTGGCCTCCAGCATGCAGGCAGTGGCCCATGGGGCCGATTCCGTCCAGTACTTCCAATTTCGGAAAAGCCGGGGCTCTTCCGAAAAATTCCACGGGGCCGTGGTGGACCATTATGGCGGCACCGATACCCGAGAGTTTCAGGATGTAAAAAACCTGGGCCAATTTCTGGAGGATATCCGCGAGGCCCAGGGCTCCCAAATAAAGGCACAGGTAGCCATGGTTCTGGACGTGGAAAGCTTTTGGGCCATGGAAGACGCCCAAGGCCCCAGAAACTGCGGCCTGCATTACTTCGAAACTCTAAAAGACCATTACCGGGCCTTTTGGAGCCGGGGGATCCCCGTGGATTTTGTGGACGAAGAAGGGGACCTTTCCGGCTACCGGCTGGTGGTGGCTCCCATGCTTTACCTGCTGCGGGCAGGATTTGAGGCCAAGCTCCAAAGCTTTGTAGAGCAGGGCGGCGTTTTAGTGGGTACATACCACACCGGACTGGTCAACGAAAACGACCTCTGCTATTTGGGCGGCTGGCCGGGAGCCGGGCTTGCCCAGCTGTTCGGCCTTTGGCACGAGGCTACCGACGGCCTTTGGGATGGGGAAACCAACACCTTAAAGCTTGCGGAGGGGAAGGCCTATCGGCTCAGTGAGCTCTGTGCCCTGATCCACCTGAAAGGAGCAAAGGCATTGGGCGTTTACGGGGAAGATTTTTATGAAGGCGAACCGGCTCTCACCGTAAACCAGTTCGGCAAAGGGAGGGCCTATTACCTGGCCGCCAAAGCAGAGCCTGCCTTTTATGGAGATTTTTACCAGAAGCTTTCCCAGGAGCTGGGTCTTGCCCGCGCCTTGAAAGAAATCCCCTATGGGGTAGAGGCCTGCCTGCGGGAAGGGGCAGAGGGCAGCTACCTGTTTTTGCAGAATTTTTCCGGAGAGGAGAAAAGGGTGGAGCTGCCTCAGGCATCCCTGGAACTTCGCACAGGGGTGCCCCGGAAAGAGGTTCTGCTGGCCGGATACGACGCCGCAGTTCTGCGTATCGCATCAAAATAGGCCTTTTCCTATAAAACAAACTTGTGCAGTTCGTAAAAAACGGAAAATCCTTAGATTTTTTGTGGCATTATGCCGTGTTTTATGTTACTATTTTCTTAGATAAGATTCCCTTTGAGAAATTCTGTTTTGGGAAAGGACAGACAGTAAAACATGCTCCCGCCCACCAGGGCGGGAGCCCTGGTGTGGAACAGAAAGGAAGGCCAAACGCATGGAACAATCTGCTCAGTCTTTTTTTAGTCCGAAAAACCGTGTAGCTCCTTTGGGGATTCTCAGCCTACAGGGCGCCAACGAGCTTTCTGCGAAAATTGAGGCGCATCTGCTGCGTTGGGCCAGGGAAGCGGGCATGGAAGTGGACAGCTTTTCCATCGCCAACAGCTGCCCCCGTTTTTCTTCTGGCGATGGCAAAGGAATTATTCACGACACCATTCGCGGGTACGACCTATACCTGATCGTAGACGTGGGCAATTATAGCTGCACCTACGATTATTTCGGCCAGAAAAACCATATGTCGCCCGACGACCATTTCCAGGATTTAAAACGGCTGATCCAGGCGGCCAGCGGGAAAGCCCACAGGATCAACGTGATTATGCCCCTCCTTTACGGGGGACGCCAGCACCGCCGGAGCTACCGGGAATCGCTGGACTGCGCTTTTGCCTTACAGGAATTGCAGCGGATGGGCGTAGCGAACATTGTGACCTTTGACGCCCATGACCCCAGGGTGCAAAACGCAGTGCCCCTGATGTGCTTTGATAATTTGATGCCCACCTACCAGGTTTTGAAGAAGCTGTTCCGCAGCTTTCCCGATATTTCTACCGACCGGGATTCCTTTATGGTGGTAAGCCCCGACGAGGGAGCTTTGAGCCGGAATATGTATTATGCTTCCGTGCTGGGCGTAGAGCTGGGTATGTTCTATAAACGCCGGGATTATTCCCAGATGATAGAAGGCCGGAATCCCATTGTGGCCCATGAGTACCTGGGGTCCGATGTGGAAGGCAAGGACGTGTTTATTGCCGATGATATTGTTTCCTCGGGAGAATCGATGCTGGACATCGCCTACAGCTTAAAGGCGAGAAAGGCAAAGCGGATTTTTGCTTACGCCACTTATGCCATTTTTACCAATGGCCTGGGTACCGTTGATAAGGCCTACCAGGAAGGCGTGATTGATGGCCTTTTTGGCTCCAACCTTACTTACCGCACGGAAGAGTTAAAGAACAGGCCTTGGTTCTACGAGGTGGATGTTTCCAAATATATCGCCTATTTCATTTCTGCCCTGAACCACGATGTTTCTATTAGTTCTTTGCTGGATCCTCACCAGAAGATCGACGCCCTGTTGGAAAAACGCAGGGCGGAGCGCAGCCTTTATGAAGATCAACAGCTGAGCTTTGAAAAGTAATTTGGGAAATCTATAAGCATAAGGGACGAACAAAGACTCCGGCTTTTTGGCCGGGGTCTTTTCTTTTGTGCAAAGCTTCGGCGCAGTGCCGGAATGGGAAAATCCCCGAGAATGCTTGTGCGGAGAGATCCCGAAGGGGGAATGTTTTTACCCGCTGCAGAGGTCTTTCTAAAGACCGGTTTTTCTGTGAATAATATCTTAGAAAAAATATATTTTAAAATAGCTAATATAGTGAGTAGAAAATTTGGGGATTCTCCTTTATGCTAAAAAGGTAAATTTAAAGTAGAGGAGGTGTTTTTATGGAAAATTTTGAAGGATATGGGAAAAACATTGCCAGATTGCGCCGTGCCCAAAAACTTTCTCAAAGAGAAGTGGCATCCCGCTCTCTGTTGAGTATTAACCATTTTCAGAACATTGAATATGGGCACACCAATACTACAATGGAGACCTTAGGCCGGATCGCCAAAACTTTGGGGGTCAATCCCCTGACGCTGGGCGTCTTCCCTTGGACAGACAAACAAATTCTGGCGCTGCTACACTGTGTTCCCGAACCAACAGGCTATATTGGCGAACCCTTGAACCCGTTTCAAAACATTGTCTTGGTACGAAAGGCATATGACCTGACCCAGCGGAAATTGTCTTTCCGGTCCGGTGTGAGCGTGGCTACTCTTCGCAATATAGAGCACGGGGTCGCCAACATTTCTGTCTCTACCTTGCTTCGCATTGCAGAAGCCCTGGCAATTCCCACGCTGAAGCTTTGTATTCTCACTACCCCGGAGGAGGAATTTATCGCTGCGGTTCATGAGACCAGAAGGGCCGCCGGCCTCTCTACAAACGCACAGTTATTTGGAAAGGATGATCTTTATGACCAAAGAGCAAATTTACCATCTCTACTTAAACGCGAATCCCACTTCTACGCCGGTCCCACAAGATTCCCTTTTTTCTTTTCCCATGCTCAACTTTGATATTTACGAAGATGAGCAAATAGTGATTAATCGCCTGTTTTATGCCCTCCCTTTGCCGGAAACCTCCTCTTTGTTTCTCTTTTTTGAAGACAATTCCTTCTCAAAGGACTCCTGTGGGGAACTTGATTTTCTCCGTTCCTCTTTGGAGGTTTGGCAGCCCAATCCCTAGCATTGGCCTTTCCCGGACGGCTGCATGGCCCTGCGTTTCTCACTGCGTTGTTATCCTCCTGTTGCCGTGCCAAGGCTCGGGCGGCGTATAGCCGCCCGGCGGGAAACATTGCCGGGGATTGACTTCCCCTGAATTTTCTGCTTCAATTAAGTACAGCAGGGCAATGAAAAAGGGAGCAGAGGGATAAGACGTGATAAGGCGATTAGATTTAACCAAAGGAAGGGTTACCTTTACCATGCTGCGCTTTGCAGCGCCCCTGATTTTTGGAAACCTTCTTCAACAGTTTTACAATGTGGCCGATACCTTGATCGTAGGCCAGTTCTTGGGCGCAGGAGCTTTGGCCGCGGTGGGGTCGGCCTATACGCTCATGACTTTCCTGACCTCCATCCTTTTGGGAATGTGTATGGGGAGTGGGGCGGTGTTTTCGGTCCGGTATGGGGAGCAGGACTTTTCCCGGCTGCGTGTTAGCATTGGCCTTTCTTTTGGAATGATCTTCCTTTTTACTTTGGTTCTGAATGGAGCGGTGTTCCTCGGAATAGATCCCATGCTGGAACTTTTGTCGGTTCCGGCGGAGGTGTACCCTCTGATGAGGGAATATCTGTGGGTGATCTTCTGGGGAGTCACCGCCACCTTCCTTTACAATTACTTTGCCTCTCTTTTAAGGGCGGTGGGGAATTCCGTGGCGCCTTTGGTCTTTTTGGCTGCTGCCGCCCTGCTCAACATTGGGCTGGATTTGCTTTTCGTGGTGATCCTTTCCTGGGGGGTTGCGGGAGCGGCTTGGGCCACTGTAGCTGCCCAATGGCTTTCCGGCGTGGGCATACTGCTTTACACTCTGTTTAGCCAGCCGGAGCTGCGGCCGAAACGGCGGGAGCTTCGCTGGGAGAGGAAAATCGCAGCGGAGCTGGCCCGTTTTTCCCTGTTGACCTGTGTCCAGCAATCGGTGATGAATTTTGGTATTTTGATGGTGCAGGGGCTTGTGAACAGCTTTGGGGCCGCCGTGATGGCTGCCTTTGCCGCTGGCGTGAAAATCGATTCCTTTGCCTATATGCCCGTACAGGATTTTGGCAATGCCTTTTCCACCTTTATAGCCCAGAATTACGGGGCGGGGGAAGAGGAGAGAATTCGAAAAGGCACGAGGAGCGCGGTTTTTTGCGCGGCGGTCTTCTGTGCCGTGATCTCTCTGGTGGTGTTTCTGTTTGCCAGGGAGCTGCTTTTGCTGTTCATAAAGCCCTGGGAGGGGGAGATTCTAGCGGTTGGAGTGCAGTACCTGAGAACCGAGGGAGCCTTTTATTGGGGGATCGGCGGCCTGTTTTTGCTTTATGGGCTTTACAGAGCCATAGGGAGGCCAGGAATGTCTTTGGTGCTCACGGTAATTTCCTTGGGTACCCGGGTAGCGCTGGCCTATGGCCTTTCGGCCATTCCCGCTATCGGAGTGGCGGGAATATGGTGGGCGGTGCCCATAGGCTGGGTTTTGGCAGACATCACAGGGGTCCTTTTTTACAGGAAGCTCCGAAAAAGGAAAAAGGCTTTTTAAAAGCCCTTTCTGCCCATTGAAAAGTGCCACCCTTCGGCAACTTGTGATGTTGTTAAAAAAGTTCACACCTTCAACTCACAAAAAAGGAGCAGAATAGAGAGAAAAGGAAGGTGTAAAAAATGGGACAGAGGAAATACGGGAAAGAGTATAAAGTGCAGGTGGCCTTTATCCAGGTGGGTGGTGACGATAACCTGAAATCTGTCGCCCCACATCTCCCGTGCCAGCTTTACGCCGATCTCATGGCACCGATCTGGGGTCACTTCACCGGGCTTGAAACTCTGATAGCCATGGCACGCAATGTACTTGTCCTCTTTGCCACACCGCTGCTTTGTCAGGATCATATTTGCCGCAAGGCCGTTTGCTTCAGGCAGTTGATAGCGGTGACGAAAGAGCCGTCTGCGGTTTTGCGGGTTTTCCACACAGGCGATCAGGTCGCTGAGCTAGCCCTTGATTGCCATAGGCAGGAGGTTGCCACGTCAGGCCACCTCCTGCAACAGCAGAACAAGTCGTTCAAACCGCAAACATTCTTCTGTCATCTCCGGGCAGTAGACCGCCAGCCGTTCCAGCTTGGTCTTTTCTTCTTCGGTCAGTCTGATTTTCAGACTGACTTTTTCATCGTGTGTACTCAACTTGATTTCTCCATTTTGTCAAATTTCCGCTGTGGGAGGGGGGGTCAGGGGTTTCCCCTAGAAATGAATTTTACCCCGTGGGGGGCGAAATCCGATGCTCGCTATTTCTGTGGACAGGATAACAGCGGGTAAGAGTGTTTTGCTGTCACTCAGAATCTTTCTCCCACCTCCTACTACAACTTTTAACGCCTAAAACGGAACTTTTTTCTTGAGGTTTTCCAAAAAATTTGTTCCCCCGGGCAAATAAAGAAACCGGTTACATACACAACCGCACCAGCAGGATGCCCTCACCCCGTTGGTGTTTATTTTGGTTTGTGATATAACCGGATTTATCCCGTCCACCCACGTCCTGATCGAGCAGAAAAGTCTATTATCATTGAAACACAGGATTACAGGAGAAGAATTACCCTACCTAATCTGAACAACCTAGCAACAATTTATTCAGATTAGGTAGGGCCGTTCAAAAAACACTTCCATTACCAGATAATCTGTGCTATACTTGGCCTGAAAGTCTGTTACCCGCTGGTCTGACACGGTACCACAGCTTCTGACCGGTGGAATTTAGCGGCTTTTATTTTGTCTATTTAAAAATTCTTCCCAAAAAGGAGCGACAAAAACATGACGAGAAGGCAAAGGGACTTCCTCGCCGTCCGGGGGACAAAACGGAGCCTAAACAGGCGGATATTGAGAAATACTACGCCGAATATCCTAATCTTAGTGATTATATGCTGCGTAATCATGGCCCTTTCCTTACATTCACTTGCCAACAATATATTGTTGGACAGCCTTAAGCCTATGGCCCGACAGTCGGCTAAGACAGTTGAGGCCAACGTCCATATGCTGGCAGACCGCATGATGACCATTGCCGCCGATTCTCGGATAAATGCGGTTCCTGTTTCCAATGAAATAGAGGAATTCCCTCCGAACCCCGCAGCGCTCTCGGAAAGCCGCAGGGGGTTACTGGAGGAAGCGGCGGAGATTTATGAGCTTTATACGATTGGCCTGTATGACTTGAACGGGCGGCTGCTGCAAGGGACCGGCAGTGCGCCAGAAGAGCTGGACAGCGGTTTCTTCACACTTTTGAGGGAAACAGACAACCTGACAATAAATTCCTCCACTATTTTCCAGGACAAGCTGGGCATCATGATGGGAATGCCGGTGAAGGCGGACGGCGAAACCGCGCTCTATGTGATAGGCGTATACAAATATGACACGCTTAACGATGTAATCAGCAGTATCAACCTGGGCAGACGCGGTATGGCCTACATGGTCAACCGGGAGGGCCTTGTGGCCGGCCACCCCGATCAGTCTCTGGTCTTCAAGCGGAGCTCGCTGGTTCAGCTCAGCGGCGGCGGCGGAAATGCGGCGGAACGCGTCACCACAGGAGAAACAGGGGCGACAGAATTTTCTGTCGACAGGGAAAGAATGCTGGTGGCTTTTTCACCCATTCGCGGCACTCAGTGGTCGCTGGTCATTCAGGTCCCCAAGTCGGATTACAATCATTTTATCAACGCGGCCATGCTTTTGTCGGTTCTGGCTACCCTAGTCGGATTAACTATCTCAATACTGCTGATTTTGCGGTTTGCCCGCTCCATTTCCCGTCCAGTGAAGTGCGTAACGGAGCGGATGGTTGCCCTCTCCAACGGCGATTTGCACACGGAAATACACCCTATCGGCACCGGAGATGAGCTGGAAGTCATGACAAAGACGCTGGAGGCCACGCTGGAAAGCGTGAACCGATACATATCTGACATCCAGCAGGTATTGACTCATGTTGCGGAAGGGGACCTGCGCACCGGACCACAGGTGGACTACAAGGGTGATTTTGAGTTGATTCGGGACAGCCTACACACAATTACCCAGTCTATGAACGAGACCCTCCTTGGTTTCCGCGCCGCTGCGGACCGGCTTACCACGATGGCGGAGCAGCTGAACGGGCAGTCCGCGCAGTTGCATGAGGCGTCTCTGGAACAGAATCGGTCCACCGAAGACCTGGTTCACGAGGTGGCCCGCGTGAAAGACAGGCTAGCCGACGTTACGGAAAGCAGCGGCCAGACACGTGCCCAGACCGAGGAGATTACCCTGCGTATTCAAAGCGCCAACGAGCAGATGGCAGTTCTGTCCTCGGCGATGGACGACATCAGCGACAACGCGCAGCAGATTACAAAAATCGCCAAAGATATTGAGGACATCGCGTTCCAAACCAACATTCTGTCCCTTAACGCCTCTGTAGAGGCGGCCCGTGCCGGAGCAGCCGGAAAAGGCTTCGCGGTTGTAGCCAATGAGGTAAAGCGGCTTGCCGCTAAGAGCGCTGAGGCCGCGCAGAGCGCCACGGTCATGGTTAACAACACCAAAACAATTATTCAGACTGGCGTGGTGTTGACTGCGGATACCGCCGACTCCCTCCGCGCAATTTCAGACGTATCTGCGCAGATCAGCGCAATTTCGGACCAGTTGGTCACGGCGGTACAGGGACAGAAGATAGCTCTGAGCGCCATGGAGGAGCGAATTGATACCATTTCCGGAATCGCGGACCGCAATTTGCAAAACGCGGGAGAGACAAAGTTGTCCAGCGGTTCCCTGGCAAAAGAGGCGGAGGCGCTTCAATCTCAGGTACGAAAATTTGTTTTAAAGGAGGACTGAGGCAAATGAAACGAATTGCTGCTGTACTTTTGAGCACACTGCTGACAGCATCGCTGCTGTCAGCCTGCGGAAGCCAGACGAAGCTTCAAGACGGATACTACACTGCCCAGGCATCCGAATTCAGCCATGGATGGAAGGAGTATATCACCATTCTGGTAACAGACGGGAGTATTATCTCTGTAGAGTATAACGCGGAAAATGCCAGCGGCTTCATCAAAAGCTGGGATAACGCCTATATGCAGACGATGCTTCATGCCAACGGAACTTATCCCAATGAGTATACCCGCTACTACGCGAGCCAGTTTCTAGAAGGACAGGGCGAGGGCAATATCGACGCGATAACAGGCGCTTCGAGTTCTCATGGGTCGTTTCAAATATTGTCCCAAGCTGTATTGGAACAGGCTCAGAAGGGGGACTCCAGCATCGTAGTTGTGGACACGGCTCACTAGCCCGGCTCGGATGAAGTTCTGGATTACCTGGGGGTAGCGCTCCATTTCTGGAGATAGGCGAACACCTGGCACTGATCAGTATAGACTTGGGGCAGGGCAAGCTGTTCCATGCTGTTACTGCTTTTACCTGCGATATTCCAGGGAAAAATCAATTTTCCTAATAAAGCAGAAACTGAGGAGCAACTTTGACGAATCGGTGTGCTTCTTTACAATTTTCAGGAAACTCTTAACATTGACGGCTTGTATCTCAGAGGCCTCAACAACGGTGTTATTGTAGTCCTCCGATATAAATACACACGGGCTGACTTCACAAAAGTTTTGGGAGGAACTTCCTTATGAAGTTCCTCCCAAAGGCGGCCTTTTTCTTGTAGCCGGCAAACGCACAGTGGGATTGTCCGCAGTTGTCCTCCAAGGGCTGCCGCGCCGGGCGTTTTTCCCTGCCCGGCCGCACAAGTGGGGCTTGCGTGGCGGTGGTATTTGAGGTGTACTGATCCTTAGTTTAGAACTTGGCAAATCATTTTTTGTATCACAAAAGGATTTTTAATGAACAAAAAAATTATTATTGTTGAGGGCTATTTAGCCTCCGGGAAGTCTACCTTTGCCCTGTGGCTGTCCAAATCCCTGAAGATACCATATTTGCTTAAGGACACTTTTAAAATTGCACTGTGCAAAAATATTTCTGTTGCTGACAGAGCAGAGAGCAGTGTTTTTTCAACGGTTACATTTGACGGTATGATGTATGTTGCGGAAAGAATGTTGGAAACAAGTACGCCTGTTATTATGGAGGGGAACTTTGTTCCTCCCGGTATCAAAAAGGTTGATGAAGCTGGTGCAATAAAGCGCTTGATTGATCAATACGGCTGCACTTCGCTGGATTTCAAATTTAGGGGTGATACAAGAGTTTTGCATCAGCGGTTTTTGGAAAAAGAAAAAACCGTTGAACGGGGAGAAGTCAACAAAATTGGACTGGATGTCCCCTATGACACCTTTCATCAGTGGTGCCGCAATCTCGACGGTTTTGATATTGGCGGAGAAACAGTACGGGTAGATACCACAAATTTTTCCAATGTCAATTTCAATACCTACATCGAGTTGGCAAAAGAATTTATGGACAGACTAAATACGTAAAGCGAATTGAGGGGGGGAACTTGATGGAATTTCCCCCCCTGCACGGCCCTTGTTCCGGCGGGCCGAAAGCTGGGCAGACTCCCATGTTTTTACCGTTCCCGGAACTGTGAAGGGAACAGGAGACAGCTTAACCTAAAAAGAGTGAAAAGGGGTAATGGAAGATGAAGAAGCAGTGGCTTGCCGCTTTTTTGTCGGTTCTTTTGGTTGTGTGCGGAATTTCTGTCCCTGCCGGGGCAGAGGAGAACGACTGCCAGTACAGCACAGAGGAGGCAAAGGAATACCGGATCCCCACCGAAGTGGTACAGGAGCGCTTAAAGGGAGGGATCAACTACCTGGACAGGTTCGGTGTGACCCGGAAAAAGGTGGTGGCGGAGCTTACCGCCCATGAACATGACGATTATTATTTGAACACGCCTTTTGTGGGCGGAGACTGGCAGTCTCCCAGGGGGGACATCTCCTATAACGGTGCGCCGGGAACCAACTGCGCAGGTTTTGTGGCCTATGTGCTGCGCAAGTGCGGAATGGACACGGTAGCTGTCCAGCAAGTCATGCGCGCCAGCGGCAAATATACCAACTGGGGAAGCGGGAGGCCTCACGACGGCCTTGCCTCTGCAAGCAATTACATGGGTTTGGCTGTACAGGGGAAAATTATCTCTTATGCTTTTCCCAGCAAAGCGGCGATGCTGGCCAGCGGTAAAGCCGAAAAGGGGGATCTTGTGCTCCGCTTTTGGACGAACGAGTGGGGCGGCTGGGACGAAGATAACCACTTGATGATTTTCTGGGGGAATACTCCTCAGGAAGACAAGGTATGGCAGAACGCCTCCGGCCGGCTGCACATTGGCCAGATGTGGGACGAGGACGATTCCAGCTTCGTGCTGATCAAGTTTGCCCCATCGGGACCTCCGGCCCCGCTGGTAGAAGGCTTCCGGGATGTGTGGGAAACCCTGTGGTATGCCGAGGACGTGCGGTATGTCAGTAAGGCTGGTCTGATGAAGGGCACCCTGAAGGATCAGTTTTCTCCCCAGGAACCCTTGCTCAGAGGACAGCTGGTTTCCATTCTGTGGCGCATGTCCGGAGAGCCCGCTGCCGGGCTTCCGGAGGACAGCCCGGCCTTTGCCGATGTGGAGGCGAACCAATATTATGCGGAAGCGGTGAACTGGGCAGAGCAGGCCGGTATTGTGAAGGGCTACCCCGATGGCACCTTCCGGCCGGGCCAGCCTGTTTCCCGTCAGGAAATGGCGGCGATTCTTTACAGCTATTGCAGCTGGCGAGGTTTGGATACCGAGGCTCGGAGCGACCTTTCCGGTTATACGGACAGGGACCTGATCGACAGCTACGCAGAGGAAGCGCTGAGCTGGGCCAGCGCCACCGGCCTGATTACCGGTCACTCCTCCGGGGCTATGGATCCTCTTTCCCAGACCCAGCGCTGTCAGGCGGCGGCGGTCTTTAGGCGCCTGTGTCATTGGATAGAGCAAGCCACAGAAGAGGAAGAATAAAAAAGGCGGCCGGCGAAGTGTCCATAGACAATTCCGGCCGGGATATCATGAGAAAAAATGCTGGGAGGTTCCCTATGAAAAAGTATGCAATCGCTTATGCGGTGAACAATTCTCTTCCCCTTCTTACAGAGGAAGACCTGCGCAGCTTAACCCACATCAACCTGGCCTTCGGGGTGGTGGAAGGAGAGAAGCTGAATATTAGCCGGCTCACCCACATGGGGCTGATAAAAAAATTTCGGGAATGGAACCCGGATGTTCGGGTTGTCCTGTCTGTGGGCGGCTGGAGTGCGGGAGGCTTTTCCGAGATGGCCATGACGAAGGCCGGGCGGGAAAGCTTTGCTCAGTCCTGCCTGGAAACCGTGGAGCGCTGCGGCCTGGATGGCATTGACATAGATTGGGAATACCCCTGCAGCGACCAGGCGGGCATTGGCTCTGACCCCAAAGATAAGGAAAATTTCACCCTCTTGCTGCAAGCCCTGCGAGATAAATTGGGTTTGCGCCTCCTGTCTATCGCTGCCGGCGCGGGAGAGTATTTTACCCGGGGCACGGAGATGGAAAAGGTGTCGCAGATCGTAGATTATGTGCAGATCATGACCTACGATATGCGGGGAGGATTTGCCCACGAAGCAGGCCACCACGCAGCATTGCGGGCCAGCCGGGAGGATCGCAGCGGCTTGAATACGGTGGATATGGTGGGCCTGTTCCATCGGGCCGGGGTGCCGGTGGAGAAGCTGGTGATTGGCGCGGCATTTTACTCCCGGCGGTGGTCCGGGGTCAAAAATTGGAATAACGGGCTGCTGCAAAGGGCGGAGTCGGTAGGGGAGTACGGGCCTGCTTACAGCGAAATCACCCCGGAATTCATCCGGCAAGGAAGCTACCAAAAACTGTGGGATGAAGACGCCCAGGCGGCTTATCTCTGGAACGGGGAAACGTTTATCAGTTATGAATCCCCAGAGGCTATTGCCTTAAAATGCCGGTATGTCAAGGAAGCTGGGCTGGCCGGTATCATGTATTGGGAACACGGGTGCGACTGTACCCATGAGCTGCTGCAGGTGATTGGCAGGGAGCTTTCTTCATAAAAGACTGTAAAGGGCGTAAAAGCATGAAGGTATATACGATCATTGGCGGCGTGAACGGCACGGGGAAAAGCAGCTTAACCGGCGTGCTGCGGACGCAGACAACGGAATTAGGGCAGATGATAGACGTGGATAAAATCACAGCGGAAGGGAAGCTTTCTCCTGTTGCGGGCGGCAGGATAGCCCTGCAAAGAGTTCGGGATTGTTTGGAAAAGGGGCTCAGCTTTACGCAAGAGACGACTCTTTCCGGCCATCGGACAGAAGCCACGGCGGCAGAGGCAAAGCGGCAGGGGTATTTTATCCGTTTGTATTATGTGGGCCTTGATACCGTGGAAGAAAGCCTAATGAGAATTAAAAACCGGGTAAGGCGTGGGGGCCATGATATTCCAAAGGAAGACGTTTCCCGCCGCTTTTCCGGGCGGTGGCAGGCGGTTTCCAGGGTGCTGCCCTATTGCGATGAAGCCCGGTTCTTTGATAACGATAACGGTTTTTGGGAAGTGGCGGAATACCGGAATGGAGCTTTGCTCTTAAAGGGGGAATACCGCCCGGCATGGGCGCGGGAACTTTGTGAATACCTGAAACAGGGGACTCATATGGCGAATGTTAGAACGGTCAAGAACAAAGATGGGCAGGCTACTTCTTACTAGATCACGGCTTCGGTTGGCCGTGTAAATGGGAAGCAAGTACGAAAATAGGAGACCTGGATACCTGAGCCGGGCATGACATCCCGGCAAATAGAAAAAATTCTGAATGCGGCAGGCGAGCGTATCGCGGAAGCTCTGTTCCGAAAAAAAGCGTAGGCTGTGCGTAAAAACCGAAATATAGCAGGAATCAGACAAAAACAGAAAACCCTAGGAACCGCATGATTCCTAGGGTTTTCTGTGGCGCGCTTGGAGGGACTCGAACCCCCGACCTTCTGGTTCGTAGCCAGACACTCTATCCAGCTGAGCTACAAGCGCAAAGGTGAAGAGAAAAGCTTCTCTTTACAGCCTTATTATTATAAAGGAACTAACTGGGATTGTCAAGTCCTTTTTCGTCACTTTTTTCAGTTGTTTTTTCACTTTGAAACAGCAGGGCATGGCCCAGGGGAGGAAGGGACTTGGAATTGGTTTGCAAGTCGCCGGAAAGGGAATAGCTGCGCTCCAGGGGAAGATCGATCTCCGGAGGAAGGCCCTGGTGAGAAAAGCCCCGGTTTATGGTCAGCAGCAAGGAGCTCTTTTCTTCCCCGCAGGTCAAAGAGCGCCGGAAAAACAGCAGGTCCCCCTTGGCATAGAGAATTTCAAAATCGCCCTTAGCAAACAGCTCCCGCTGGTCCCCCCGCAGCTTTCCCAGGAAGGAATACCAGGAAATCAACTCCTGGTCCTCGTGGCCCCAGGGGAAACACCCGCGGTTGAAGGGGTCTTTATACCCTTCCAGACCGGCCTCATCCCCGTAATAAATGCAGGGCACGCCGGGCAAAAGGAATTGCAGAAGCGTGGCCAGCTTTAGACGCTTCTTGCCCAGCTCTCGCTGTTCCGGAGAGAGCCGGTGGGCACTTTGCCATTCCCGGCCATTGGTGCCTACGGGCTCCCCTGCCAAAACGGTGATGGCCCGTTCTGTATCGTGGGTGCCAATGTGATTCATCAGCAGAGGAATGCAAGGGGAGGGGTAGTTTTCCAACAGCTCTTCTACCGCCTCGCGGAACCGTTCCGATTCCCCTGCCAGTAGGAAATGTAAAATGGCGTCCCGGAAGGGATAGTTCATCACAGTGTCCAACTGGCCGCCCAGCAGGTACCTGCGGCGGACGCCATAGGCTGTTTTGTTGGTGGCGTCTTCCCATACCTCGCCCAGCACCAGGGCTTCCGGGTCCTCTGCCTTTACGGCGGCGGTGAGGTTATCTAAAAATTCGTCGGGGAGCTCGTCGGCCACATCCAGCCGCCATCCAGAGGCGCCGGCCTTCAGCCATTTTCGCACGATTCCCTCTTTCCCATTGATATATTCGTTGTATTCCGGCTGAGTCTCCCGCACGTTGGGCAAGGTGGAAAAGTTCCACCAGCAGTCATAAGAATTGGGCCATTGGTGAAAAGTATACCAGGAATAGTAGGGGGATTGCTGGGACTGGTAGGCGCCCAGACTTTGGTAGCGGCCCGCATGGTTGAAATAGACGCTGTCGCTGCCGGTGTGGCTGAACACCCCGTCCAGCAGGATACGGATGCCCAGCTCTTTGGCGGCAGCACAAAGGGAGACAAAATCTTCCTCTGTGCCCAAGAGGGGATCGATTTTAGAATAATCGGCTGTGTCGTACCGGTGGTTGGAATGAGATTCAAAAATGGGATTGAAGTAAAGGCAGGTGACCCCAAGGCTTTTAAGATAGGGAAGCTTTTGCTCAATTCCCTTGAGGTCGCCCCCAAAGAAATCGGAATTGGTGATATGCCCCTGGGCATTGGGACGCCACTGGGGCTGCTCGCCCCAGTCACTGTGCATTTCCCGGTCTCCCGGGACGCCGGTTTTTTCCTTGCCGGAGCGGTAAAACCGGTCGGGGAAAATCTGGTACATCACGCCGCCGGCAAGCCATCCGGGAGTTTGGAGTTCCCCTGCATATACGGTGAGCTGCCAGCGGTCTATGCCGGTAAATACCGCGTTCCCTCCGGGGCCGCGGGAAAGCTGCCGGTGGCCGAAACAAGTGCGGCATTCGAAATGGTAGAAGTAAAGCCCCGGAGCCTCCGGCGTAAAGTGGCATTCCCACCATTCCTCCGTTTTCCCGTTCATGCCGCACCAGAACATGCCGAGAAAAAAGGTTTTCCCCTGGTCTTGCTCTACCAGCAGGTAAGCCTGGGAGCAGGCCAACTCCCGGGGCAGGGAAATGCGAAAATGAATAGCTTGCCCCACAGGCACTGCGCCGGTGGGGTCACGGTATTTTTTATTTCGAGAATTGAACATAGAAGAAAAGACTCCTTTTTTCGCAGTAGAAAGTGAAAGAAGGCGGGATATGGGGAAAACAATCCCCGAAAGGCACTTTCCACCTTCCGAGGATTGTTTTACCCAAAACGCGCCGCGCCTTGTGCTGAGAAAAGAAGCGAGCATGCTTCGGTTTTTGAAACGGGCTTATTTTTCCGGAATTTTAGCCTCCAGGTTTTTGATGGGGGGGACAGGGGAGGCATGCCAAATGTTGCCGGCATAGTCTCGGATGGAACGGTCAGCGGCAAAGCGACCGGCCTGGGCGATGTTGATGAGGGACATTTTGTTCCAATGCTGCTGGTTTTTATACAGCTCCTGAGCCCGCTTTTGAGCCTGAGAATAGGACTCGAAATCTGCCAGAGCCATGTAGCGGTCTACGTTGAGAAAAGCATGGTACAAATCCTGGAACTGCAGGCCTTCGAACCCGGCGCGCATTTGATCCAAAGCCCGGCGGATGGCGGGGTTATTCTGGTAATGGACGTGAGGGTCATAACCGGAGCGCCGGAGCTCTTCCATTTGAATGGCCGTCATGCCAAAGAGAATGATGTTTTCATCGCCCACGGCTTCATGGATTTCCACATTGGCGCCGTCCAGGGTGCCCAAGGTGATAGCGCCGTTGATCATGAACTTCATATTGCTGGTACCGGAGGCCTCAGTGCCGGCCAGAGAGATCTGTTCGCTGATCTCTGCGGCGGGAGTCAGGAACTCGGCCCAAGTGACACAATAGTTTTCCACAAACACCACCTTCAGCTTTTTGTTCACCCGCTCGTCGTTGTTGATCTTCTTTGCCAAAGTGGCAATAAATTGAATGATCTGCTTTGCCAAATAATAACCGGGTGCGGCTTTGGCGCCGAAGAAATAGGTGTGGGGGACAAAATCTGCATTGGGGTTGTCTAAAAGCCACTGGTAGGTGGCCAAAATGTTCAGGGCGTTCATATGCTGGCGCTTATACTCGTGGAGGCGCTTTACCTGTACGTCGAAAATAGAATCGGGGTCCACCCGGTCGTTCTGTGTTTTCTTCAGGTAGGCGGCCAAGCGCTCTTTGTTTTCCCGTTTGATCTTTTGCAGGCGTTCCAGTACCGCGGCGTCGTCCTGGTATTTCATGAGCCCGGAGAGCTTGTCGGCATCATAAACGAACTCCTTGCCGATGAGTTCGGTAATAAAGGAACTCAGGGCGGGATTGGACTGGCACAGCCAGCGCCGGTGGGCAATGCCGTTTGTCACGTTGGTGAACTTCTGGGGATCTTCCACATAAAAATCGTGGAACACATTGTTTTTGAGAATTTCGCTGTGGAGGGCCGAAACTCCGTTCACCGTGTGGGAGCCGATAACGGCCAGATTGGCCATTCTCACATAACCGTCGTTAATGGGGGCCATGCGGTAGATTTTCGATTCGTCTACGCCCTTCCCGCGCATTTCTTCCCAGAACCGCCGGTCAATCTCCTGAACGATCTGGAAAATTCGGGGAAGGCGCATTTTGAACAGGTCGAAGCCCCAGGTTTCCAAAGCTTCGCTCATGACGGTATGGTTGGTATAGGCCACCGTGCGTTTTACAATGTTCCAGGCGTCATCCCAGCCATAGCCGCATTCGTCCAGCATAATGCGCATCATTTCGGGGATGGCCAGCACCGGGTGGGTGTCGTTCAAATGGATGGCTGCCAGTTTTGGCAGGTCGTCCAAGCTGCTGTGAGCGAAGAGGTGGCGGCGGATGATATCCTGAATCGAGGCCGATACCAGAAAGTACTGCTGGGAAAGGCGCAGCATTTTCCCGTCGGTGTGGTTATCTTCCGGGTAAAGGACCTTGGTAATGACTTCCGCCATGGCCTGCTCCTCCATGGCTCGCATATAGTTGCCGCCGTTGAAGAGGCGCATGTCGAACTTGTTGTTTTCCGCCTTCCAAATCCGCAAAAGGCTTACGCCCTTGCCATCCATACCGGCCACGCACAGGTCATAGGGTACGGCGGTGACGGAGGTGTAATTCCGGTGACGGGTGGAGTGGTACTGGTCATGCCACTGTTCCTCGATGTAGCCGTCGAAATGGACCTCTACGGACTGCTCCGGAACACGCTGCAGCCAGGCACTTCCGCCGGGCAGCCAAAAATCGGGGAGCTCGGTCTGCCAGCCATCTACCAGCTTCTGGCGAAAAATGCCGTACTCATACCGCAAAGAATAGCCCATAGCCGGATAACCCTGAGTGGCCAGGCCATCCAGGAACCCGGCAGCAAGACGGCCCAGGCCGCCGTTGCCCAAACCTGCGTCGGGCTCCTCCTCGTACAAAACGTCCAGTTTAATGCCCAGCTCCGACAGGGCGGTGCGAAAAACGGGTTCCAATCCCAGGTTATAGAGGTTGTTTTTCAAAGACCTGCCCAGCAGGAATTCCATGCAAAGGTAATAGATTTGTTTTGTTTCTGTTTTTTCCGCGTTGGCGGCGAACTCCGTGCGGCCCTTGTTCAAAAGCTCCCGCACAATTAAAACTACCGATTTGTAATATTCCTCATTGGTGGCGTTTTCCGCGGAAACGCCAAAAGAATGGGCCAACTTTGCCTTTATTTCCTCTTTGACCTCACTAACAGTCATTTCGTAATTCATAGAAAGACCTCCAAATTCTGTTCGTATTAGCTTAAAAAAAATCGGAAAAAAGAGATATCGCAAAGTAATATGTGCATTATAAACTAAAAACAGGCAAAAAACAACGGTAATTAACTCCAAGGTAAAGGGAAATATTTGTTAAAGATACACAAGGGAGGGGGAAAGTGCGCGGCAAGAGCCAAAAAAGAAGAACCGCGGGGAAAAAAAGCCCGCCGGGGAGGAGGCGGGGGAAGGCGGAAACCAATGTTTTTCTTATTTTACCACAAAAAGCGGGAAAACACAATCTGCCCTCAAGAAAACCTCGGATTTTTCTAAAGGGTAGGAGGGGGTCCCGTAATTTTTTCGGAAAAAAGAACGAAAATGTTTTGCGTTGCCAAGGCTTTTGGCCTATAATAATAGCAGAAAGCTCACGCAGTAATACAGAAAGAAGGGTCAGCTTTGGAAAAAAGGCGCATCCGGCTGGAGATCAACGGCGTTGTCTGCGGCCTTATCACACAGGAAAGCGAAGAGTACATGCGGTCTCTGGCAGGCGAGGTGGGCGACTTGATGAAAGAGATCCTGGCGGCCTCACCCTTTATTACCAGGGAGGCAGCGGCGCTGACTGCGGCGCTCAGCTATTGTGATGACGCAAAAAAGAACGGTGTGAAGGCCGCCCGGCTTAACGACCGGGTAGAGGAACTGGAAGTAGAGGCAGAGATCTGGCAGGAAGATAAAGAAAAGATGTTGGCTCAAGCGGCTGTGCCCGATGAGGAGCTGCGGAAAAAGCTGGAAACCCTGGAACGGGAAAACACCCGTTTGTCGGAAGCGGTGCTGATGGTGGCGGAGCTGGAGGGAAGGATCCGCCGGCTTTCCGATGAAAACACGGCGCTGCAGGAGGCCGCCCAAAGGGCCGCCGGCCTGGAGGAGCAGCTGCAACACCTCCGGAAAGAACAGGCGGAGGCAGAGGCTTCCGCTGGGGAAGCGGAAGAGCTGAAGGAGACTATAGAGAAGCTTTCCGAGGAAAACAGGGGTCTGCAGGAGGCAGCCCAAAGGGTCGCCGGCCTGGAGGAGCAGCTGCAGCACCTCCGGAAAGAACAGGCGGAGGCAGAGGCTTTCGCTGGGGAAACGGAAGAGCTGAAGGAGACCATAGAGAAGCTCTCGGAAGAAAACAAGGCGCTGCGGGAAGCAGCAGGGCACGCCCCGGGAAAAGAGATTGCTCCGGAAAAGGCAGAGACAGAAAAAAGGGGAGGCTCCCAGAAAAAGTGGAAAAACCCCCTTCGGCATGAGGAATTGGACCAGCTGGGACTGGTCAGCTTTTTTGAAAAAAATGAAGGCGGAAAGAAGCATGAAGGGCATTGAGGTATTGGCGCCGGCGGGCGGGGAGGAATCTCTGCGCGCCGCCGTGTTTTCCGGGGCGGATGCCGTCTACCTGGGGGGCCAGGCCTTTGGCGCCCGGGCGAACGCCCAGAATTTTGACCGGGAGGCCTTGAAGCAGGCGGTGGAATTTTGTCACGGCCGGGGGGTCAAGGTCTATGTTACGGTGAACACGCTGCTGAAGGAGACTGAGCTGCCTCGGGTCCTGGAATTTGCCGCCTACCTTTGCACCTTGCCGGTGGATGCCATACTGGTACAGGACATGGGGTTGTTTTCCCTGCTGCGGGAACGGGCACCAGATCTGGTGCTGCACGCTTCCACTCAGATGAGCCTCCACACGCCGGACGGGCTGCGGCTGCTTTTCCGGCTGGGGGCCAGCCGGGTGGTACTGGCCCGGGAAATGTCTTTGAACGAAATCCGCGAGGCCGCCCAAAGCTGCCCCATTGAACTGGAGGCTTTCGTACACGGGGCGCTGTGTATGTCGGTTTCCGGCCAGTGCTATCTCAGCGCCATGCTGGGAGGCCGCAGTGGGAACCGGGGCATGTGTGCCCAGCCCTGCCGGCTGTCCTTTGCCGCCCCCGGCGGAACGGGCCATGACCTTTCTTTAAAGGACCTTTCGTTTTTGGAGGAAGTGAAGGAGCTGGAAAGGGCCGGGGTGTGTTCCGCTAAAATAGAGGGCAGAATGAAGAGGCCGGAATATGTGGCTGCGGCGGTGTCTGCCTGCCGCAAAGGGGCGGACGGGGAGGAGATTCCCCGGGAGCTGCTGGAGGATTTGCAGGCGGTATTCTCCCGCTCCGGGTTCACAAAGGGTTATCTCACCGGTCAAAGGGGTGCGGCCATGTTCGGCGTTCGCACCAAGGAAGATGTGGCCGGGGCCACGGAAAAGGTCTTTTCCCGCCTGCGGGGGCTGTACCGGGGAGAACGAGGGGCTCTGCCGGTGACCCTGCGCCTGTGGGAAGGGGCGGAGGACGTGGCCCTTTCGCTGGAAGACGGGGAGGGCGGCAAGGGGGTTGCCCTGGCAAAGAGGCAGGAGGGCCTTTCTCCCCTCAGTGAGGAAAGGTGCGCGGAACAGCTGAAAAAGTTGGGAGGAACCCCTTTCTTCCCAAAAGAGGTACAGGTACCCCGGGAAGGGGTGTCGCTGACAGTGGCCGCTTTAAATGGTCTGCGCCGTGAGGCAGTGGAGAAGCTCCTTTCCGCCCGAGAAAGAAGGCCGGCCATTCCCTGGCAAGAGAAGCCCTTGTGTTTTCCGGAGCATCTTGTCAGGGAAGCGGGTCCCCTGCCCTTACGGGCTGCTTTTCGGGCTTCCTCCCAGGTGTGTGAAGAGGCCAAGGGCTGTGAGGCGATACAGCTTCCCTTGAATACAGATCTGGGGGAGCTGGAGCGGCTTCGGGATGGGGGATTCCCGCCCATCCTGTTGGAGTTGCCCCGGGCTATGTTTGGCCAGCAAAAAGCAGTGGAAGCGCTGCTTTCAGAACGGATGGAGGCAGGATTTTCCCAGGTGGTCTGCGGGAACTGGGGGGCCCTGGAAACGGCCGGAAGACTTGGGGCTGTACCCCATGGCTCCTTTTCCCTCAATGTGACCAACACTGCCACCCTGGAGCTGCTGGCCTCTTTGGGAGTGAAAACGGCGGAGCTCTCTTTTGAGCTTACCGGCAAAGAGCTTTCTCTTCTGGGCGGAACGCTGCCTCGGGGTGTGATGGTCTACGGGCGCCAGGCCCTAATGCTCACAAGAAACTGCCCCCTGGCCAATTCTCCCAAGGGATGCCGGAACTGCACGGCTCCCGGTTTTCTCACCGACCGGAAGAAAAAGCGGTTCCCCGTGGTGTGTACGAAAATCGGGAGCCTCCGGGGAGTGGAGCTGCTCAACAGTGTTCCCCTGGCCCTTTCCGGACAGGAGCCGGAATTGCGGTGGGTAGATTTTGGGGTGTGCCGCTTCACCGTGGAAAGCCCTGTGGAAAGCGGGACTATTTTAAAAGGTCTTTTTACCGGGGATTTTTCAGGATCCGACTGGACTCGCGGGCTTTTTTACCGGGGCGTGGAATAATTGTGGAAAACTCTGTGGAAAGTGTGAATTTTTCAAGATGGGGCATGGCTTTGCGGGCTGTGTGAAAAATTTGAGAAGAAGAAAGGCTGTGTGTTATGACGGAACAGGGAAACCGGCCGGATGCGGTGCGGGTAAAGCGGCTGAACGCCGGAGCGGAGCTGCCTAAAAGGCAAACCACAGGCAGTGCGGGTTACGATCTCAGGGCCTGTATAGAGGAGAAAGTCACCATAGAGCCGGGGGGCCAGGCCTTGTTCCCCACTGGCCTGGCGGTGGAGATCCCCCAGGGCTTTGTGGGGCTTATCTACACCCGAAGTGGCTTGGGGATCAAGCATGGGATAGCGGTGGCTAACGGCGTGGGCGTGATCGACAGCGATTACCGGGGCGAGCTCCATGTGGGTCTCCGGAACTTTGGAGGAAAGCCCTATACCATAGAGCCCGGGGAGCGGATTGCCCAGCTGATTTTCCAGCCCGTGTACCTGCCTCGGCTGGAAGAAGCGGAAGAGCTCAGCGAGACAGGCCGGGACCAAGGCGGGTTTGGAAGTACGGGAACCCGGTAAAATGGAATATCTTGTGTAGGGACTGGGAAAAAATGGCACATCTTATGCATTTTTGAAAATGTAAGGGTTTATGTAAACTTTCATGTTGAGAAAAAAAAGAAAATCGGGTATAATATTCTGTATGTTCGGTTCCCCGCTTTTGAGGGAGCGGGGGCAATGCCCTGTAATGGGGAGAAAAATGAAATTTTTAGGAAGGCTTCGCCAGGCGGAGCCGGAAAGGCAGAATTAAAATGGCAGGGCTTTCTGGGCTTTTTTCTATGTTTTCTATGTTTTCCAAGGATATTGGCATTGACTTGGGAACCGCTAATACCTTGGTATTTATGCGGGGGAAGGGCATTGTGATGCGGGAGCCTTCGGTGGTGGCGGTGGACGTACGTACCGACGAAGTGCTGGCCGTGGGCAAACAGGCAAAGGAAATGCTGGGCAGAACCCCCGGCTCCATCGTGGCGGTACGGCCCTTGAAGGACGGCGTGATCGCCGACTTTGACGTGACGGCCGCCATGCTGAAATACTTTATTAAAAAGGCGTTAAAATCCGGGGCGTTGAGCCGCCCGCGAATTGTGGTCTGTATCCCTTCCGGCGTCACCGAAGTGGAAAGAAGAGCTGTGGAGGACGCGGCCCGTCAGGCCGGTTCCAACAACGTGGATCTCATTGAGGAGCCCATGGCGGCGGCTATTGGCGCCGGGCTTCCCGTAGGGGAACCCACCGGCAGCATGGTAGTGGATATTGGCGGCGGCACCTCGGAAGTGGCGGTGATCTCCCTGGGAGATATTGTGACGGCTGTTTCCGTGCGCATGGCCGGCGATAAATTTGACGAAGCCATTGTCACCTATGTGAAAAAGAAATATAACCTGCTCATCGGCGAGCGCACCGCCGAAGAAATTAAGATGAAGATCGGTTCTGCTTTCCCAACAGAAGACACCATCAATTCTTTCGTGGAAATCAAGGGCCGGAACCTGGTAGACGGACTGCCGAAGAACGTGACCATCCATGCCGACGAAGTGCGGGAGGCCTTGACGGACAGCGTGATGATCGTGGTGGACGCCATCAAGGACACCTTGGAAAAAACGCCGCCGGAGCTGGCGGCCGATATTATTGACCGGGGCATTATGCTCACTGGCGGCGGCGCCCTGCTGCGGGGCCTGGACAAGCTGGTGAGCCAGGAAACCGGCATCCCGGTGCATGTGGCGGAACGGCCCTTGGACTGCGTGGTAGAAGGCACAGGGAAGAGCTTGGAGATCGACCTGCCCAAGTCTTACTACCGTTCCCGGAAAAAGTAAGCCGCCGGAAGAGGGGACCGTTGGGAAAAGCGGGCTTCCGAGAAAAGGCCGGGCGGATTTTATCTCTTTGGAAAGCTGTTTGCGGAGTACAGAAAAAGTAACAAGAAAGAGGACTGCCGCGGGAAGGGGGCGGCGAAGGGGAGAGGCCTGGTTTTTAGGCCCGGCTTTCGCGTCCATTTTTGTGGCAGTCCCACTTCACTTCACGGAAAGGGGGTGTCGCTTTGAAGGATTTTTTCAAAACCAGTTCTTTTAAGGTTCTCATGATCACGGTAGTGGTATTGTTGGGCCTTATCATTTACACGGCCAGCGCGGGCGGGTCTTTTCTTGCCAACATATTGGGGTTTGTCTCCTCCCCCATGCAGAGCATCGCTACGGAGACCACAGACGGCGTACAGAGCTTTGTGAATTTAGACGGCTTTTCCAAGGAGGAGCTGAAGGACATGATCACCAGTCTGCAGGAGGAAAACGCCATTTTGCGGGAGGGCCAGGTAAAGCTCCGGGACCTGGAGCAGGAAAACGAACAGCTGAAGGAACAGCTGAAAATTCAAGAGGCGGTGCCCGATACGGAAATGCTTTCCGCCTCGGTGATCGGCCGGGATCCCAGTGACGTATTTTTTGGGTTTTCCATTAACAAAGGGACCCTGTCGGGGATTAGTGTGGGCGACCCGGTGATTACCAAGCAAGGGCTGGTGGGGCTGGTAACCCAGGCCTATGCCACCACCAGCAAGGTCACCTGTATTCTTTCGGAGGAGGTGCCTGTGGGAGCCATTTGCAAAAAGGAAGGAGGGTATTCCGAAAGCGGTGTGGTCACAAGCAACATTCAAACTGCCGCCAGCGGGCTTCTGCGCATGGAATATCTTTCCAATGAGACGAAAATAGAGCCGGGAGACATCATTGTCACTTCGGGATCCGCCAGCATCTACCCGGAAAACCTGATCATCGGGGAAGTGCAGAGCGTGGAAAAATCGGAAAACGACATTTCCCATTACGCAGTCATAAAGCCTTATGAGGATATCAAAAACGTAAAAGAAGTACATGTGATCCTGAACTTCCCCGGCAAAGGGGAGGAAACCCCGGAGGAGACCACCAGCGGCGTGGACTCCCAGGACCCGGAAGACGCGGAGGCGGTCAAATGACAGATTTTAACCGCGTCATCCGGTATTTGGCCTACACCCTGGAGCTCCTGGTGCTGTTTATGCTCCAGGAGACGCCGGGGCTGATGCCGGCTATTTTCGGGAGCCGTCCCTTGATGGTGCTTCCTGCTGCCGTCACTATCGCTCTGTTCGAGCCGGAGCTGACGGCTATGGCCTTTGGCGTGCTGGGAGGGCTGTTTTTGGATTTCGGCTTTTCCTGCCCAATGGGCTTTCACGCCCTGATTCTGGCGGTGCTTTGCTTCTTTGTGAGCACCATCGTGAAGGTGTACCTCCAGGTGAATTTCGTCACCGCTATGATTACCGGTCTTTGGACTACGGCAGTGGTAGTGGCGTCCATTTGGCTGTTCCTGTACTATTTTCCCGGTTATTCCATGCCGGGATACGCCGTTTTACACCGGTATTTGCCGGAGTATTTTTATACCCTGTTGTTTTTCCCTCTTACCTTCCTGCTGAACAAGGCCCTTTATCAGGCGTTAAAGCAGCAGGAGTAGCCTAAGCTGCCCTTTGGGCTGTGGGGAACAAGAAAAAGGAATGGAGGATAAAATGAAGTTGCCTTTCTTGCCGAAGCTGCCTAAAATAGGGCGGGAGACGGCGTGCGTACTGGCTTTGCTGGCGGTATTTTCCCTTTATATTCTGCGGCTGGTGGACTGGCAGATCGTGCGGGGCCAGGAATTCCGGGAAGAATCCATGAGGAATAATATGGATTCCATGGAGATCACACCGGCCAGAGGGGAAATTTTAGATAAAAACGGGGTGGAGCTGGCGGGTAACCGCACCTCCTACGATTTGATATACGATGCCCTGAAAATGGTTTATTCCGAACGCAACACCACCATTGTCCGGGTGGTTTCCCTCCTGGAAGAGCGGGGAGAAAAATGGAGGGATATCCTGCCTATTGAAGTGGATGAAGAGGGGGGCTACGTGTTTTCCGAAAACCGGGAAGGCGCCATCGCGTCCCTGAAGGAGGACCTGAGCCTGGCGGAATATGCCACGGCAGAGGACTGCATGGCGGCGCTGATTGAGGAATATAACTGTTTTGGCTATTCCAGCGAAGATACCCGGGTCATGGCCTCGGTGCGTTATTCCATGACCAAGGACGGCTATTCCAGGACGAACCCCTATGTGATTGCCCGGGATGTATCGGCAGAAACCATCGGTGTTTTCCGGGAACGCCAAGGGGAGTTCCCGGGCATAGAGGGCCGTGTTTCGGTGGCCCGGTATTACGGAGACGAAAGCATGCTGGCAGCCCATGTGGTAGGGGAACTGGGCATGATTACCGATACTCAGTACGCTGCCGCGGAGGAAAACGGCACCGCCTACGACAGCGAGACCAACCCTGCGGGCTACCGGTGGACAGACGAGATGGGCCGCAGCGGCATGGAGCTGGCTTTTGAATCGGAATTGCGGGGAAAGCGGGGGAAAAAGAGCATTCTCCTGGACGAAGCCGGAGAGCTGCGGAGCATTACGGTGACAGAAAGCGCCGAGGAGGGACACACCATACACACCACCTTGGACACGGACCTCCAAAGGGCCGCCATGTTTTCCCTGGAGGAAAATATCAAGGCCAACAGCGGGTATAAGAAGGCCAAGGATTGTAAGGCAGGGGCTGCGGTGGTGCTGGATGTAAAAAATTTTGGCGTGTTGGCCTGTGCCTCCTACCCGGGATATGATTTGAACAAGTATATGGAGGACGACGCCTATAAGCTCCAGCTGCTTAACGATGAGGACACAAAGCCCCTGAACAACCGGGCCCTGGAGGGCGTGTATACGCCCGGTTCTGTGTTCAAGCCTATGGTGGCCTTGGCAGCCCTGCAGGAGGGGATTGTCACTGCGGACAGCACCCCTTACAACTGTGATATGAGCTACCGGTACGCCGACCTGACCCTGGCCTGCACCGGGGAGCACGGGTACGCCAATATTTATTCGGCCATGGCGGGCTCCTGCAACGCCTATTTTTGCGATGTGGGTATGAATTTAACCATTCGCCGAATGGACGCCTACGCGGAATATTTTGCTTTGGGGACAGCCACCGGGATCGAACTGCCGGAAGCTTTGGGCACCATGTCAAGCCCCCAGGAATACGAGGAGTCCCACCAAGCACCCTGGACGGACGGTTTGACCCCCCAGACGGCCATTGGCCAGTGCGACAATGCCTTTACTCCCATACAGCTGGCCACCTATTGTGCCACCATCGCCAACGGGGGCGTGCGGATGCGCACCCATTTTTTGGATCACGTCACCAATTATACCCGGGATGAAGTTCTGAGGCGCTATGAGCCGGAGGTGCTTTCCGACGCAGGGCTTTCCGGGGACGTGCTCTCCGTGGTCCAAGAAGCCATGCGCCAGGTGGCGGCCAGTCCCGCCGGTACCGCCTATGGCGTTTTTGGAGATTACCCCTACGGTGTGGCGGCGAAAACTGGCACTGCCGAGCTCGATTCCGGTGTGGACGCCGCCATAGAGCCCAACCTGACCTTCATCGCCTACGCGCCCATCGAGGACCCCCAGATTGCGGTGGCCGTAGTTCTGGAACGGGGCTATAAAGGGGACTATGCCCAGCGGGTGGCTAAGGATATTTTTGACCAGTATTTTGGCCTTGCCACCTGGGACACGGAAGGGAACCGCTACAACAGCGACGGCGACAAAATAGACCGGGAATGGCAGGTGGTAAAGACCAAGGAGGAGCTGGATGAAGAAGAGGACCGCCAGGAAAGCGCCGGTACTTCTTCCGGCACAGAGGATGGGACTTTGCCGGAAGCTGGCCTGTCCTCGGAACCCTCCGGCGGCAGAGATGAAGGCATTCCCGACACGCCTTTTACAGGTGATGCCACGCCCGCTCCCACGGAAAGCCCTTCCCCGGAAAACAGCGGCGGAGCCTCGGAAAGCAGCAGTGTGATCGACTTCCCCTATTGGAACGGCGAAAACCGTTATATTTCTCGAAAAGAATAACAAATATATGTTATAAAAAATAGAGATATGCTACAAAAAAACAAATAATTAGTATTTGTTTTTGACAACTTGCCCTTTCTGTGTTAAGATGATAATTGAGGTAGTTTTTATGGGAGTTTCAACAGTGATTACGTCCGGAAAAGGCGGGGTGGGAAAATCTACCGTGTCGGTGGGCTTAGGGCGCGCTTTGGCGCAAAAGGGCAGAAGAGTCCTGCTGGTAGATTGTGACGCAGGCCTGCGCAGCCTGGACCGGATGACGGGCGTGGAAGAAAGCCTGGTGTTTGACCTTGCCGACGTGGTAGAGGGGCGCGCCGCCCCGGCAGACGCCATTTACCCCTGCGCGGAGGCTACGGGACTGTACCTTTTGCCGGCTCCTTCCTCCGGGGAGCGCATGGCCAGCCCCCAGGTGATGCGGCGGCTGGCAGAGCTTTTAAAACGGTATTACGATTATGTATTGCTGGATTCCCCGGCAGGCGTGGGCGACGGCTTTCGCTCGGCGGCCTATGGGGCGGATCGCGCCCTGGTGATCTGCAGCCCGGACCCGGTTTGCGTGCGCAGCGCCAATGCGGTAAAGGGCCTTTTGGAGGAAATTTCTGTATTGGAGCCCCGTCTGGTGATCAACCGGTTTAATGGGGACTTTTTTTGGGAAACAGGTGTCTATAGTGACTTGGACAGTGTGATCGATGCCTCCGGCGTACAGCTGTTTGGCGTGGTCCCGGAAGACTTTTCTTTGGCAGCCGCTTTTTTAAAAGGAAAAAAAGCTCCGGAACGGTCTTCGGGTATGATGGCGCTGGCGCGGATCGCCGAAAGGCTGGAGGGCGCGTCGGTGCCCATTGCCCTTTAGAGGCTCGACTTTTGAGAGCCTGGCGCCGGAAGATTCATTTTGGGAAAATTCATGTTTTTTCCGCAAGACAGTTCTGGGGAGAAGATATGTTTAAAAGCCGATAGAAAAAAATTGTAAGGAGGATTGTAGCTATGAACATTGCGATTACTGCTCATGATGCGAAAAAAGAATTGATGGTCCAGTTTTGTATTGCCTATTGTGGAATTTTGAGCCGTCACAGTTTGTGCGGCACAGGGACGACGGGAAAAATGGTGTCGGAAGCTACCGGGCTGAAGATCCAGCAATTTTTAAGCGGCCCTCAAGGCGGTGACCAACAAATTTCCGCGCGGATTGCCTTTAACGAGATCGATCTGCTGTTGTTTTTCCGGGATCCGTTGACGCCCAAGCCCAACGAGCCCAACGACATGAACCTGCTTCGCATTTGTGACATGCACAATATTCCGGTGGCCACCAACATTGCTACGGCAGAGGTGCTCATCCACGGTTTGGAGCGGGGAGATTTGGATTGGCGGGATTTGGTGCGCAACTGACGTTGCGCTTTCTGTGCCCGGCTGTTGGAAAAGACGTTTTCTATCTTGACAAACGGCCTTTGAGACGGTATGATTTTAGACAGCGACTTGACGAAGACCGGGATTAGTACTCCGTGGCCTCACAGCAGAGAGAAGGGACGCCGGTAGGCGCTGCAAGCCCCTTTTGTGAAAGGCGGAGGAAGGACGCCCGCAGTCAAAACAGAATCAAAAAGGAAGGCAGGGCTCCTGCCTTTAAATTAGGGTGGCACCACGGAGAAAACCTTCGTCCCTTGTACGGTCTTTTACCGGCAGGGAGGAGGTTTTTTTATTGGCTGGGAAGGAGGGGCGGTGATACTGTGAAGGAAGGGCAGGCGGCGGTAGCCGAATTTGTTTGTGCCCATGGGTTGGAAACAGAGCCTCGGACACGCTTTTTAGACTTGACTTCTGAACTTGGAGAGCTTTCCAAGGAGCTTTTAAAAGCTTCCGAATACGGGAAGAAGCCCGTTACGGTAACAGCCGAGCTGGAAGAGGAGCTGGGGGACTGTATGTTTTCTTTTCTTTGTCTGTGCGATAGTCTAAAGCTGAATGCCCGTGAGGCGCTGGAAAAAGCCCTGGCAAAGTATGAACGGCGGCTCCGGGAAACAGGTACGCTGGGAAGTGGAAGGTGAATTTTTAACGGTAATTTTGAGAAGGGAAAGGTTTTTACAGAAAGGAAAGCGGTGATTGCAATGGAACTTATCACAAAAGCGCCCAAGGGGACGGTAGACCTGGTTCCCGGGGCATCGGAAAAATGGCAGTTGGTAGAAGGGGTCTTCAAGAATGAGGCGGAGCTGAATGGCTTTTCTGAAATACGCACCCCGGTATTTGAACATACCGAGCTTTTTTTAAGAGGGGTAGGCGATACCACCGATGTGGTGGAAAAGCAGATGTATACCTTTGAAGATAAAGGCGGGCGGTCCATTACCCTGCGGCCGGAAGGCACTGCGGGCGCGGTACGGGCCATGCTGGAAAACGGCCTTTACAACAATGGTTACCCGGTAAAGCTCTATTATCTCACCTCTTGCTACCGGTATGAAAAGCCCCAGGCCGGCAGGCTGAGGGAGCTGCACCAGTTTGGGGTGGAAATGTTCGGCGCGGCGGAGCCGGTGGCAGACGCCCAGGTGATCGCCCTGGCCCTTTCTGCCTTTCGCAGGCTGGGCCTGAATGACGTGGGGCTTCAGCTCAATTCCATTGGCTGCCCGGAATGCCGCAAGGAGTACCACAGGGCTTTGAAGGAATATTTCTCTGCCCGGAAAGACCAGCTTTGCGAGACCTGCCTTTCCCGGCTGGAGCGGAATCCCATGCGCATTTTGGACTGCAAAAGTCCGGTATGCCAGGAGCTGGCAAAAGGCGCTCCCAAAATTACGGAGTATCTTTGCGAAGACTGCCGGAACCATTTTGCCCGGGTGCAGGAATGCCTTTCCGATTTGGGTATCGCCTTTGAGATTGACCCCGGCCTGGTGCGAGGGCTGGATTACTACACCCGCACTGTCTTCGAGTTCCCCTCCAAAAGCCTGGGATTTGCCCTGGGCGGCGGCGGAAGATACGACGGCCTGGTGGAAGAGATGGGCGGGAAGCCCACCCCTGGCCTGGGCTTCGGCCTGGGGCTGGACCGGATCCTGATGGCGTTGGAGGCTCAGAACACGGAGTTCCCGCCCCAAAACCGCTGCGAGGTATATTTTGCCTCTATGGGGGAGAAGGCTCAAAGGCTGGCCTTTCGGCTGGCAGATAAACTGCATGGATGCGGGGTCCCGGCAGACTGTGACCTGTGCGCAAGGGGCTTAAAGGCTCAAATGAAATATGCCAATAAAATAGGAGCCCGCTACACCATGGTGCTGGGAGAAAACGAGCTGGAGGCGGGAAAGGCAGAGCTGAAAAATATGGAGACCGGAGAGAAGAGAAAGCTTTCCCTGGGGGAAAGCTTCGTAGACGAATATATTGCCGCCTGTACGGCCCAGGAAGACTTGTCTTTTTAAGGGAGAAAAAATATATTTACGGGCTTTTCCAAGGCCCTATTTGAACTTATCAACAAAAGAAAGAAGGAGATCGGCATGGTCCAATCCAGGACTCATACCTGCGGCCAGCTGCGGCTGGAAAACGTGGGGGAAACAGTGACCCTAACAGGATGGATGGAAAATGTGCGGGAGGTGGGCAGCAATTTTGCCTTTTTGGTCCTGCGGGATTTTTACGGCACCACCCAGGTGGTACTGGAAACAGAAGAGATGGTGGGCATTGTAAAGCCCCTCAACAAGGAATCTACCATTTCTGTCACGGGGGTGGTGCGGGAGAGAACCAGCAAAAACCCCAAGCTTCCTACCGGCGATATTGAGATTGCCCCCACCGAAATCAAGCTTTTGGGCCGCTGCCAATATAACGAGCTGCCCTTTGAGATCAACTATTCCCGGGATGCAGATGAATCCCAGCGCTTGAGGTACCGGTATCTTGACCTGCGGAACCCCCAGGTCAAGGGGAATATCGTGCTTCGGAGCAAGGTGGTTTCCGCTTTGCGCCGGGCCATGGAGAATTTGGATTTCCTGGAGATCACCACCCCTATTCTCACGGCCTCTTCTCCCGAGGGTGCCAGAGATTACCTGGTCCCCTCCCGGAAGCATCCGGGAAAGTTCTATGCCCTGCCCCAGGCGCCCCAGCAGTTCAAGCAGCTGCTCATGGCCTCCGGCTTCGACAGGTACTTCCAAATTGCGCCCTGCTTCCGGGATGAAGACGCCCGGGGTGACCGCTCCCCGGGGGAATTTTACCATCTGGATATGGAAATGGCCTTTGCTACCCAGGAAGATGTGTTTGAGGTGCTGGAGCAGGTTTTGCCCCCCATTTTTTCCCAGTTCGGCAAGTACGGGGAGGTTTCCAAAGCCCCCTTTACCCGCATCCCCTATTTGCAGGCCATGGAGGAGTTCGGCAGCGATAAGCCGGACCTGCGGATAGACCTGCGCATTCAGGATGTGACGGAGCTCCTCTCCGGATGCGGCTTCGGTCCCTTTGAAAATGCCGTGGTCAAGGCTGTGCCGGTAAGCGAATGCACCCTGGCCAGGAAAGCGGTGGATAAGATTTGTACAGAGGTGGAGGTGCAGACCGCCCAGAAGGCCTATTGGTTCAAGATGGACGAAAAAGGGGAGATTGCCGGAGGCATCGCCAAGTTCCTCAACGCCGAAGAAGGCTTGGCCGCCCGGGTGACGGAAGCGCTGGGGCTGGGGCCCAATTCCCTGGTCATGCTGGCGGCCGGTCCCAAAGCCGTAGCCCAGAAGACCGCCGGGGTGGCCCGGAAGCTGTTGGGCGCCGCCTGCCCCAACCACATAGACGAAAACCGGTACGAGCTTTGCTGGATTGTAGATTTCCCCATGTTTGAGATCGGCGAGGAAAGCGGCCAGCTGGAATTTGGCCACAACCCCTTCTCCATGCCCCACGGCGGGATGGAATCGCTTTTAAAGATCGAACGGGGAGAGGCGGACCCGCTGGACCTGCGGGCACACCAGTACGACCTGGTGTGCAACGGCTTTGAGCTGGCTTCCGGTGCGGAACGCAATTACAACCCCGAAATCATGGTGAAGGCCTTTGAACTGGTGGGCCTCACGGAGGAAGACGTGCGAAGCAAGTTCCCGGCCATGTACAACGCCTTTTGTTACGGGGCGCCCCCTCATGCCGGCGCGGCTCCCGGCATAGACCGGCTGGTGATGCTCTTGACCGGGGAGAGCTACATTCGGGAAGTGATCACCTTCCCGATGAACCAGAACGCTCAGGATGTGATGATGGACGCCCCCTCCGCCGTGCGGCCGGAGCAGTTAAAGGAATTGGGGATCCAAGTCGTGGAACATTGCGAAGAGGCCTAAAAATCCCAGAAAACTTGTGGAAAAAATGCGTTTCCCCGGGTTGTGAAACCATGGGGAAACGCGTATATTTTGCGTTATTTGTATTAAAGTTGCGCTAAAAAACACCATATATAGTGTTGACAGCTTCTGGGAAAAAGCTTATAATAGGAAGCGCTCTCCCTTTTGGGGAAAGGATAGATATGGAAATTTCCGGAGGACACAGGAGTCGGGGCAGCCGGGCCTTGGCAGCCTGTAAACGGGAAGCACAGCAAGAAGAAAGGAAAGATATATGCTAAAAAGTATCGTGAAAAGGAGCGGGGAAAAAGTATCTTTTGACCCGTCAAAAATCAGGGCCGCTATTTTTAAAGCCAATGTGAGAATCGCCACCGAACGGTTCAGCGACGAGGAATTGGACCGGCTCACCGGGGAAGTGGTAGCTCAGCTGGAGACTTTAAAAAAGGTCCCCACTGTAGAGCAGATTCAGGACATTGTGGAAGAAAAGCTCATCCAGGAGGACTATGCGAAAACCGCCAAGGCCTACATCCTTTACCGGGCCGAGCACCAGAAGATCCGGGAAATGGATGACGAGCTGGTGAAAATTTATTCTGCGCTGACCTTTGTGGCGGCGGAAGACGTGGACCTGAAACGGGAAAACGCCAACATCAATGCCGATACCGCCATGGGGACCATGCTGAAATACGGCTCCGAGGGCGCCAAAAGCTTTTACGACAAATATGTGATTCCCGCCCACATTGCCAAGGCCCACGGGGATGGCGATATCCACATTCACGATAAAGATTTTTACACCCTTACAGAAACTTGCTGCCAGATCGACCTGTTAAAGCTTTTCCACGGCGGGTTTTCTACCGGCCATGGGTATTTGCGGGAGCCCCAGGACATTCGCAGCTACGCGGCCCTGGCCTGCATTGCCATTCAGGCCAACCAGAACGAAATGCACGGGGGGCAGAGTGTCCCCATTTTCGATTATGCTATGGCCGAAGGAGTGGACAAGACCTACCGGAAGGAATATTTCAAGGCTCTCATTGAGTTTTTTAGGATTTTCAAAGCCATGCCTTACGACGACGCGGAGGCCATGGTTTCTTCCGCCAGGGAAGCCCTGGGGGAAAAGGTGACCATGGACCGGGTGGAGGAATATAGCGCCGGGCTCGAGGAATACCTGCCTCGGCACCAAAGGGAAAACGGCTACGAGGAGATCACCTGGGAAGAGGCGGCGGATGCCTGCCGCTATGCCCAAGACACGGCCTGGCGGGAAACCGACGAGGCCACAAAACAGGCCATGGAAGCCCTGGTGCACAACCTGAATACCATGAATTCCCGGGCCGGGGCCCAGGTTCCCTTTTCCTCTTTGAATTACGGCACCGACACCTCTCCCCAGGGCCGCATGGTGATCCGCAACCTGCTTTTGGCCACCGAGGCCGGCTTGGGCGACGGGGAAACCCCCATTTTCCCGGTGCAGATCTTCAAGGTAAAGGAAGGGGTTAATTACACGGAGGAGGACCCGAACTACGATTTGTTCAAGCTGGCCATGCGGGTTTCGGCCAAGAGGCTGTTCCCAAATTTCAGCTTTATCGACGCTCCCTTTAACCTGAAATACTATAAGCCCGGCGATTACGACACAGAAGTGGCCTATATGGGTTGCCGCACCCGGGTGATGGGGAATGTCCATGACCCCAAGCGGGAAGTGACCTGCGGCAGGGGGAACCTGAGCTTCACTTCCATCAACCTGCCCCGTATTGGCATTGAGGCCAAGGGGGATATCAAGAAGTTCTACGAGATTTTGGACCAACGCATAGACCTTTGTGTAGAGCAGCTTTTGCACCGCTTTAAAATTCAGTGCAGCAAAAAGGCCTACAATTACCCCTTCCTCATGGGCCAGGGGGTGTGGATCGATTCCGAAAAACTGGACCGGAATGACTCCGTGGCAGAGGTGTTAAAGCACGGTACCCTTTCCATTGGCTTTATTGGCCTGGCGGAAACCTTAAAGGCACTCACCGGCAAGCATCATGGAGAAAGCCAGGAAAGCTATGACCTGGGCTTGGAGATCATCACCTATATGAGAAAGCGCATGGATGCGCTTTCTAAAGAGCACAGCCTGAACTTCACCCTGCTGGCCACTCCCGCCGAAGGGCTTTCCGGCCGGTTTGTACGCATAGACAAAAAGAAATACGGGGAGATCCCCGGCGTTACCGACCGGGAATATTACACCAACTCCTTCCATGTGCCGGTGTACTACCCTATCGGCGCCTTTGAGAAAATTAAAAAAGAGGCGCCCTTCCATGCCCTTACCAACGCCGGGCATATCAGCTATGTGGAGCTGGATGGGGACGTGTGCAAGAATATCGACGCCTTCGAGAGCATTATCCGCTGCATGAAAGAGGAAGGGATTGGGTATGGTTCTGTAAATCATCCGGTAGACAGGGACCCTGTTTGCGGGTATAATGGGATTATTGGAGAGGTGTGTCCAAGGTGCGGGAGACATGCGGGAGAGGGTGTGCCCCTTTCCAAGCTCCAGGAGCTGCGGAAAAAATACCATGACGTGCCGGACTATTCCTGCATGATTCATTGAAAATAAAGAAAATTTAAAACCGGAAATAAAGGAGGAACTTACCATGACAAAAGCCGCTGTAAAAAAAGGAACCAGAAAACCCAGTAAAAAAGAGCAGGAAATTTTAATTGGCGAAGGCCGGGATTTTGAGCGGATCCGCCGCATCACCGGTTACCTGGTGGGCACCATCGACCGCTGGAACAACGCCAAACGGGCCGAGGAGCAGGACCGGGTAAAGCATACGCTGAGCCATTGAGGGATGAGGATATTACTTGTCAACGACGACGGGGTTCATTCTCCCGGCCTTCGGGAGCTGGCGGCGGGACTGGCGGAAAACCACCAGGTGACTGTGGCGGCACCAGACCGGGAACAAAGCGCCGTAGGCCACGGCATTACCATGCGGACGCCCTTGCTGGTGCAGGAATTTGACCTGGGCCCAAAGGTCCAGGCCTACGGGGTGGCCGGCACACCGGCAGATTGTACCCGCCTGGGGCTTTATGCCTTCACCCGGGGCCAGGTGGACTTGGTGATCTCCGGCCCCAACCGGGGCACGAACCTTTCTTTGGATATTCTGTATTCCGGTACGGTTTCCGCCGCGCTGGAAGCGGCCATGCTGGGCTATAAGGCCATTGCCCTTTCCGCGCCTTCGGAGGCAGATGAAAAAGCGGTGACAGCCTGCTTCCTTTCCCTTTTGGCACAGCTGGATGTGGGAAGGGATATCCAAAAGGTGTTGAATGTCAATATTCCGGCCCTTCCCCCCGAAGAGATGAAAGGGGTAGTGTGGACGGCTCAGGGGTCGAAGGCCCGGTGGCGCGATCGCTACGAGCGGCGGGAAGCCCCCTTGGGGGGAACCTACTATTGGCTGGACAGCGGGTCCTTTTTGGAAAAATATGACGAAGACACCGATGTGGGATGTTTGGAGGAAGGGTATATTACCTTGACGCCGCTGACCTTTCTGCTCACAGATCCGGAGGGGTTTTCCGGAAAAAAGTTTACATTGTAAAAAAGGGCCGCTGTAAAATTCTTTATTTTGCAGCGGCCTTTTTGCCCTAAAAAGGAGAGATTGTGATGAATCTAAAAATTTCCGGTATTGTGGCGGAATCTATTGTAGACGGGAAGGGAATTCGTTATACGGTGTTTACCCAGGGTTGTCCCCATGGATGTCCCGGATGCCATAACCCCCAGACCCACGATTTTGAAGGGGGGCGATGGGTCACGGTGGAAGAGCTGTTCCGAGAATTCCAAAAAAATCCCTTGCTGAAAGGAATCACCTTTAGTGGGGGAGAACCATTTTGCCAGCCGGAGCCTTTGACGGAGTTGGCAAGGTTGGTCCATGGCATGGGGAAGGATGTGACGGTGTTTACCGGCTGGACCTATGAACAGCTGCTGGAAAAGGAAGATCCTGCGGTTTTGGCCCTTTTGGAGGAGACCGACCTGCTCATTGACGGTCCCTTCCTGGAAGCCAAAAAAAATTTGGAGCTGACCTTTCGGGGCAGCGAAAACCAAAGGCTGATCGATATGAAAAAGACCAGGGAAAAGGGAATCCCGGTCTTGCTGGAGGAATAACGGGTTTTACGGGAGAAAGGAGAAAAGGATGTCGGAATTCTTTGAAATGTTAATGGTGGTGGCCTTTGGAATATCCTGGCCCATGAATATTGTGAAGTCTTTGCGTTCAAAAACCGCCAAGGGAAGGAGTGTGGCCTTTACGCTGCTGATTCTGGTTGGCTATGTCTGCGGCATTGTCAGCAAGCTAATCTCGGACAAGGGCCTCACCTATGTGTTTGTGTTTTACGTGCTGAACCTCATTATGGTTTCTATAGACCTGGGCCTCTATTTCCGGAACCGCCGGCTGGACGCGGAGCGGGACCAAAAGAACGCCTGAAGGGGTTGGGAAAAACGGAATATTGACCAAGTAAGCGGGCTTGTGCTAAAATAACGCTGTGAGAGAAATTCAAAAATTTCCAGTGAGGAAAATTTTTCAGAAAGGAACCAGCCATTATGGTAAAGATCTTGACAGACAGTTCCTGTGATTTAAGCCTTGCCCGCTGTGAGGAATTGGGCGTGGAAATGCTTCCCATTACCGTGAATTTCGGAGAAGAGAGCTACCGGGCTAATTTGGACATCACCAACGGAGAGTTCTACGAAAAGCTGGCTGCGGCTTCCGAGCTCCCCAAAACCGCCCAGATCACCCCCGCCTATTTTGAAAAGATATTCCGGGCCTATCAGGAAAGCGGCGACGAGGTGGTGTGTCTGTTTATTTCCGCCAAAATGAGCGGGACGCTGCAATCGGCCACTGTGGCCAGAGATATTTTGGGAGCAGATAACATTTACCTGTTCGATACGGAAAACGTCACCTTCGCCTTAGGGCTTTTGGTGGAAGAGGCGGTTAAGATGAGAGACAGGGGCCTTGGCGCCCGGGAAATTGTCCGGGACATCAAGGAACTGGTGCCCCGGGTGCGGCTTTGGGCCCTCATCGACGACTTGAAATATTTGAAAATGGGCGGAAGGCTTTCCGCCACCAGCGCGCTCTTTGCCACCATTTTAGGCATTTGTCCCATTATCACCTTGAAGGACGGCCTGGTGGAGGTGGTGGGCAAGGCCCGAGGAAAGAAGGCTGCCTTTAAAACCATTCGGGGCCTGGTAGAGAAAAACGAGATTTCTTCCGATTACGGTGTTTCTGTTGGCCATGCCAATGTACCAGAAACCCGGGACAGCTTTTTGGAGTATTTCGAGGACGTTTTGAAAAAGCGGGAAGTTTATAGGCAGGACATCGGCAGCATTGTGGGAACTCACACTGGCCCCGGCGCCGTGGGGTTTGCCTATATTAAAAAATAAGACCGTCCTCCGGGAGAAAACAGTTGACTTAAAGTGCACTTTAACAGGTATAATGACTTTACAAGTATATTTTCGGGGAGGAAAAACCAATGAGCTATTTAGGAGAAGACATCAAAAAGCTGGGCTTTGGGCTGATGCGCCTGCCCATGAATGGGGAAGAGATCGACATAGAGCAGACGAAGAAAATGGTGGATACCTTTATGAGCAAGGGCTTTACCTATTTTGACACGGCCTATGTCTATATTGGCGGGAAGTCGGAGGTGGCTTTGAAGGAAGCGGTGGTAGACCGTTACCCCCGGGAAAGCTTCCAGTGCGCCACCAAGCTGCCCATTTGGGACCTGAAGGGCCCGGAGGAAATGGAGACCATTTTCCAAACCTCCTTGGACCGGGCAGGCCTTTCCTATTACGATTTTTACCTTTTGCATGCCATGGACAAGACCAAGGTGCAAAAGGCCGACGAGTTGAAGGCCTGGGACTTTATGAAGCAGCTGAAAACTCAGGGACGGGCCAAGCACATTGGCTTTTCCTTCCATGACAGCGCCGAGGTGCTGGATGAGATTCTTTCCGCTCACCCGGAAATGGAATTTGTGCAGCTTCAAATTAACTATGCCGACTGGGAAGACGAAAACGTCCAGTCCCGGAAATGCTACGAGACAGCCAGGAAGCACAACGTGCCGGTTATTATCATGGAGCCGGTAAAGGGCGGGTCTTTGGCCACCATGCCGCCCCAGATCCAGGAACTGTTCAAGGCTGCCGAGCCCGAAATGTCGGTGCCTTCCTGGGCAGTGCGCTATTGCGCCTCCTTGGAGGGAGTTATTACCGTGCTCAGCGGCATGTCTAATGAGGCCCAGCTGGACGACAACGTTTCCTACATGGAGCACTTCCAGCCCCTTACCGGAGAGGAGCGGGAAACTGTAGGGAAAGCGGTGGAAATTCTTCGCACCTTACCCACCATTCCCTGCACAAAGTGCAAGTACTGCGTGGACGGCTGCCCCCAGAAGATCAATATTCCCGAAATTTTTGCGGCGAAGAACCAGTACACCTTATACAACAACATAGACGGGGCCAAGCGTTCTTACGAAAACGCCGTGAAGGAGGGCGGGAAGGCCTCCGACTGCATCCAGTGCGGCGCCTGCGAGGCCCATTGCCCCCAGCATATTGAAATCATAGAAATGCTGAAAAAAGCGGCGGCGGATTTCGAATAATTTCCTAGCAGAAGAGGCCAAACTAAGGGTGCCGGCAAAATTTCGCCGGCGCCCTTTTTCCATCATAACCGAATATTTTGCATTTTTATGTCAGGTGTGCTATAATACCATCTATTATGGGAATCGACGACTCCTTACGACCCTTTCACCGAGGTGAGGCTTCCTTATGCACATGATAAAAAAGCTGAAGAGGACCATTGTTTTCGTTTTGAAGATCTGCCTTTTCGCCGCTTTGTTCGGTATATTTTTTGGTATTTTCTCTATTCACAACCCATGGCTCTTTAACCCTTCCCGTACCACCGGTGTTACCATGGTAACCTTTGTGGTGCTGGGCATCGCGCTGATGTCGGTTTACGGCGGCTATGCCATCGGCACCCAAAAGAGCAAGCCCATTGTCCATTCCATGGGACTGGCTACCGTGATGACCGATCTGGTGACCCATTTGCAGCTTTCCATTATGAATACCAGCGAAAAGAACAACGCCCATTTTGTTTATGAGACGCCTCATTTGCTGCTGCTTGTGATTGTCCTGCAAATTTTGGTGATCATCTTTTTCGCCTATTTCGGGAATTATATTTATTTTTCCTTGGAGCCTCCGGAAAAATGCTGTGTGATCTCTTCTTCCCGCCAGAGCCTGGGCCATTTGATCCCCAAGATCCAGCGGTACCGGAAGCAGTATGAGATTATTGAGATCATACGCTATGACGCCAAAAACGTGCTGGATGTCATAGAGCGGAATGACACGGTGTTCCTCTACGATGTGCCGGACCAGCCCAGGACGGACCTGATCAACTTTTGTTACCAGAAGCAGAAAAATATCTATTACAATTTTGAAATGCGGGATGTGGTTTCCCAGGGGGCAAAATATATCACGCTGGACGACAAGTCCCTGGTGATGTATACGGCCAAGGACCTGACCTTTGAACAGCGGGTGGTCAAACGGCTGATGGATATTTCCATTTCCCTGCTGGCCCTGGTGATCACAAGTCCCATCATGCTGGGCTGCGCCATCGCCATTAAGCTGGAGGATGGGGGAAAGGTCTTTTATAAGCAGAAGCGCCTGACAAAATACGGCCGCATCTTTGAGGTTTACAAGTTCCGCACCATGAAGGAGGAAAACTCCATTCACAAATCGGTGACAGCGGATGACGACCGTATTACCAAGGTGGGAAAGTGGCTGAGAAAGTTCCGCATTGACGAGCTGCCCCAGATGCTCAACATTTTAAAGGGCGACATGACCGTGGTGGGGCCCAGGCCGGAGATGCTGGAAAATGTGGAGAAATATACGGGCGAGCTGCCGGAATTCCGTTACCGCCTGCGGGTAAAGGCCGGTTTGACAGGCTTGGCGCAAATTGGCGGCAAGTACAATACTTCCCCAAAGGACAAGCTTGTCATGGACTTGATGTATATTGAAAACTACAGCATTTGGCAGGACCTGAAGCTGATTTTTCAAACCTTTACGGTGTTTTTAAAGGCTTCCGAGAGCACCGAGGCTTTTGGAGTGGAAGAGTTGTATAATTTCGATGAAGACCGGCAGGAAGAACGCAGGGAACAAAGGGTAGAAAAGGAAGGGGAAAATCATGGCGGGAATTAAGCAGTACCTGGAGCTGGTTTTTTCCGGCACGCAGCAGGAGTTTTTCCAAAAGGCAGACCATGCCTTGCTTTCCGGGGAGCGGATGTTTGTGATTACGGCGAACCCGGAAATTCTCATGCACGCCCAGCGAAACCAGGAGATCCACCGGGTGTTGGCTTCTGGCGAGGCCACCATTGTGCCGGATGGCATCAGTGTGGTACGGGCCATGCAGGAATGTGGGATTGGGGCCACCCAGCGGATCACGGGGGTGGACCTGGCGGAGCATCTGCTGAAAACAGCGGGGGAAAAGGGGAAATCTATCTATTTGCTGGGAGCAAAGGAAGAAGTGGTTTGCGCTTTGGCCCAAAAGCTGAAAAAGGAGTTTCCAAAGGCCCAGGTGCGGTACCAAAACGGCTACAGCCAGGATAAGGACCGGGATTTTGAGGGGATTCGAAGGGTGGAGCCGGATCTGGTGCTGGTGGCCCTGGGCGTCCCCGCTCAGGAGCTTTTGATTGCCCGGCACCTGGAAAAGTTCCAGAAGGGGGTTTTCGTAGGCGTAGGCGGCTCCTTCGACGTGCTCAGCGGCGCCAAACGGCGGGCCCCGGCCCTTTTTGTAAAAACCAATACGGAATGGCTGTACCGCATTTTGCGGGAGCCCTCCCGGCTGGGCAGGTTTTACCGGAACAATGTCAAGTTCCTGGGCCAGGTAAAGCGGGAATGTACCAAAAAATGAGGAAGGCCTGTATGCGGGGCAGAGGAGGCCGGGGAAGAAAAAACCTGGGCCCGGGTGCCGTGGATACAGGCCTTTCCCCGGTTCCGTCCCCTAAAACCGACAGGAATCCGTAAGAAATTCGTTGATAATAATTTGAAAGTACTCATATATTATAAAGCAGGAAAAGGAGCACAAGGGCATGGAAAAAGTAAGAGTGTTGTCTGTGTTCGGCACCCGGCCGGAAACCATTAAAATGGCGCCCCTGGTAAAAGAACTGGCCGGGCGGGAAGAAATAGAAAGCACGGTGTGTGTAACGGCTCAGCACCGGCAAATGCTGGACCAAGTGCTGAACGCCTTTTCCATTGTGCCTGATTACGACCTGGACATCATGCGGCAAGGGCAGACCCTTTCCGACATCACGGCCAGGGTCCTGAAAGGGCTGGAAGAAGTGATTGCCCAGGCAAAGCCCCACATGATTTTGGTCCATGGGGACACCACCACCACCTTCGCGGGCGCGCTGGCTGCCTATTATGCCAGGGTGGCCGTGGGCCATGTAGAGGCGGGGCTGCGCACCTACAACAAATATTCCCCTTACCCGGAAGAGATGAACCGCCAGTTTGTGGGCTGTTTGGCAGACCTGCATTTTGCCCCTACCCAGCTCAGCCGGGAAAACCTGCTGCGGGAAGGGAAACGGGACGAAACCATTGTGGTCACGGGGAACACGGCCATTGACGCGCTGAGCACCACGGTCCAAAAAGATTACCGGGACGAGCTCCTGGACTGGGCGGAGGGCTCCCGCCTGCTGGTGTTGACGGCTCACCGCCGGGAAAATTTGGGAGAGCCTATGCACCGTATGTTCCGGGCCATCCGCCGGATTATCGAGGAATTCCCCGATGTCAAAATGGTGTATCCGGTGCATTTGAATCCTCTCGTGAGGCAGGCGGCGGAAGAAGAGCTGGGGAGCTGTGACAGGGTTCGCCTTGTGCCGCCTATGGAGGTGGTGGAATTCCACAACCTGCTGGCCCGCTCCTACCTGATCCTTACCGACAGCGGCGGGATTCAAGAGGAGGCGCCATCCCTGGGAAAACCGGTTTTGGTGCTGCGGGATACCACAGAGCGGCCCGAGGGCATAGCGGCTGGCACGCTAAAGCTGGCGGGCACTGGAGAAGCCGCCATATATGGGCTGATCCGAGAGCTGCTCACCGACAAAGAGGAGTACCACCGCATGAGCCATGCGGAAAACCCCTACGGGGATGGCAGGGCCAGCACGAGAATTGCGGAGGCCATTCTGCGATGGTACCAAAACCAGAACTAAAAGTAAAAAAGGAACGATAGTTTATGCTAGAAGAAATACAGAATCCAGGCCCGGAGCCCCTCTTCGGGCTAAGGTTTCGCGCAACCCGGAAGAGAATAGCGGCAAGCACGGTTCTTTTGGCGGCGTGGGCCTTGTTTTTCGCGCTGAATCCTCAGCTGTTTTTCGGGGGGCCATTGGAAAGCCCTCTGCCCTTCCAATGGGGCCATACGCTGCTTTACGGGTTTTTGCTGTTGGGCTGTGCGGCGCTTTGCTTTTTGGAGGTGACCCTTCCCTATGGCCTTCGGGCCGCTGTGGGTTGGCTCCTTTTGCCGGTACTGCCCCTGCTGAGCTTTATCGCGGTAGATAACATCAACGAAACCAGAATAGCCGATTTCCCTTTCTCCACCCTGCTTGCCAATTACATAGGCTACCTGATGATTTTCTCTTTGATTTTTGCCCTTTGCCGCCGGGTGTGGATTACCGCCGCCGTAGGCGGAGGTATTTTCCTGCTCTTTGGCATTGCCAACTATTTTACGGCGGAATTTCGGGGCGCGCCTATTTTGCCCTGGGATATCCAAACCGTGGGCACGGCGTTTTCCGTAGCGGGAGGGTACCGCTACGAAATGACAGTGCCCATCGCGGTTTCCCTGCTGGCCTACTTGTGGCTTTGCCTCTTTTGCTACCGGGTCTGCCCCCGGGGGAAATATCACACCACCCGCCGGTTCCGCATGACGGAACGGTTTGGGGCCCTGGTTCTTTCTGCAATGCTGTTTTTCATGATTTTTTCCGGCGATATTCTCACCTCCCTGGGTATTTCCGTTTGGGCTTGGAACCAAAAGACCAGCTCCACCCTGACGGGCGTTACGGCAGGATTTTTCGCCAACGTGCAATACCTGCTGGTGGATAAGCCAGAAGGCTATTCCCGCCAGCGGGTGGAAGAGCTGCGGGAAGAGATCGCGGAGCTTCCGGAACCGGAAGCCTTGGGAGCGCCCAAGGGCACTCCCACCATTGTGGCGGTGATGAACGAATCTTTTACCGATCTGGCTGCGGTGGGGGAAGGGCGGATCAGCCTTTCTCCCGACAACCTGCCTTTTCTCCACCGGCTGCAGGAATCGGGAGAAGTCATTTGGGGCACTGCCTATTCCTCGGTTTACGGCGGCAATACCTGCAACAGCGAATATGAATTTTTAACAGGCAACAGCCTTTCCTTTTTGCCCAACGGGAGCAAGCCCTACCAGCAGTATGTGGACCAGGATCAAACCTCCTTGGTGAGCACCTTGAAGGACCAGGGGTACCGCTGTGTGGCCATTCACCCCGGCCAGCGTTCCGCTTGGAGCCGGGATACTGCCTACCCCTTTCTGGGCTTCGATGAATTTTTAGATGTGCGCACTTTTACGGTGAGCCGGAGGCTGGAGCACAACCTGACCAGTGACAGTTCCTGTTACGACCAGATAATCTATGAATATGAAAACCGGGGCGATTCCCCCCTTTTCCTTTTTAACGTGACCATACAAAACCACGGGGGCTATGAGGACGAGGATTACCCCACCACCGTGAAAATTCAAGAGGCGGCAGGCCAGTTCCCCCAGGCGGAGCAATACTTAAGCCTCACAAAAAGCTCCGACCAGGCCCTGGAAGAGCTGCTGGGCTATTTTTCCCAGCAGGAAGACCCTGTTTTGGTGCTGTTCTTCGGGGACCATTGGCCCAACCTGGAAACGGAGTTCCTTTCTCTTCTGTTGGGGGAAAACGCGGAAGCCCCCTCTTTTGAAACGGTGATGCAGGAAAGGCAGGTGCCCTTCCTGCTCTGGGCCAACTACCCCTTAGAGGGCCAGGAAATCCAGCAGGTGAGCTTAAACTACCTTTCCGGCCTGCTGCTAAGGGCTGCTGGGGTGAAGGGCCCCGATTACATAAAGTTTTTGGAACAGGTGCGCCAGACCTTCCCGGTGATCACTGCCGACGGGAAGATCGACAAAGACGGGAATTATTACAAAACAGAAGAGGCCACCCCCTACGACCAGCTTTTGAACGATTACGCCATCCTGCAATATAACAACGCCTTTGGCAACGGGGAAAAGGTAACAGAGGTCTTTACGCCGGCTTTGTAAGGGGTTATAATATACGGTGTGTGGGATTTCCCGCGCGCCGTATTTTTATTGGGATAAAAGGGGGAAAGCCCAAACAGGATGAGAAGAGTGGCGGTAAGAAGGATCAATGAATGGGATGGCCCTTCCATGTTAAAAATTTATGCCCCTTATCTTCCGGGGCCGGAAGCCCCGGAGGGGGAACTGCCGGAGCTTTCCACCTACATTCAGCGGATAGACCGGTACACCTACGGGCTGGGCTGGATTTTGTGCGAGATCGATTCCACCCCGGCGGGGTTTTGTTTTCTGAAGGAGGACCGCAGGGAACCGGAAAATTTATTTTCCGTGGAATTGCAGCTGTATGTAAAAGGGGAGTTCCAGGGTCGGGGCGTTGGAAAGGCCTTAATGGCATTGATCACAGATATCATGGAGTATGGAAACCGGAAAAAGGTGACGGCCCGGGTGGCGCTGCCCAACCCGGCGGCGGAGGCCTTTTTCCAGGCCGTGGGGTTTTCCCGGAAGGCGTTGGAGCCGGGAGCCCTAAAAAAGCCGGGCGGGCCCTATGACGTGCAGGTTTGGGAGAAAGAGCTTTCTCCCAAGGACCCGGCGGCACAGCGGCCTACAAAACCTTACCTGATCGAAAATTACGATTACGAGATGGCTCGGGAGCAGGCCGCAAAATTGGTGAGAGAAGAAAGAAGGAGTAAGGAATGAACGCAGAAATTATTTCGGTGGGCACAGAACTTTTGCTGGGACAGGTGGTAAATACAGATACGGCCATTGTGGCCCAAGCGCTTTCCGGCTTGGGGATCAACCTGTGGTATTCCGCGGTGGTGGGCGATAACGCACAACGGTTGAAGTCTGCGGTAGAGGCCGCCATTGCCCGCAGCGACCTTTTGATTATGACCGGAGGCCTTGGCCCTACTGCCGACGACCTGACCAAAGAGACCACCGCAGCGGCGGCCGGGAAAAAGCTGGTGCTTCACCAGGAAAGCCTGGAGCGGATTCGAACCTATTTCAACGAGAAGACCGTAAGCAAATACCAGGAAAAGCAGGCCTGGCTGCCGGAGGGCTGCACCGTGCTGCAAAACGACAACGGCACCGCCCCGGGATGCGCCTTCCAGGCGGAAAACGGCTGCACGGTTATGATGTTTCCGGGGCCCCCTTCCGAACTGGAGCCCATGCTGCAAAACTACGGGGTGCCCTATTTGAAGCGAGGTCAGGAATCGGTAATTGTATCTCACAACATCCACATTTATGGCCGTGGGGAAGCGCCGGTGGCCCAAATGATGGACGACCTGCTCCAAGGGGAAAACCCCACTCTGGCTCCCTACGCCAAGGAAGGGGAGTGCTACCTGCGGGTGACGGCCAAGGCGAAAAATGAGGAACAGGCAAATGAGATGTGTGCTCCCGTCATCGCGGAGGTAAAAAAGAGGCTGGGCGAATTTGTATATGGTGTGGACGTAGGAACCCTGGAACAACTGGTGGTGGAGGAGCTTGCCAAACAGGGGAAGACTTTGGCGGCGGCAGAATCCTGTACAGGGGGCCTGCTTTCCAAGCGGATTACCGATGTCCCCGGCTCTTCCGCCGTATTCCAAATGGGATGCGTCACCTATGCCAACGAGGCCAAAGAAGCTCTGCTGGACGTGCCTGGGGAAACCCTGCGGGAGTATGGAGCGGTTAGCGAGGAGACGGCCCGGGCCATGGCAGAAGGGATTCTTCGCCGGTCCGGCGCCCACCTGGGCTTGGGCATTACAGGGATCGCCGGGCCCGGAGGCGGCACGGAAGCGAAGCCGGTAGGGCTGATCTATATTGCTCTGAGCGACGGGAAGAATACTTGGGTCACAGAGCGCCGCCCCCTGGGACGCACCAAAAACCGGGCGTGGCACCGCCACTGCGCGGCTTCCCAAGCTCTGGATATGGTGAGGCGGTATTTGGCGGGGCTGCCGGTGACAGTGAAATAACCTCCCCTGGCGGGCCCGGATTTCAAAAAAAGCAAAAGGGTGGCGCGCGGTTTCCCGCGTACCACCCTTTTGGTATGGAAAGAAAATAAAAGCTCAGATATTGTCGATGGCGGCTTCGCCGACCCCACGGAAGAAGCCGGGCTCCAGGGGAGCAGGGCGGACAGGCCTGGACTGCATGGTGTAGACCTTGTTGTCTTTGCAGGACTTGGAAATGGCATCCAGAACCTCTACGGTGTGCAGGGCCAGCTCCGGGCTGCTGCGGTGGGGCCGGTTGCGGCGAATGGCGTAAGCCATATCCACCACTGCAAGGCCGCGCCAGCTGTTGTGGCAGGGCTCCCTTTTGCCGCTGAGAGCGGGCACAGAGGGGTCGGTATCGCTAAAGCCGTGGGTGAGGGGCATTTTAAAGACCTGGTTTTTGTTGCCATCCACGTTTCCGGCTCTGGTGAGGTACACCTGGTTGTCCCAGCCGCCAAAGAAATTGGGATCGGGCAGGGTGAGAATACCCTCGGTGCCCAAGATCTCCATGCGGGGAGTTTCCGGGAAGAAGCCTTCCGAACACAGGGTGAGGCTTCCGTAGCAGCCGTTTTCAAATTCCAGGCTGCCCAACAGCATGGAATCGCCCCGGGGCTGGCCGCCGATCTCGGCGTCTACAGGGGATTTGTACCTGGGGTGGCGGGGGTTCCCGTAAACTCTGTCGTCATAGAAGCGGGTAAAACCGGAAACCCGGTTTACAGCACCCAGCATATTCACAAGAATGTTCATATAATAACCGGCCATGTCATAGGTGATGGTGGTGCCCTGGGAGCCCATTTTGGGATCGGCAGGGTCATCGGCCGCCATATGGCTGTAATAGCCCCGGTAGCACATGGCATGAGCGATCAAGGGTTTGCCAATAGCGCCGTCGTCTAAAAGTTTCCGGGCAGTCTGGAAAGCGGAACCCATGTAGCAATCGGGGGCGCAGCCAAAACGCAGGCCCTTGGAGGCGGCTAAGTCATAGTTGGCCTTGGCGCCTTCGTAGGTATCGCCCATGGCCTTTTCGGAATAAGCATTTTTCCCGGCTTCCAAGATCTGGCGGGTTACGGCAGTGTGGTTCCAGAGCTGGGTGGTGTTGATGACAATTTCGATCTCAGGGTCGTTGAGAATTTCCTCGTTGGTCATTTGGCGAATGCCAAAAAGCTCGGCCCGGGCTTTGCTGCGCTCGGGGATAAGGTCGGAACAGCCCACCACATCGACGATGTGGAAGCCTCCGTTGACCAGCGTGTTCAAATAGGTGTAGCTGATGTTGCCGCTTCCGATCAAAGCGACTTTTACAGGTTTAATAGACATGACAACTCCTCCTAAAAAAATTTGCCTATCGAATAAATTATAGGAGATGGGGTGGACAAAGTCAATAGAAAATTTGGAGATGCCTTCCAAATTTTTTGTTTTTAGCGAAAAAGGCCAGGAAAATCGGGAAGGGGAAAGGTTGACAGGGGTGAGGCAGGTGGGTATAATCGAACCCATAAAAGAAAAGAGGAATGCCTTTATGGGGAAAAAAGTAATGGGACGTTTTGCGCCTTCCCCCAGCGGAAGGATGCACCTTGGAAACTTGTTTTGCTCTTTGTTGGCCTGGCTTTCCGCCCATGCACAGGGCGGGGAAATCCTGCTGCGGGTGGAGGACCTGGACCGAGAACGCTGTCCCGAAAAATTTTCCCGGCAGCTGGAGCAGGACTTCCTGTTTTTGGGGCTCACCTGGCAGGAGGGAGGAAGCCTGGGAGGCCCCAGAGGGCCCTATTTCCAGGGAGAACGGTCCGGCTATTACCGGGAACTTTTGAATAAGCTGGAGGCTCAGGGCCTGGTTTATCCCTGCTTTTGCAGCCGCGCTCAGCTTCACAGCGCCTCGGCCCCCCACGCCTCCGACGGGGACCCTGTCTACACCGGGGCTTGCCGGGGCCTTTCGAAAGAGGAAATCGCAGAAAAAGCCCTCAGCCGCAAGCCTGCCCTGCGGCTGAGGGTGCCCAATGAAGCAATCGCTTTTACCGATGGTCACTACGGGCCAGTCTCTCAAAATCTCGCCTTGGAATGCGGCGATTTTATTTTGCGCCGGTCCGACGGGGTTTTCGCTTACCAGCTGGCAGTGGTAGGGGACGATGGCGCCATGGGCGTCACCCAGGTGGTGCGGGGGAGGGATCTGCTTTCTTCCACACCCCGGCAGCTTTATTTGTACCGGCTTTTGGGGCTGGCCCCACCGGAGTTTTACCACACGCCCCTGCTCCTTTCCCCGGAAGGGCGCAGGCTCTCTAAGCGTGACGAGGATCTTGGCCTGGACGCCTTGAGGGAAAAGGGCCTTTCCGGGCCCGACATTGTGGGCAGGCTGGCCTTTTGCGCGGGGCTGCTGGACCGGCCGGAGCCTGCCCGTCCCCAGGAGCTTTTGCCTCTCTTTTCCTGGGAAAAGGTGCCGTTGGAGGATGTTTGCCTGCCAAAAGGGCTGTTTTAACGGCCCTCCGGCTTTTCTGCCAGGGTGGCCCAAAAGGTGGGGACGCCATGGTCGTGGAGAAAACCGCTGCCGTTGGTGTCCTCATAAAGGTCCAGCAGGGTAAAGCCCGTTTGGAGCTGGCCGCGGATCTGCTCCTCCAGGGTGTGAGAAAACTGCACGCCCTCGTTATTTTTTTCCAGGTCCTGGAGCAGGCGGGGATCCTTTAGGGGGTTAAAGGGCAGAGCGTATTTTACCCGGCTTTCGTCGGTGGCCTCGAACAGGAAATTGACGCCGTTATCCAGCCCGGCCATCAGCCTGCCGCCGGGTTTTAGCACCCGGAAGCATTCCTTCCAAAGGGAAAGCACGTCTTCGATGTAGCAGTTGGATACCGGGTGAAAGATCAGGTCAAAGCTTTCCGCCCCAAAGGGCAGGGGCTTTGTCATATCGGCCCGCAGGGCTTGGATGCGGTAGCCTTCCCGGGCGGCTACCAGCTCTTCACTTTCGATTTGCCGCCGGGAATAGTCCAGCACGGTGCATTCCGCGCCTAAAGCGGCGAAAATGGGCATTTGCTGGCCTCCGCCGGAAGCCAGGCCCAGCACCCTTTTTCCCGCCAGAGAGGAGGGGTACCAGGCTTTGGGTACCGGTTTTGTGGGGGTTAGCAGCATAGTCCACCGGCCCTTTTTGACTGCGGCGAATTCTTCCGCAGAAATGGGGCATCCCCATTCCCAGCCACCATCCACCCACTGGTCGATGGTTTTAGAATTGATTTCTGTGTAGTTCATAACATGTTTTCCTCACAAAGTCTTATAAGCCATTGATTTTATCCCATAAGAAAAACTGCGCAAGAAGCGGCTGTTTTTACGGACGCAGTTTCTTTGAAAAATGCAGTTCCCCATCTATCTGGTATCCCAGGCTATGGTAAACGGCCTGAGCAGCCGCGTTGTCTTCGCCTGTAAGAAGGCCGCATTCAAAAACAGGATAATTTTGAAGCAGCTCTTCCGCAAAGGTTATCATGGCTTTTGCAATTCCCTTTCTTCTACAAGCTTGCCGTACATACACTTCTGTGATTTCGGGGAGGTATTCTATATAACAGAATGATTTTTTTAGCTGGATACATAGAAAACCTGTAATCTGGCCATTTTCCTCGTCTATCATAACAAGCTCCCGCTTATTTCCGGTAAGGGACTTTTCTATACTTTCAACAGTTGCTTCGCCTTTTCCGTTGAATTCCTCGTTTAAGGCTTTTAACTGAGCAGCGTCATTTACCATTGCCAGACGTACCATGAGAAGCTCCTTTCGACGCCTGTTTTTCTTTTAGCCAGTGATAAATGTCTTCGAATACCTGGCTCCGGTTCGATTCATTTAAAAGCTCGTGGCGTTTGCCTTCGTAAAGCTTTAGGGAAACATCCTGGCAGCCGGCCGCTTTTAAGGCCTCCGCCACCTGGCGGGGGCCTTTTCCGTAGGCCCCCACCGGGTCGGCGTCCCCGGCCAGCAGGAAAATGGGCAGCTCCTTCGGGACTTTGCGGGCCCATTGAGGACTGCTGATTTCTTCCAAGCCGGAAAACAGGTCGTAAAACCCGCCGGCAGTAAAGGGGAAGCCGCAAAACTCGTCTTCCTGGTAGGCTACGCAGACGTCTTCTACCGTGGACAGCCAGGCAAAGTGGTTGACGGGATTTTTTATTTTCTTATTGTAGCTGCCAAAGGCCAGAAGGTCCAGGAGACGCCCCTTCGACTGGGGGCCCAGAACCTTTTTTTGCAGGGCCGCCAGCGTTTTCCCCACCTTGACCCCCGGGTTTTTCCCCATGGTACCGCAAAGGATGCAGCCGGAAAGGCGCTCCCCGTAGCGGGTGAGGAAAGACCGGGAAAGGAAGGAACCCATGCTGTGGCCCATGAGGAACAGGGGAAGGGAGGGGTATTCCGCCGAAACCTCATCGAGAAGGGCTTTAATGTCCTTTACCACAAATTCCCAGCCCTGGTCCTGGGCAAAATGCCCCTTCACCTGGGCGGACTTTCCGTGACCGGCGTGATCGTTCATACAGACCAGGAAGCCCCGCTCCGCCAGGTAAGAGCCGAAGGCGTCATACCGGCCGCTGTGCTCGGCCATGCCATGGGCCACGACCAAAATCGCCTGGGGCTGCTCCTCTCGCCAAAGCCGGGAGAAAATTTTTCCCTGACCGCTGGAGGCCGGACGGGTCCATTCTTTTTTCACGACCATGAATTCCACTCCTTTCCGGATTTCCTTAGAACAAATTCAGACACCAGAAGGGCTTCCGGTAAAAGACATTCCGGAAGGGGGCGCTGCTGTTGTGCAGGGTTACCTGAGGCATCCAGGGAAGCTCTTCCCCGTCCCGGGCGCCGGAAAGAAGCGCGGAAAGGTCTTGAATGCCCAGAGTGATGTGGGGGGCTTCCTCGGTTTTTTCTACCTGGTTTTCTTTTCCGGGGGCGAAGCTCAGCTTCCAAACGCCCCGGTTTTGTTCCAACATGGGATCGCTTACTTCCAGGATCAAGGTTCCTTCGCCTTGGCAGCGACAGCAGGAAAGGACCTTTTCCAGGTGGACGATCCGCACCATGCCGTTGGGGAAGGCGCGGCACTGACTTTGGGTCATTTCCGGCAGCAGGGAAAGGATGTTCAGGGTGCCGGGCACCGTAAAGCGGATGGAGCGGTAGTAGGCAGGAAAGGCGTTTTTCACAAAGCGGAAAAGGGCCTGCAGGGAACGAGCGTCGGAAAAGAGCAGGTTGTTGCGCATTGGGAACTCCAGGGTGCAGTCTAAAATTTCATCCTTTCCGTGGCAGATCAGAAAAGAGCGGGGAGCTCCCGTTTCGTCCCGCCAAAGGAAGATGTACCGCCGTTGGGCCATGATGTTTTCCTTTAACCCGGCATCGTATTCGGTGCGCAGGCAGGAAAAATTGAGATGTTCGGTGTAGTTTTCATAAACCTCCAGCAGGGGGGAAAGGTCGTCTTCGGAAAACAGCTCCTCTACTGTGCCCCCCACATCCGGCAAATTTAGGGAGGCAATGGGCACAGTCCAGGTTTGCAAAAGCCCGCCGTTTTCATAGCCGAACTGTCGGTAAAAGGCCGTACTGAAAGGATAGAGGAAAGAAAAGCCGTAGCCGTTTTCATACATGCTTTCCAAAGCCTTTTGCATACAGGCCCGCACGCCTCCCTGGCGGCGGTAAGGAGGCAGGGTAGCCACGCCCCCTACGCCGCCCATGGGCAAAACAGAACCGTCAAACCTCGCCTGGTAGGTGGAGACGTCAAAGGAGCTGTAAAGGGTACTGCCGTCGTCGGAATAGGCGCCCCAGGTTTCTGTGGGAGGGCCCTTTTGAGGCTCTTCCGGTTTTTTCAGCGCTTCCCGTTCTTTTTCCGGGTCGAAGAACCCCTGGAAGGCCACGGCAGCAGCCCGGTTGGCGTAAAAGCGTTCTTGCCGGTCTAATTTTTTTACTTGCATTTTTTATCCCTGCCTTTTTTCAAATTCTTATTTTAAAGTTCGGAAGTGGCCACAGCCAGCAGCTCCCCGGCGTTTTTCACCAGGTATTTCGCCCCATTTTCCAAAAGCTCCTCCTTGGAGCGGAACCCCCAGAGCACGCCGCAGGGGTCCATGCCCCCGTTGAGCCCTGTTTGCATGTCCACCCCGCTGTCGCCCACATACAAAATTTCCCGGGGAGAAAGCCGGAACCCGGCGGCCATGTCCAGCACCGCCTGGGGGTTTGGCTTTTTCGGCACATCGGGCAGCTGGCCCTGGACCCTGTGGAACAGGCCGCCGTAAAGCTTTTCCACGATAAACCGGGTCATATTGTCCGGCTTATTGGAAAGCACTCCCAACATAAAACCCATTTCCTTCAATTGGGAAATCAGCTGGGGGAGGCCGTCGTAAGCTGTTACCAGCTTCATGGGGTCGCTTTCGTAGAGCCTGTCATATTCCCGGCGGAAGGCCAAAAGCTCTTCCGGGGAAAGGCTTGCCCCTACAGCGGAAAGCATGCGCTGCATGAGCACGTCGGCCCCATTGCCCACCAGAGTCCGGTAATTTTCCGGCGCAATGGTGGAAAAGCCAAAAGCCTTTAGGGCAGTGTTTCCAAAATGTGCAATAGAATATAAAGTGTTGGCCAGGGTGCCGTCCAAGTCGAAAATACAAGCCCGGTAGCCTAAGTGTTTTTCCATAAAGCAGGCCGCCTCTTTCTTTACAAAATAAATTAAGCCCATTATAAGGGGTATTGCCAAAAACCGCAAGTGCGGAATCTTGATTAAAGAAAGTAGTGGTGCTATAATCGGCATGGTAAATTCCCTCCGGCCGGTAAAACCTGGGGGGAGTTTGAGAAAAGAGATAAGACAAAAAAGGAGGCCGCGGTTTTGGATTATTCACAAAAAGCGTTACAAATGCACAGGCAGTGGCAGGGGAAAATTCGGGTGAATACGGTTTGCCCTTTGGGAAATAAAGACGACCTTTCCGTGGCCTATACCCCCGGGGTGGCCGCGCCCTGCTTGGAGATTGCGAAGGACACAGAAAAATCCTATGACTATACCCGCCGGGGGAACCTGGTGGCGGTGGTGACCGACGGCACTGCCGTGCTGGGGCTGGGAGATATTGGCCCAGAGGCCGGTATGCCTGTGATGGAAGGAAAATGCGCCCTGTTCCAGGCCTTTGCCGGAATTGATGCGTTCCCCCTTTGCATCCGTTCGAAAGAGGTGGACGAGATTGTCCGCACCGTGGAGCTTTTGGCAGGCTCCTTCGGCGGCATCAATCTGGAAGACATCGCTGCCCCCCGCTGCTTTGAAATAGAGCGCAAGCTCAAGGAGCGGCTGGATATCCCGGTATTTCACGACGACCAGCATGGTACCGCGGTGGTGACGGTGTCCGCCATGCTCAACGCCCTGAAGGTGGTGGGGAAGGAGCTTTCCCAGGTTTCCGCGGTGGTGAACGGCGCCGGGGCGGCCGGGACGGCCTGCACTCGCCTGTTGATGGCCCTGGGCCTTAGGGACGTGGTGGTTTGCGACAAGGCGGGGGCGTTGTATGAGGGAATGCCAGGGTTGACAGAGGCCCAGGCAGAACTGGCGAAGGCCACGAACCGTGAAAAAAAACAGGGAACCCTGGCCCAGGTGATTGGGGGGGCCGATGTGTTCCTGGGCTTTTCCGCCCCCAACTGCTTGACCGGCGAGATGGTGAAGGCCATGGGGAAGGACCCGGTGATATTTGCCTGCGCCAACCCCACCCCGGAGATCTTCCCGGAGGAGGCCTTGGCCGCAGGGGCCAGGGTAGTGGGAACCGGCCGTTCCGATTACCCCAACCAGATCAACAACGTGCTGGCCTTTCCCGGCATTTTTAGAGGCGCCTTAGATGTGAGGGCAAGAGAGATCAACGACGAGATGAAAGTGGCTGCGGCAAAGGCCATTGCCGGCCTGATTCCGGAAGAGGAGCTGCGGGAAGATCACATTATCCCCTCGGCTTTTTGCAAGGACGTAGTGCCCGCCGTAGCCAAAGCGGTGGCGGAAGCCGCCCAAAAGACAGGGATGGCCAGAAGAAACGCGGCATCCAGGGAGGAGTCATTAACATGAAAAACGGAACGAGAAATTATGGGTACCCGCCTTTCCGGGGAGTTTACCCCATTGCCGCGGCGGCTGTGTTCGCGGCCCTGGTTTTTGTGGCCAGTATCATTAGCGTACCGGTACCTGCGGCCTTTGGCATGACCCGCATCCACCTGGGGAATATTTTCTGTTTGCTTTCCGGGCTGATTTTGGGCCCCGTGGGCGGCGGCCTTGCAGCCGGCGTAGGCTCAGGCCTTTACGACATAATCGTCTACGGGGAGATCGCTTCCGCCCCCTTTACCATGGTTTTCAAATTCCTGCTGGCCTGTGTGTGCGGGCTGGTGGCCTACAGCGGGAACAGCCGGGGAGAAAGCCAAAAGAGAAACCTGTTGGGGGCTATTTTGGGAAGCGTGACCTATATGGCCCTGTATTTGGGGAAGAGCTTTTTGGAGGGACTTTTGCTGGGCAGCCAGCTGGGCACGGTGCTGACTACCCTGCTCACAAAGTTTGTGACCTCCGGGATCAACGCGGGAATTGCTGTGGTGGTGGCGCTGCCTCTTTCTATAGTGCTGCGCGTGGCCTTGCAAAAAAGCGGTATGGGGGAAAAGCTGTACCTGTAAATTTGGCTTCTTTTTCATTTTTTATATTTTTAGAAAGGCGTTCATAAAAAGGATATTTATTAATCAGAAAAATCTCCAATAGCCGTCACATGTTTTTCACAAATCGGGCCCATAATAAAAGCACAGTAAAGGAAACGGGAAGAAAACAAAGGACTTCCCCCCGATTTTACGAAAGGAAGACGGTTTATGTATCAGCCTTATGGAAACAATCCTTATCATAACAACAACGAACAGCCTGTAGATCAAAAACAGGAAAACCAGACCTCCGGGGCTTACGGCAGTTCTTCTTATACCACGCAAACCTCCCAGGGACAAACCGCCCAGGGCGCTTCTTATTCTCCCAGCACCTGGAGCCAGGCCCAGCAGCCCAGGCCCTCTTACACCTGGAACACCCAGGGCGCTCAAACTCAGCCCACAGTTTCTTATTACGGAGGGGGCCAACCCCCCCAGAAGAAGAAAAAGAACGGCGGGAAGACGGCCTTGAAGGTTGTGGCGGCGGCTCTCTGCTGCGCGGTGGTCTCTTTAAGCTCTGTGGGCGTGTTCGCCATGATGATCCAAAACGGCATTGTGAACGTACAGAGCACCGGCGATTCCGGCAAGGCGGCCATCACTCTTTACAAGAAGGCCGAAAGCGAGACCAACCCGGAAAACGTGGTGGTGGCCGGAGCGGATATGACGCCCCAGGAGGTGGCGGAAAAGCTGATCCCCTCCGTGGTGTGCATCCAGAATTACCAGATCAGCCGGCAACAGCAGCAGGGCTTTTTCCTGGGCGGCTATATGGAAGATAATTCCCAGTCCGCCCAGCCCACTCCCAGCGGCGAGGGTTCTGGTATTGTCTTGACGGAAGACGGCTACATTGTCACCAACCAGCATGTGATAGACGGGGCCACCAGTTTAAAGGTGATCACCTCCGACGGCATGACCTATGAGGCCGAGTTGGTGGGGGAAGACACCCAAACCGATTTGGCGGTCATCAAGGTGAACACGGAAGATAAGCTTACCCCGGCAAGCTTCGGCTCTTCGGAGGACCTGCGGGTGGCGGATGAGGTGATGGCCATTGGCAACCCCGGCGGCCTGCAGCTGAGCTCCAGCGTGACCATTGGCTACGTTTCGGCCCTAAACCGCCAGGTGACCAACAGTGAAACCGGCTTTACCGTAGAGTGCATTCAAACCGATGCGGCCATTAACCCCGGCAATTCCGGCGGCGCTTTGGTAGACAGGAACGGCTATGTGGTGGGGATCAATTCCTCCAAAATCGTTTCTACCAGCTATGAAGGCTTGGGCTTCGCCATTCCTTCCGACACGGTACAGCCTATTGTTTCCGACCTGATCGAATATGGCTATGTAAAAGACAGGGCTATGCTGGGCGTTACCGGGTTATATATAGACCGCCTCACCGCCAGCTTTTACGGCCTTTCCCAGGGCTGGTGCATTGAAAAGGCCACCAGCGCCAACGCTCAAAAGGCGGGCCTCACCATGTACGATGTGATCACCGCTATCGATGACGTGCAGGTCACCTCTGCCAATACCATCGCCTCTTATATTGCCAACAAAAAGCCTGGCGAAACGGTAATGTTGACAGTGGTAAGAGCTTCCTCCGGCCAGACGGAGCAAATCGAACTGGCTCTTTCCGAAAACACCGGAGAATCTGACTAATTTCGAGTACAAGTTTATCTTTTTCATAAAATCTCCTTTTTCAAAGCAGAAGAGGCAGGGCATTTGCCCCGCCTCTTCTGCTTTCTTTACAGCCAGAGTCTCTCTCTTTGCGGTGACTGAGGGGGCAGGTTACTTTCCCCTAGCTTCCCCGTGACGCAAAGGGAAGTTCCTGCCTTTCTTGAAAGCTCCTGCCCTTTGCGTTTTATTCTTCATTCCTCAAAGGGGCTTCGCCCCTTTTGAACCCCAAAAGCTTCGGATAGCTTACTTTAAATTTTGAGCGCACCCTCTCCGTCATGGCTTACTCCCAGGGCTCCCTTGTGTAAAGGGAGCTGTCAGCGAAGCTGACTGAGGGATTGTTTTCCCTGGGCTTTCCTTAAGCTTTCCCATTACGCAAAAGGGTGATTTCTGCCTTCGCACACCCTCTCCGTCACGGCTTACGCCGTGCCACCTCTCCCTGAAGGGAATGCTTTCCTGCGGAAAGCATAGGGCAAGCTGCCGCAATAAAATTTGCCAAAGCAGGGCTTGGGGCAGCAGCTTGGAGCAAAAAAGGCCAAAGGCCACCGGGTCGTTAGCGGTGGCCTTTGGCTCCCCTTGGGCCGTGTTCGGTAAAACATCGGTAAGGAGATCACTTTTGTTTTTTTACGTGCCCTTGGGGAATGAGGAAGAATCTAGGGGAAACGCCAGCGGCAGGTTTCACCCCGCCGGGCGGTTCCGGCAATCATAAATTTTTTAGAAACGGCAAGCTTCTGAGAATCTCAACTTTTAAGAATCGTTCAGGTTCCCGACGACGCATGAACAAATTCCACCTTAAAGGTAGTGTAGCTCATGGTGCCATCCGCCTTAGTCCAGCGATAAATGACCTGCCAGCTTTTTGCAGGAGTGATCAGTTGGAAGTCATCGCCATCTTTATTCACTGTAGCGAAGCCAAACCACTGCCCAATGGTTTTGATCTTTCCGTCTCCCTCTGTGACGTCAATGCCCTTCGCGTTCAGGGAGTCTTTTGTCACAGCACATTTCGCGCGCCAGGTAAGGCCGTTATCGGTGCTTCCGGTAAAGAAGCAAGTGCTGTCGATGTCGTTGGGAACATTGGAATTGACACGGATATATAGCCTGTCTTCGTGGTTCAAGGCGGCTTTCTCAGCTTCAGTTAATGCCTCATACTTTTCTTTGACATTTTCCGGAATCGTAATTGTCAAAGTCCCATTTTCTGCCTTAGCCGTAATTTCCAATTTTCCGGCTACACCGGTTACAGACGCATTCACTCCTTCTGTGGCAGGAATGGCTTTTGTCCACTTTGCGGTGACTTCGGTATTCGCGGTGATTTTTGTTTCGGCAGTAAATAATGTGTCATTGACATACCAGCCTAAAAATCCCTTGCCTGCGGCGGAGGGGATGTCTTCGGGCAGCGTGACCGTCTCGTTGTACTTGGCGGTTACTTCCTGGATTACCGTATCTGCTTTAAAAGTGACCTTGTAAGTCGCGGCCTCCCACACAGCATAAAGGGTAATTGTCTTGTTGCTTGCCTTTGCGATCAAGTCCGCTGCCGGCATGGAAGCTCCGGCGGCGTAGTCCGGTGTGGTGGCATCAGACTTAAAGGCCCAGCCTTTGAAGGTGTGACCGGCCTTCGTCATGCCGTTGTCCCCAGCGGCGGTGAGATTGGGACTTTCTACGGTAACTTTTGTTCCGGTAGGAGCTGTGCCGGTACTCCCATTTGCGTTATAAGTCAGGGTGTATTCGGTAGCAGTCCATTTGGCGGTAATTGTGGTGTCTGCCGTGATTGCGGTCTCACCTTCAACTTTTGTATCTCCATTATACCAGCCGCCAAAAGTATATCCCGCTTTTTCAGGAGCTGCGGGGGGCGTGACTTTTTCGTTCTTGCCAACCTTGTATTGTGCTACAGTGGTGTCATCACTTTTAAACGTGACGGTATATACCTCATTAACACCTGGTTTCGTATAATCGCAGTTCAAGGTATAATGGGCGTCCTGGTAATCGAATTCCAAAACAAAAGTATAGGCGCTTCCGGCAAGCCCTAAGGCATCCACAGGATCATTCCCATCCGCGGAATTTTTTGTATTGACGTAGGAAGAGGAATACTTGCCGAGGCTGTTGTTCCAGCCTTGATCTCCAAGTGCGACATTAGCACCGTTGGCGGTAAGCTTTGTATTTGTTTTCGCTGCTGTAGCCTCAAAATCTGTTTTGTTGTGCACCAACCCAATGAACAGGTAAGGGGTCTCTGCCAGTTGTTCGGCAGTCACATCGTTTTCCGGGTAACCGTAGCTCAGCATTTTTGCAAGGGACTCCGCATCTTTGCCAATGAACATTTCGGCTTTGGTAATGGGCTGGGCGAATACTGCCTCTACCTTGTAGGTGCCCTCCTCTGCCATTGCGAAGGTTCTTGTGTTCCCCCCACCTGTCACGGCAACTGCCTTTTCCCCGTTCTTAACCGTTAAGCTTTTGAGGACATAAGGTAAGGCAGCGCCTTTTTGGGCATCGGGGGTGATGGTAAGAGTAACGGTTTCCCCAGCTTCTTCCGCCGAGGTCTTGTCGGCACTTACCGTGCCGCCTGTAAAGGTTCCAATGGAAACCTTATAACTAGCCGTGGGTTCGGGAGGCGTCACCGTGCCGCCACCGCCGCCGCCGCTGCCGCCGGAGGAACCGCCGGAGGTGTCGGGAGTTGCGGTATCGGTTTTGCCCGCGGGGATTTCTTTCCCGTCGCCGGTGACTACCTTATCGGAAGATTTGTTTTCTACCTTGGCCCCGCCGGCGGTCACCTTGGTCCCGGTGGCGCCGCTGCCTGCCGTTACGGTGCCCACTGTGTTGGAAGCGCCGCTTACGGTGGTCTTGCTGGCGTTGGTGGTCACGTTCTCCACCTTGGCGCCTTCTGTGGTGGTCACGTTGGCTCCGCTGCCTGTGCTCTCCACATCCACCTTTTTCACTGTACCGGAAACAGATACCTTATTGTTTGCTCCCGCCACTTCCACATTGGTCACGGCGCCGCTCTGGCTCACGGTGACTGTGGCGTTCTGGGCTTCTTTTTCGGTGCTCACCGTGCCGGCCTTACCGGCCACCTCCGCGGTGGTGCGGGAAGCCGCCATGCTCACAGTATCGGCGCTGGCCGTTTGGCCCACCGTCACCTTGGAGCCTTCCCCTTCCAGCACCACGTCGGAAGCCTTTGTGGTGCCCGAAAGGGCCACGGTAGCGTTCTTTCCCTTGGGGGCCACCAGAACGTTCTCTTCCACCTCCGCGTTCTGGAAGGTCACGGCGGCGCTGCCCGCCACGATCACCAGGCCCTCTACCTTACCGGTGATGGTCTGGTTTCCTGTCACATAATGGCTTATCATGTTATCGGCCATTTGGGCTACTGACGCGCGGTTGATGTTGTTCTGCGGGGCGAAGTTGTTGTTGCCCACGCCGTTGATCATGCCCTTGGACGCCAAAGCCGCCACCGCGCCCTTGGCCCAGCTCTGTACCTTGCCGGCATCGGCGAAGGGGATATTCTGGTAGGCGCCAGTATCGATATGAAAGGCCCGGCACAGCATGACTGCCGCTTCCTGCCGGGTGATGGGCTTGTTGGGGTTGGCGTTGCCGTTGTCGTCGCCCAAAATGACCCCGGCGGCCTTCAGCTTCAAAATGGCGTCGGCAAACCAGGCGTCTCCCTTCACATCCGGGAAGGTGTTGGGGGCCTTTTCCGTATAGCCCAGCATATTGGCCAGCATTTGGGCGAACTGTGCCCGTGTCATTTGGCCGTTGGGGTTAAAATGGCCCTTATCGCCATTCAGGACGCCGTAACCGGCCCAGCGGTCAATAGAAGCTTTGCCCCAATGGCCCTGCGTATCGTCGAAGCTGGCGGCGAAGGCAGATAAGGGCGCCAGTGTCAGCACCAGGCACAGGGCCAGGAATGCCGACAAAACTCTTTTTTTCATGATTTTCTTTTGCCTCCTTTAACATTTCATGACCCGTGACGGGCCTTAAAATTCGGAAATGTCCCCGATTCGGTTAAGTATACTTTTCCGAACGGGTTTTTCGGCAAAATAAATATACGAAAAAAGCTTGAAATTTCCTGGTTTATGCTGTATGCTTACTGTATAAATGAATTCGTGTGGGCAATTCGGAAAAGTATACTTTTCCGAATTTTTTATTACATTCGGAGAACCCATCTTTCCGAATTTTCCCGGGCCCTTGGCAAAGCCGCGAAGCTTTGGGGTTTCTTAAAAGGGATTCCCCTTCTCTGCCGGCTGCCTTAAACAGAAACATACAGGCCCCACCGCCGCTTTCCCGCAGCGATGAGGGCCTGTATGTATTTTAATTGGCATATTCGCGCATCCGGTTCCGGTAGTGCATGTAGTTTTCGAAGCTCACTTCTGCCGGCACGCCGTGGTCACAGGTGGGAATGTAGCCGCCCCGGCGCTTCATGGCGGGCATAATCCGTTCCAGCTCCCGGTCGATCTCCTCCGGGGTGCTGGCCAGAATCCGCTTGTCAATCCCGCCGGAGATGAGAAGCTGGGGATATTCCTTGCCGGTGCGCACCACGTCGCAGCCGGAAGCCACCTCAAAGGGGCTCAGATAATCCATGCCTACCCCTTCCCGGTAAAGGTCAATGACTTCGTCGGAAAAGCCGTCGGTATCCAGCTGGAAATAGAGCTTCCGGGATTTGTCCAGCTGACGCTTTTTGGCGTTGGAGATCAGCTGCTGGTAATAGGGGAACAGGAATTCCTGGATCATGTCTTTAGAGATGAGAGAGCCGTGGTTGTAGCAAATATCCTCGCCAAAGAAAATTTCATCCAGGGTGACAAATTTTTGATGCTCCGCGATAATGGTGTCGGCCAGCTGGAACCAGGTGCGCATACAGTCGTGAACCAGGTCGGGGTCGTCATAAAGCAGGTACATCAGCTCCAAGGGGCCCATGAGACTGCGCAGGTACATGTAGCCGCCCACTACCTGCTGGCAGATCACCTGGCCTTCCCCGGCGGCGGCGATGGCGGCGGGCATGGCCTCTTTGATTTTTTCGTAGCGTTCGGGGGTTTTGGGGTCCATGCGCCACTTGCATTTTTCTTCCCAGGTTTTCATGTCCTTTACCGGGTGGTCTACATATTCCGGCATGAAGCCCTGGCGCCTGTTTTTGAAATACTTTACAGAACGGCCTGCAAAGTCCTGTACCAGTTCATACTCGCCGCTGTCTTCCAGCACCTTTTCTTCAAATACCGGGCAGAACCCCCCTTCGCACCAGCCAAGGCCGCCCAGGGAATGCTTTCCCGGCGGGTCAAAGCCAAAAAGCTCGTCTATTTCTTCCGGGGTGACATCTGGCTTTAAGTGGCCCTGGCTTTTCCACAGGTCTAAAGAGTAATACCCGAATTCTTTTTGGAAAATACCGGCGTCGGGCTTTAGGGCGTAAAAGTCCCTCATTTTCTTGGCGCCGGGCGACATATCTTCATATGCCACCATGGCATGGATGCCGTCTGGTTTCATAACTGTAAAAATTCCTCCTTGCTAACCTTTGATGGCTCCGATCATCATGCCGGAAGCAAAATGTTTTTGAACAAATGGATACACACAAATAATAGGGATTACCGCTACCATCATAGTGGCAAGCTGTATGGTGGTGGAGCTCACGCTGGAAAGCTTGGAAAGCTCGGAAACACCGGTTTGGGCCGCCAGGCCCTCTAAAGATTCCTGGGCCTTGATCATTTTCACAAAGAGGAAGGAAAGGGTGTTCCAGGCTTCGTTTTTCATGTAAAGCAGGTTATCCTGCCAGGCATTCCAGTGATTCACCGCCACAAACAGCCCAATAGCGGCCATGGTGGGTTTGGAAAGGGGCGTAGCGATCTTTAGGAAAATGGTACCTTCTCCGGCGCCGTCGATTTTGGCCGATTCGAACAGGCTGGCGGGAAGTCCCCGGTAAAAGGAAAGGAAAATAGTGGCGTAAAAGGCGTTGAACATCCACATGACTATGTACACCCAAAAATTGTTGATCAGGTTTAAGCCTTTGACCACCAGGTAGGTGGGGATCATGCCGCCGTTAAAATACATGGAGACCAGCATAATGCCCATGTAGAACTTGCGGAATTTCAAGTGGGGCTTGCTTAAGGCGTAGGCGAACATGGGGGTGACGATCAAGGTGGTGAGGGTGCCCAGCACCGTGCGCAGGATCGACACGAAAAACGCCCGCCAAATGTCCGGGGTGTGGAACACCTGTTCGTAGTTGGACAGGGTGAACTTTCTGGGCCAAAAATAGATGCCGCCCATTTGCGCGTCCCTTCCCTCGTTAAAAGAGAGAACCACTGCGTTCCAAAAAGGAAACAGCATGGAGAAGGCGATGACCGCCAACAGCACGTAAATTATAACACTGAATACGTCAAATTTCTGCCATAATTTTCTTTCGGCTTTTTGTTTCACTGGGGGTTCCCTCCTTTCAGAAAAAGCTTTCGTTGGTAGTGATTTTGCTTACGGTGTTTGCCGTTACCAGCAAAATGGCCGAAACCACGCTCTGCAGCAGACCAATGGCTGTGGCGTAGGAAAAGCGGGCCATGGTGATGCCTATTTTTAACACATAAGTGTCTAAAATTTCGGAACGGGATTGGTTAAGTACGTTCCCAAGGTTATAGCTGATATCGAAGTTGGAGCCGCCCTTTAAAAGGTTGCCCACGTTCAGGATGAGCATGATCATAATGGTGGGAAGAATGGCCGGGATAGTCACATGCCAAATACGGCGGAACCGGCCTGCGCCGTCGATGACGGCGGCTTCCATTACCTCCTGGTCTACGCCGGACATGGCCGCCATGTAGATGATAGAGGAATACCCGATATTCTTCCACACGTCCAGGAAAACCGAGATCCACCAAAAGGCCCCCGCCTCTCCCAGAAAGAAATAGGGCTTTTCCAGAATCCCCGTTCCGGTGAGAAAACTGTTGATAAAGCCGCTCTGGGGGGAGAACCAGGAGGTGGCCATGAGCGCCACTACCGACCAGGAAAGGAAGTAGGGGAAATAGCTGATAGTCTGTACGGTCCGCTTGAAGGCGGAGTGGGTGACTTCGTTTAACAGCAGGGCAAAAATAATGGGCAGGGGAATGGTGACAAAGCCTTTGATAAAGGAGAGGCCCAGAGTGTTGATAAGCACGTCGGCGATGTTGGTATCGCTGAATATGGCTTCGAAATGCTTGAACCCGGCCCAGGGGCTTTCCCAGATCCCCAAATTTAATTTATAATCTTTAAACGCGATTTGAAGCCCAAACAGGGGGGCTATATTGAAGAGGATAATGCAGATCAACGCGGGCAGCACCATCAACTGCAGGTCCTTCTGGTTTAAAAATTCTTTCCAGCCCGAACGGGCCCCGGCCTTTTTCTCTTTCTTCACGATTGCACCTCCTATTGTGATGTTGCGGGAAACAAGGCCTTCCCGGCCGCCCTTTCAGAAAAAGCTGCTCCGTCCTCCAAGGAGAAGCGGAGCAACCTTCTGAACGGCAGTATGAAAACTGTGAACTCGCTTTATTTTGGTTACCGGGCCAGGGGATTGGTGAGGCCGGTTCCGGCCCATTTTTCGGCATTTGCCTGGAAGTAGCCGCAAAGCTTTTCGATGCCGGCGGTGTTTAAGTCGCTCATGAATTTTTCATAGGCGGCTTCAAAGGCCGCGTCGTCGGCCGCGCTCACCGTATTGGCTACGCCGGACTTCCAAATGTTCCAAATTTGCTCTTTGAGCACCAGCTCGTCGGTGTTGGTGAGGCCTACCGTCAGGTCGGCGAACCGTTCGTCCTGCTGGTGAGGCGTCATGATCTCAAAGTCGGGCAGCATGCAGGGGTAGTTCTGGTAGGTGTTGTGGGCGCCGTATACCAGAATGGTGTTGGAGGTGAGCCAAGAGAAGTTGTAGTTGTAAACGCCATACTCTCTTTGCAGCACTTCGGTGCCCTGGGCGTCTGCGTCGATCTTGGTTTGGGTGTCCTTGGGACGGCCTTCGTCATCCTTTTCCCAGGTGACGCCCTCTACGCCATAGCGCTGGAGCAGCTGGCCTTCGTCGCTGAGCATGAAGTTCAAATATTGGATGCAGCGGTCGGGATGCTCGGTGCCGGTGGTGACAAACACACCGTTGGAGCCTACGCCAAAGTAATCGTCGTGGATCTTCAGGTCGTCGCCGCTTCTGCCGTCGGGCATGGGATATTCGATGGTTTCGTAAATCACGTCGTGAGTGTTGCCAATGCCGTCGATGAGGGTCCAATAGTAGCCAATAAAGCTCACCAGGTTTTGGGCTTTGTAAACACCCTTGGTTTGATCCTGCTTATAGGCGAACTGCTCGGCGTTGAACAGGCCTTCCTGGTAAAGGTTGTTGGCCAGCTTCAGGGCATCTTTATAATAGGGTTGGGTCATCACCATTTCAAGCCCGTCGCTCTTGAATTCAAAATAAGTATTGTTGGCGCCGTACATTCTGGCAAACAGGTTGATCATGTTGCTGTTGCTGAAGGGGTCGCTGGCAGCGTCGGTCCAAACGCCGTTGGTCACTTCCGGGTGGGCGGCCATGATCTCTTTAATGGCGCTCTTGTATTCATCCCAGGTCTTGATCTCGGGGCGGCCAATTTCGTCGTAAAATTCTTTTTTCAAGGTGATGCTAATGGGACCGCGGCTGTTGATGATTTGCTGGTCATACCGCTCGGGGTCTCCGTACCAGTCGACGACGCAATAGAAGTTGCCGTCTTCCTCCTGGTAAATTTTGTCCATGTCGGTGGGCAGGGTGTCCCAGAAGGAGGGGTCGTACTGGTCGGCCAGCTCGTTAAGGGGAAGGGCAAAGCCCTGGTCTACCAGCAGGGAACGCATGGGGCCGTAGGCGTTGGTAATGATAAAATCGGGCAGGTCCGCCCCTGCGGCCAGCATGGTGGTGAGCTCGGTGTTATCGTCGGTAGCGGCGCAGGTGATGTCCAGAGTAACGCCGGTGCGTTCTGTGATCCGCTGGGAAACCGGGTCCATACCCCATTCCCAGTTAGGCGGGCTTTCCACGCCATTTTTAAAGGCGGTAAGAGTGACAGGCTCCGCGCTGGTTTCGCCGGGCTCCGAGGCGGAGGCTCCGGAATTTTCTTCCGACGAGGTTCCCGTACTGCTGGCGGGGGTGCTGCTTTCCGCTTTGCTGGAACTGCTGGAATTATTCTCGCCGCCACATCCGGCCATTGTGCCGGAAAGGAGCGCCAGTGCCAACAAAAGGGCGGCAGCCTTTTTGATGAACGTGTTTTTCATTGTGGTTTCCTCCTTTAAAATAGTTAGAATTTTGTAATACTTGATTTTCCACAAAAAAATAGAGCATGTAAAGGAAAAAATTCTTTTTATTCCTTTTCTTATTGACAAGGGGCGACACTTTGTACAAGAAAACACTATCTTTTTTTTTTTTGTGGTCATTTTACCTAGTAGTATATTGCAAAACTCTTTCCTTTCCTATATACTAAAAGCGGAAAGAATATGTAATTTTGTGAGATGCCTCACAGAAAGAAGGGAAAGCAGTGCCCAGCGAGTACGATTCCAACGAATACTATTTCGACGACCTGTGCATGGGAAACACGCAGCTCATATTCTGCGGCCACCAGAAATGCCGCCCGGGGCATACCTATGGCCCCTTTGTCCGCACCCATTATTTAATGGTCTATGTCCATTCGGGAAAAGGAGCCTTCAAGACCCTGGGAACCGAATACCACCTGCAAAAGGGAGGTACCTTTTTCATCTTTCCCGGGGTGGTTACCCGCTACCAGGCAGATATCGAGGAGCCTTGGGAATATTCCTGGGTGGCCTTTAACGGCGGCATGGGCGGCTACGATATGTCTCAATTCCTGCTGCGGGCTTCCATTACCGCCCAAAATCCGGTTTTCATGGTGGAGGACCCCTCCTCCTTTGACCGCCTTTATCAAGAAATTTACCAGTTCGGCAAAAACCAGGAAAAATTTGTGGACATCAAGGTGATGTCTCTCTTTTTGGATATCATGTACCAGTATATTGTTTCCGACAACAGCCTGGACAACCGGAAGAAGATCTCCTCTTCCCTTTCCGACCACCTGGATCTGGCCGTGGAGTATATTAAGTTCTACTACAACAAAAACATCTCGGTTTCCGATATTGCCCGTTACCTGGGCATCAGCCGGGAATATTTCTGCAACCTGTTCAAAAAATATTTTGCCATTTCCCCGGCAAAATTTTTAAACCAGTACCGCCTGAAGAACGCTTCCACCCTTTTGATGATGACCAACCAATCCATCGCCGACATCGCCGGGGAGGTGGGGTTCAGCGATTACAATTATTTTTCTTCCAGGTTCCACAAGCTCTATGGCGTAAGCCCCAGCGAATACCGGAAAAGGTACCGGAGGGGCCAGGACATTCCCGACCCCTTCCGTGACATCTCCCAGTAATTGTGGTATGATAGCGGCAGGAGGAACGGCGCCGCTTTTCAAAGGGGACGGCCGGAAATTTTTTCATGGGGGCGTAAAATTGGAACAGAAGAAAACTTGCCCGGTCTACCGGAAGTGCGGCGGCTGCCAGCTGCAAAACCTCAGCTACCAGCGGCAGCTTGCCTGGAAGCAGGAAAGGTGCCAGAAGCTTTTGGGGGAATTTGGGAAAATAGAGCCTGTTTTGGGCATGGAATGGCCTTACCATTACCGCAATAAGGTGCAGGCGGCCTTCGCTTGGGACAAGCGGGGCGGCCGGATTATTTCCGGAGTATACCAGTCCAGCACCCACCGGATTGTGCCCATAGATTCCTGCCTGACAGAGGACGAGACGGCGGATGCCATTATTGTTTCGGTGCGTAAGCTTTTGAAGGCGTTTAAGCTTACGGCCTATGACGAGGTAACCCGCCGGGGCTTTTTGCGCCACGTGCTGGTGAAGCGGGGCTTTGCCACAGGGGAGGTCATGGTGGTGCTGGTGACGGGCACACCGGTTTTTACCGCAAAAAAGCATTTTGTGGCGGAGCTTTTGAAGCTGCACCCGGAGATCACTACCGTGGTGCAGAATATCAATAACCAGTTTACCTCCATGGTGCTTGGCCAAGGGGAAAAGGTGCTGTATGGCCCCGGCTATATCACCGACGTGCTCTGCGGATGCAGGTTTCGCATTTCACCGAGATCCTTTTACCAAATTAACCCCCTGCAAACCGAGGTGCTGTACCAAAAGGCCATGGAGTTTTCGGGCCTTACCGGAAAGGAAAGGGTGCTGGACGCCTATTGCGGCATTGGCACCATTGGGATTGTGGCCGCCAAAAACGGGGCGGCCCATGTGCTGGGGGTAGAGGTGAACCGGGACGCCATAAAGGATGCCATCGTAAACGCCAGGGAAAACAAAATAGAAAATATTTACTTCACCTGCGCCGACGCCGGCGATTTTATGGAGGCCATGGCCCAGGAAAAAGAGCGCTGCGACCTGGTCTTTTTGGACCCTCCCCGGGCCGGCGCCAGCGAAGAATTCCTCGCCGCCCTGTGCAGGCTTTCGCCCAAGCGGGCCGTGTATATTTCCTGCAACCCCGAAACCCTGGCTCGGGACCTGCGGTTTTTAACGAAAAAGGGGTGGAGGGCACAGCGAATTCAGCCTGTGGATATGTTCCCCCATACGCAGCATATTGAGTGCGTGGTGCTGCTGGCAAGGGTTGTGATATAAGGAGAATGCATATGGCGAAAATGGAATATAAAATAATGGGAATTTCCGATATGCCGGAAATAAAAGAAAGGGCGGCGCAGTGGTTTCACCACAAATGGGGGATCCCACAGAACGCCTATTTGGAAAGTATGGAGGCGTGTATTGGGGAACAGGGCCCTGTCCCCCAGTGGTACCTGGCAATGGAGGGGGAGAGGATCCTCGGCGGCTTGGGCGTCATTGAAAACGACTTTCACAACCGGAAGGAGTTAAGGCCCAATGTATGCGCTGTTTATGTGGAGGAGGACAAGCGGGGCCGCGGCATAGCCGGAGCGCTTTTGCATTACGTGTGCGAAGATATGAAGGCGCGGGGAATTGATACCTTATATCTCGTAACAGACCATACCTCTTTTTATGAGCGGTACGGCTGGGAGTTCCTCTGCATGGTGCAGGGCGACGGCGAACCCCATATGACGAGGATGTATGTTCACAAAAGCTAAAAAAGGCGGGGCCGGTCCTGGGGACTCCGAATTTTTAAGGCAAGGCCCGGCGATAGGAAAGAATTCCCTTAGAGGTCTAAAAGGAGGAAAAAAGCATGGTTACAGGCGTAATTAAAAATAAGATAGATAAAATTTGGACAGATATCTGGGCAGGGGGGATCACGAACCCCCTAACGGTGATTGAGCAGCTTACATACCTGATGTTCATCCGCTCTTTGGACGAGCAGGAGCTGCAAACCGAAGAATTTGAAAACATGACCGGAGAGAAGATGAATAAGATTTTCCCCCAGTCCGCCGTGGGGCAGTCTATGCGCTGGAGCAAATTTAAAAATAACGACCCCCGGGATATTTACGAGGTGATTTCGCAGCGGGTATTCCCCGCTATTAAAAACATGGCCCAGGGCCGCCTGCCGGATTTCACGGACCAGGGGGAGCTTGTGGAAATGGCAGAGGTTCCCGGCAATGAGGAGCAAAATAATACGGCCTTTGCCCGGTACATGAGCGACGCCATGTTTTTGATCCCAACCCCCCAGGTGCTGCAAAAGATTATTACCGGCTTAGATGACCTGTATGAACAGGACATTTCGGAGCTGGACATGCAGGGGGATTTATACGAGTACATGTTGGGGAAGCTGGCCACCGCAGGCAAAAACGGCCAGTTCCGTACGCCCCGGCACATTATTGAAATGATGGTGGAGCTTTTGCAGCCCACCCCGGAAGACACCATCTGCGACCCTGCCTGCGGCACGGCGGGCTTTCTGGTAGCCTCTGCGGAGTACATTCGCCGCCATTATGAAGATACCATGGAAAGCCGGCAGTGGGAGCATTTTTCCGGGCCCATGTTTACCGGCTTCGACACCGACCGCACCATGCTGCGGCTTTCGGCCATGAACCTGATGCTCCACTCTATCACGCATCCGGAGATCGAGTATAAAGACAGTGTTTCCAAGCAGAACCAGATTTGCGACAGGTTTACCATGTGCCTGGCGAACCCGCCCTTTAAGGGAACGGTAGACGCAGAAAGCATCAACGACGACCTGAAGGCTGTAACCAACACCAAAAAGACGGAGCTGCTGTTTTTGGCGCTGTTTTTGCGGATGCTGAAAAAGGGTGGGCAATGCGCCTGCATTGTGCCGGACGGCGTGCTGTTCGGCTCCTCCAAGGCCCACCAATCTGTTCGTAAGGAGCTGGTAGAGAACCACCAGCTGCGGGCGGTGATTTCTATGCCCTCCGGCGTGTTCAAGCCCTATGCCGGGGTTTCCACGGCGGTGCTGGTGTTCACCAAAACCGGCGCGGGCGGAACGGAAAAGGTGTGGTTTTACGACATGCAGGCCGACGGCCTGAGCCTGGACGACAAGCGCAGCGAAATTGCGGAAAACGACATTCCCGATATCATTGAGCGGTTCCACCATTTGGAACGGGAAACGGAACGGGAACGCACCCGGCAGAGCTTTTTTGTGCCGAAGCAGGAGATCGCGGAGAACGGCTATGACCTCAGCATCAACAAGTATAAAAAGGCGGAGTATGTGCCGGTGGAGTACCCCTCTACCGCCGAGCTTATGACAGACCTGCACGAGCTGGAACTGGAGATCACCGCAGGGCTCAGTGAATTGGAGGGGATGCTGTGATGGCGAGGTTGGGGGATATTGCAACATATATTAATGGTTATGCCTTCAAGCCAAGTGATTGGTCTAACGTCGGGCTACCTATTATTCGTATTCAAGATTTAACAGGGAACTCGTACCAAGCCAATAGGTACAATGGTGAATATGCGCCGAAATACGAAGTTAATGAAGGGGATGTGCTGATCTCTTGGTCAGCAAGTTTGGGTGTCTATGTTTGGCAAGGAGAAAAAGCGCTTCTAAATCAACACATTTTTAAGGTAGTATTTGACAAAGCAGAAGTCTCGAAAAGTTTCTTTGTTCATCAGGTTGAAAACATTCTTGAAAAAGCGGCCTCGGAAGTTCATGGTGCGACCATGAAGCATCTGACAAAACCTGTCTTTGACGCTTTGTCATTTTATCTGCCGCCTCCTGACGAACAGCGTAAAATTGCGGTAGTACTGGACAAGGTGGGCGACTTGATTGCCAAGCGCCGCCAACAGCTTAGCAAGCTGGATGAATTGGTAAAGTCCAGGTTTGTAGAGATGTTTGGGGATATCACCATCAACGATAAAGGGTGGGATATACGACCTCTTGGAGAATTATGCACGATTGTCAGAGGAGGTTCCCCAAGACCTATTGAAAAGTTTCTTGGTGGTGATGTGCCTTGGATAAAAATAGGCGATGCAACCGATGGAGAAAGTATTTATCTCCATTCGACTAAAGAACACATCATTCGAGAGGGCGTTTCTAAGAGTCGCATGGTTAAGGCAGGGAGTTTAATATTCGCAAACTGTGGAGTCTCCTTGGGATTTGCACGAATTATCACCTTTGATGGCTGTATTCACGATGGTTGGCTTGCGATGGAAGATATTGATTCACAGTTGGACAAAATTTTTTTATTGCAAGCATTAAATCAAGTGACTGAACATTTCAGGAAAATTGCTCCCGCTGGAACCCAGCCTAATTTGAATACCGCCATAATGAAGGCATATCAGCAAATTATTCCTCCTATGCAGCTTCAAAAAGGCTTTATATCTTTCATCGAACAGACCGACAAATCAAAGTTGACAATTCAGAAAAGCCTTACTAAGCTGGAAACCCTGAAAAAATCCCTGATGCAGCAGTATTTTGGGTAACAGAGACTAATAACTCAAAAGTTATTGACAGGGTAATCACTTTTGAGTATACTAGAAGTGGGGAAGGGAAATGCTGCTTGTATGAGATATATTTTTACAGGGATAGAAACGGAAAAAGCCCTGTGCTGGAATATTTACGGGAACTGGTGAGCAAGAACGACAAAGACAGCCGAATAAAGGCCAACAAAATAAACGACTATATTGGAATATTGAGGCAGTACGGAACACAGGCCGGGGAACCGTATATAAAGCACCTTGACGGGGATATATGGGAACTGAGGCCGCTGAGAGATCGTGTTTTGTTTGCCGCTTGGCGCGGAGACGATTTTTTGCTGTTAAGTCATTTTATGAAACAAACACAAAAAACACCGCCGCGTGAGTTGGAAAAAGCAAAGTCAAATTTAAACGATTATCGGGAAAGGAGCACCGGCAATGAGTAGAGAATACGAATTGGCCATAGCACAGGCAAAAGCGAACCTTGCGGATGCGCAGGAAAGAGGTGCAGACGCTGTGGGGGAAAGCTGGGACCAGGTGCAAAAAGAGCTTTTTACCCCCGAGGAAATTGCCGAAAGCAACCTTAGAATCGCCCTCGTTGGGGAGCTGATCAAAGCCCGGCAGGAAAAGGGCATAAGCCAAAAGAAGCTGGAAGAGCTGAGCGGGGTAAAGCAGCCGGTGATAGCCAGAATGGAAAAAGGGCTTACCAGTCCCCAGCTGGACACCGTTCTAAAGGTGTTGGCCCCCCTCGGAAAAACTCTTGCGATTGTCCCAATAGAAGGAAACGCTTCCCATACCTAAGGCTAGCCTCAAAAAACTTGGAAAGTCTCTCTTCGATAAAATTTACCGCAAGGCAAATTTGTCAGTTGAAATTTCGAAGGAATTTCAACTTGACAAACTTATTGGAACCCAATTTGGTCTTCCCCTGTCGCCGCCACAGGCGGCGACAGCCCCCTCAAAGAAGGGGCCAGAATAGATGAAAATTTTGCCGGGGTCTGCGAAAGTATTCATCGTGAAGCGCAAAATAGAACAAAAGAGGTGACGCTGCCATGAACTTCTCTTTTTTGACCCAAAAGCAGGAATATGCCCTTTTTTCCCGTGCCTGTGTGGAAGCGGAAAAAATTTATGCCACTGCCCCGGCCATGTGCGCAGTGGGATGCCGGAAAGCCTTGGAGCTGGCGGTGAAGTGGGTGTATTCCGCAGATAAAACCATGAAAATGCCCTATAAAGATAATTTGCAGTCCCTCATTCACGAGCCCACCTTTCGCTTTGCCGTAGATTACAACACCTGGGGCAAGCTGCCCTTTATGATCAAGCTGGGAAATTTGGCGGTACATACAGAACGGAGCGTGCAGCAGAGCGATGCCCTCGCCTCCCTGCGGGGGCTGTTTGAGTTTGTCCAGTGGATCGATTACTGCTATGGCGCAGACTATGTGGAGCGCACCTTTGACGAAGGCTTAATCCCTGCCGCCAGGGTGGCAGTAGATTCTAAGAGGATCAAGGAACAGGAAAGCCTGCTGGGGGAAAAGGAGGCCGAAATAGAGGCCCTGCGCAGGCAGATCGAGCAGATGTCCGCCCAGTATACCGCGGAAAGGGAGCAGCACCGGCAGGAACGCACCTTCCAGCCGGAGGACCTTTCGGAGTTCAAGACCCGCAAAATATATATCGACGTGGACCTCAAGCAGATGGGCTGGAAGTTTACCGGGGCAGATGCCGACGTGCAGGAGGAATATCCGGTGGAGGGCATGGCCGGCGTGGCCGGGCAAAGGGGCTACTGCGACTATGTCCTGTTTGGAAAGGACGGCCTGCCCCTGGCTGTGGTGGAGGCCAAGCGCACCAGCAAGGACCCTAACACCGGCCGGAAGCAGGCGGTTTTGTACGCGGACTGCCTGGAGCAGAAATTCGGCCGCCGTCCCATGATGTTCACCACCAACGGCTTTGAAACCTATTTCTGGGATGACCAAAGCGGTTCCCAGCGGAAGGTCAGCGGTATTTTCAGCAAGGAAGATCTGCAAAAGCTGATGAACCGCCGGGGCCAGCGGCGGGATTTGACAGCCATTCCCATAGACGATGCCATCACCGACCGGTATTACCAAAAAGAGGCCATTCGGGCGGTGTGCGGGCAGGTGGAACAGGGGTTTCGCAAGCATTTGCTGGTCATGGCCACCGGCACCGGCAAAACCCGCACCGCTTCCAGCCTGACCGATGTGCTCAGCCGGGGGAAATGGGTGACCAATGTTTTGTTCCTGGCAGACCGCACCGCGCTGGTGAAGCAGGCCAAGGACGATTTTAAAAATTACCTGCCGGACATGTCCCTGTGCAATTTGTGCTCCAACAAAGACGACCGGAATGCCCGCATTGTGTTTTCGACCTACCCGACCATTTTGAACGCCATCGACGACGCCAAGTCCAAGGACGGGCGGCAGCTGTTCACCCCGGCACATTTCGATTTGATTATCATCGACGAAAGCCACCGGAGCATTTTTAAGAAGTACCGGGCGATTTTTGAGTACTTTGACGCCATGCTGGTGGGCCTTACCGCCACGCCGAAAACCGACGTAGACCGCAACACCTACGACTTTTTCGAAATGGAGGGCGGCGTCCCCACTTACGCCTACGACTACGAGACGGCAGTGTACCAAGACCATGTACTGGTGCCCTATTACAATTATGAGGTCAAAACCAAATTTTTGGAGGAAGGCATCTCCTACGACGACCTCTCCGAGGAAGACCGGGAACGGTACGAGGAAGACTTTGCCGAGGACGGCAAGATGCCGGAGTTTATTCCCTCTGCCGCTCTCAACAAGTTTGTGTTCAACGAAACCACGGTAGACCTGGTGCTCCAGGACTTAATGGAGCGGGGCATTAAGGTGGCGGGCGGCGACCGCCTGGGAAAGACCATACTCTTTGCCCAGAACAAACGCCACGCGGAATTTATTTTAGAGCGGTTCAACAAGCTGTACCCCCAATACCGGGGCACCTTTGCCCAGCGGGTGATTTGCGACGACGCCTACGCCCAAACCGTGATCGACGACTTTAAGCAGCCGGAAAAGGAACCCCACATCGCCGTGTCGGTAGATATGATGGACACGGGCATTGATGTGCCTCAGGCAGTGAACCTGGTGTTCTTTAAGAAGGTGCGCTCCAAGGCAAAATTCTGGCAGATGATTGGCCGGGGCACCCGGCTGTGCAGAGGGCTTGCCTGCATGGATCAAATTGAGGGGGCATATACGGACAAGCGCCGCTTTTTGATTTTCGATTACTGCGGCAATTTTGAATATTTCCGGGAGCACACAGAGGGCTACGAGGCCAAAGAGACGAAAACCCTTTCGGAAAACATTTTTGGCAAGCAGGTCAGAATTCTCATGGCATTGCAGGAGGGCGCTTTTTCCAAGGAGGATTCCTGGGCCTGGCGAAAGGAGATCGCCGAAACCTGCCACAGGCAGGTTTCCAGCCTGAACCCCGACCTGGTTGCCGTGAAGCTGCGGCTGCAATATGTGGAAAAATATAAAAAGCCGGATGCCTTCCTTTCCCTGAGCCAGGGGGACAAGGGCGAATTGCTGGCGCAGATCGCCCCCCTCATTTGTTCCCAGGAACCCGACGAGTTCGCAAAGCGGTTCGACAACTTCATGTATGGCCTGATCTTGGCCCAGATAGAGCAGCTGCCCGCTTTTCCCCATGCCAAAAGGCAGCTTTGCGAAACTGCCTCCCTGCTGGAGCGCAAGGCCAACATTCCCCAAATTAAGGCAAAGCTGCCTGTGCTGCGGGAGATCCAGACCGAGGCCTTTTGGGAAGCCAAAGACCTTCTGCTGTTTGAAAAGGTTCGGAAAGAGCTGCGGGAGCTTATCCGCTTTTTAGAGGAAGGCGGCGGGGGGCAAAAAACCATTATCACCCAGCTTACCGACCCGGTGATCGACAGCCAGGAGGATATCCGGCTGGAAGCGGCTTACGATTTTGAAGATTACCGGGCCAAGGTAAACCGCTATGTCAACGAGCACGGGGATACCCTGGCCATTTACAAGCTGACCCATAACATCCCCTTGTCCGGGGGAGATTACCGGGAGCTGGAACGGGTGCTCACCGAGGAATTGGGGAACAGGGAAGATTACGAGCGGGAATTTGGCCATACGCCCTTTGGCCTGCTCATCCGCAGGATCGCCAAGCTGAACCATGAAGCGGCCATGGAGGCCTTTTCCGCCTTTATCAATGACCAGGCATTAAACCAAAAGCAGATCGCTTTTGTGAATAAAATTATCGCCCATGTGGAGCTCAACGGGTACATGGAAAACGTTGCGGAGCTTACAAAACCGCCCTTTGATAAGCCGGTGAGCTTTATTAAGCTGTTCGACGCGAAAACCAGGACCGCTTTAATGGAGACTATCAACCAGGTTCGGGAAAACGCGGTTCAAATTGCGGTGTCTTAAAGGGAGCCGGGGCGTGGCAAAGCTCATTAAGAAAGAAACCGCCGGGGTTCCCGGCAGAACGCAGGCGGAAAAAATACAGTTTGGGAGGGGCTTTTTATGAACACGGTTAAAATACAAACAGGAGAAACCCTGCTGGTGGCTCACCGAGGCCTCAGCGGGCTGGAGATGGAAAACACCTGCGCCGCCTTTGTGGCGGCGGGGAACCGTTCTTACTTCGGCATAGAGACCGATGTGCACCGGACGGGAGACGGAGGCTTTATTCTTCTGCACGACAGGAATACCGCCCGGGTGGCAAGGGACAGCATAGACGTGGAGGAAACTACCTTCGACACCTTGCGGAAGCTCCGGCTTTGCGACCGGGATGGCACGAAAAACCGGGCGGACCTGCACCTGCCCTCTTTGGAGGAGTATGTGGACATTTGCAAACGGTATGAAAAGGCCTGCGTGCTGGAATTGAAGTCCGATTTCACGGAGGAAGAGGTCCGGGGGATCATTGGCCGGGTAAAAGCTCTCGGCTGGTTGGACCATGTGATCTTTATCGCCTTCGATTACGAAAACCTGTTGCGGGTGAGGAAAATTTTGCCGGAGCAGCCCTGCCAATTTCTGACGGAGACCATCCCCGAGGGCCTGGCGGAAAAGCTGGCGGCCAGCCGCATGGGCCTCGACGTCTATTACCCGGCCCTCACCAGGGAGCTGGTCCAGAGGTTCCACGAAAAGGGCGTTCAGGTAAACTGCTGGACGGTAAACGAAAAGGCGGATGCAGAGCGGCTTATGGATTGGGGCGTGGATTTCATCACCACCAACATTTTAGAAAAAGAATAAAAAAGAGGGAAAGGCAAACCGTTGTGGTTCGCCTTTCCCTTTCCTTTTTTCGGAAGCCCTTTTAAATCTTGGCTGCAGTTAGAACATCCAGGCCCTCCCGCTTTCTTCGTCCTCGTCTTCTTCCTCCTGAGGCGCGCCGAAATCGAAATGGATAGGCTCTTTGTATTCCTCCAGCAGGGGGAGAAGTCCGTCCTGCATGTTGACGCCGGTGTAGCATTGGTCGTCAAACACCATAGTGACCATATTGCCCTCTGTGCAGGCATCCCACTGGGGCAGGCCTTCTGTGTTGGGGTTGCCGGTACGGGCGAAGTTTACAAAAGCGCCCGACATCACCTTGTCCAGCATTTGGTAATTCTTTTGGTGGCATACGGGGATAAGCTCCGCGTTATGGAAGAAATAGGGGATATCGGAGCAGTGCCAAGCCGCCCGGCCGCCGTCGTAATCGAATATTTTGGCGAAGAGGTAGTTGTAAACCGGAGCGCTGGCCTCCCTGGCCTTTTTCTTTACATAGTCCACCGTGGGGGCAAGGAACATGGCGTCAATATCGTTGGCAAAGACCTCGTTGGTATTGGGGTATACCCGGCGGAATTCCTTTAAGATCTTTTCGCCGCCCTCGGGGCCGTAGGCTTCCCGAACCAGGGCCTCCCTTTCCTGGGTGCTGAGCTCTTCACACTCCCCGTGATCGCCCTTCATGGCAAACTCGGCCAGCACGGATCCCACCATGGTGGGAACTGTAAGGGAATGGGCGGTGAAATCTTCCTCCAGGGGGTCACAGAGATAATAATCGTTGGGTAAGGGGCCCCAGTTTACCCGCCTGCCCTGCTTGTAAAGGGCGCGCACAGCCTTGTTCACGGCCCAAATGAACTGGGGAACCGGCACCTTTTCCAGGCGTTCCGCCTGATCTAACGGAATGTTCAGCGGCTTTAAGATCTCCGGCACTAGCTCTTTTCCGGTTGCCAAATTCTTGTTCCGGTCGGGAGCCATGACGCCGGACATGACAATGGCCTTGTGGAACAGGCCGTCCGCCGCGGGAATTTGACCCAAGGTAGTCACCTTGCCGCCGCCGCCGGATTGGCCGAAGATGGTCACGTTATTGGGATCGCCGCCGAAGTTCGCGATGTTGTCCCGCACCCAGCGCAGGGCCTCTACCAGATCCGCCATGCCCACGTTGCCCGAATTGTGGTACTTTTCCCCAAAGCCGGACATGTCCAGGTAGCCAAAAACGTTCAGCCGGTGGTTTACGCTCACCACTACCACGCCGTCCTGCTTCGCCAGGTTGTAGCCGTCATAGCAGATCTGTTCAATAGAAGAGCCTGCGGCATAGCCGCCGCCGTGCATCCAGAACATGACAGGCTTTTTGGCGGCAGGGTCACAGTTCTCTGTCCACACGTTTAAATATTGGCAGTGCTCACTGCTGGGCCAGAACCGGTGAGGGATCATCACTTCGCCGGTGGGCATAGGTTCTCCCAGCACCGGGCAGATCATGCCGTAGCTCCCCGCGTCCTTTACGCCCTCCCAGGGCTCTATTGGCTCGGGCATTTGGAAGCGTTTGGCCTTGGCATAGCGTATGCCGTAAAAATGATCTACGCCTTGGAAGTGGAAGCCCCTCAGCTTTCCTTTGGTGGTTTCTACGATGGGTGATGTTTTGGAAAAGCAAAAATCCATGGTACCAACTCCTTCTACAATTTTTTGCGCTGGGGCCGCCAACCAATTGTGTGGCCACGCCACGGTATGTCCCCTTTGGCGGTCCGTTTTCTAGGCACAAGGAAAATTTATTTGACTACATATCATGATACACCAATAAAACTCATTTCACAAGTATAATTTTAGGCATGTTTTTTAAGCAGTTAGACCAAGAACCGGCATATTACATTTTTTTCATGGGTCAATAAAAATTTTGATAGGAAAATCGGAAGCTTTTTTGAAAAATATTTGATTTTTTTCCAAAAACAGCGTATTCTTTTTGTAAAGATTTTAACTGCCCTTGCGGCAAAAGCAAATTTATGAAGAGGAGTTTTTTCCATGGCAAACATGCAAATCGAATTCTATTCCAATTCCCTGGTTCGCCCTGTCACCTTTAAGCTGTTTTTGCCAAACGATCCCCGTGCAGATTCCGCCCCGGCGGAGGAGGGCCCCATAAAGACGCTGTTTGTCCTTCACGGCTACACCGGCGCGGCGGAAAACTGGAACCTGGAAGGCCTGGCCCAACAGTACCGCTTCGCCATTGTCAGCCCCAGCGGGGAAAATGCCTTCTATTTGGACGGAATCTCCACAGGCCATAAGTTCCAGACCTTCCTGGGGGTGGAGCTGGTAGATTACCTCCGCCGCACCTTTGGATTGGCAAAGGACGCCCAAGAAACTTACATCACCGGGCTCTCCATGGGAGGATTCGGAGCCCTCCACACGGCCTTGGCCTATCCCGAAACCTTTGGCAAGGTGGGGGCCATGTCCTCTGCCCTCATCGTCCACGGCATCGCTCATATGAAGCCCGGCGAAGACAACGGCATTGGCAATTATGAGTATTACCGGGAGTGCTTCGGCGACCTGGAAACTGTGGATGAGCGGGATGCAAACCCTGAGGTGCTGGTAAAGGCCCTGAAAACCGCCGGGAAGAAGCTGCCCGATATTTTCTTTTGCTGCGGCACGGAAGATTTCCTTTTGGAACCCAACCGGCAGTTCCATCGCTTTTTGGAATCGGAGCAGATCCCTCACCGGTACCTGGAAGACAAGGGCGGCCACGACAATGATTTTTGGAGCAAATACAAGGTGGAAATCGTAAACTGGATGTTCGGCTAAAAAATTTCCCGGAGTTTCCTGATAAAAGGGATAGGGCGAAATTTCCATTTCGTCCTATCCCTTTTTTTATCTGTTACGCTCTTTTCAAAACCAGTGGCTGCCCGGGGCTTGCCGCAAGAACACGGGCGGTGTTCTCCACTCTGCTCAGCAGCATTTTCGGGTTAGCGTTGAAAGGGCTGAACTCCGGCGCGTCCACCGTACCCCAATGGATGCACAGCAGCCGGGCGTGAGGGTAAGCCTTTGCCAGTTTCACAGCACCTTCCAGCCCGATGTGCCAATCGTCGTTGGAGAAATCGAACAGGATCACGTCCGGTGCGGGCATTTGCAAATGCTCCGGCAGCAGTCTGGAATCGCCGGGGAGCCAGATGGTACCGTCCGGCGTATCCAGCCAGTAGCCGCAGTAGTCCTCCCGCTTCCACTCCCGGTACAGGTGGTCGGGAGATTCGCTCTGCCAGTTGTGCCAGGCCGGGGTAAGGGTCACGTTTACCGGCCCAACCGCAAACTTCCCGCCGATATCGTGGCCGGTACCGGACAAACCGTTCCCCCCCATGACCTCCGCCACATACTGGGTGGCGTGGTAGGCTTTGCAGACGGTTGCCAGGTGCTGGCAGGTTGGCACGCTGAAATGGTCGTTGTCGATGTGGGTGATCAGCACCCCATCCAGGCGCGGTACCTGGGGAGCCGTGATAGGCGGCTCAAACAGCAGCGGCATATCGAACCCCTCCAGCACCGGGTCGATCATAAGCACCGTGCCACGGCAGTTCAGCATAATACCGCCCCCGCCCAGCCAGCGCAGTTCTGTGCGGCCTGTAGGCTCAAAATCCTTCGGTACAATAGGCTGTACCGGGCCGGGCATTCTGCGCCTTTTCCTCGGCGGCACGGTCCAGGCACTCGTCATAATCGCTGGAATAGGGCGCCTCCACCACGATGGAGAAAAGGTCACCGCCCACCTCCTGCTGAATCCAGCCTGCCAGCTTCGCGGCGTTGCCAGGGAGCAGCACACTGGCCGAAGCAGTGGCGTGGGTCTTCCACCACCGTGTTTTCCGCCCAAGTGAAGTAGGCAATCAGGATATGCTCCTTTTCTGGTGTTGACGCAAGACTTTCAGCCGGTTCGCTGGAAGAAGCAGGAGCAGACTCACTGCTTTCTGGAGTGGGACTAGCTGTAGGCAGCGCGCTTTCCGGCGGTGCCGTAGGTGTGGGCGCGGGCCAGCTCGTTTCCGGGCCAGCCGTGCAGGCAGTCAGGGCCAAAACGATCGCGGCCAAAAGTGAAAACAGGCGCTTTCGCTTCATGGTACCGCCTCCTTCTTGTGTGTTCTCAGCAGCTTTTGTCCATAGTAGGCCAGGGCTGCAAACAGTCCCATGATGGCCAGATAGTCCAGGATAAACAGCAGGGCAGGCTCACTAAAGTCAAAGAACACAAAATGAGTTTTTAAAAAAAGATAGGTGACGAAATCCCGCCGGAGAAAGGCCCAAATGCCATACAGGGAGATCCCCGCCGCCAACGCCCTCAGGGCGGTGGGCATCTTTCTTTTTGTGAGCTTCCGAACCATACCCAGTACCATGCTCCAATGCAGCCCCAGGTGCATTGACATGAGCACGAAGCCCCAATAGGAGCCCGCCAGGTGAAGCTGCCGGGCCAGGGCCATACTGCCGTGGAGACCCAGGAATGCGAACACATGACGGGACATCATAACACCGCTGACCATGAGGGCCAACATATCCAGACACAAAAGGAAGTCAAGCACCGTCTGGAATATCCTCTGGGGGGAATGTTTTCCTTTGAACAGCGCGCCGTACCAGTTTGCATTCAGCCCGTGATGCAGGAGGAACAGCAGGAACATGCCGGCGCCAATCCACTCGTGGGCCACCTCGCCCCACAGGTGGTAGCCCATGAGGGCCAGCAGGAGGATGAGCATCAGCGCGTCCACAGAGAGTTTTACAATAATATTCGGTTTCACACGCGGGCCCTCTTATTTTTGCAGGCCCCACACCTGGGGCTTACTAGCGGAAGCCGGTGTATTCTGTGCCATCACGCCTACCAGCTTGTGAGGGATGTAGGGTTCTTCCAAGTAAGCCAGTTCCTCCGCTGTCAAATCCAAATCCACCGCTTTGGCCGCACCCTCAATGTGGTGCAGTTTCGTGGCACCCACCACCGGGGCCGTGACCTTCGTAAGCAGCCAGGAAAGGGAAATCTCCGTCATGCTCACCCCGTGTTTTTCGGCCAGCTCCGCCACCCGGGCGATAATTTTGCCGTCCTGCTCCGCCGTAGCGTCATACTTGCCCTTGGCGTAGCTGTCTTCCTCCAGACGCTTGGAGGTTTCCCCGGGCCGCTTGGAGAGCCTGCCACCTGCCAGGGCGCTGTAGGGGGTCATGGCGATGTTGTCCTCGGCGCAGAGCCTTGCCATCTCCCGCTCCTCCTCCCGGAAAATCAGGTTGTAGTGGCCCTGGATAGAGACAAATTTTGCAAAGCCGTTCTGCTCCGCAATGGCATTGGCCTTCGCCAGCTGGTAGGCGTAAGCGTTAGAGATACCGATATACCGCACTTTGCCCGCTTTCACGGCGTTATTTAAGCCCTCCATAATGTCATAGGTGGGAGTGTTGTAGTCCCACATGTGGTAGATATACAGGTCCACATAGTCCATGCCCAGGTGCTGAAGGCTCTGGTCCAGCAGCTTTGCGATATGCTGCTGACCGGTCACGCCCGCCGCGATTTCCTCCGCGCTGCGGGGGACGAACTTTGTGGCCACCACCACGTCCTCCCGCTTGGCCATGTCTTTTAAGGCCCGGCCCAAATATTGCTCGCTGGTGCCGTTCTGGTAGCCGATGGCGGTGTCGAAAAAATTGACTCCCAGCTCCAGCCCCTGCCGGATGATCTCCCGGGAGTGTTCCTCATCTACCGTCCAGCTGTGCTGGCCGGTTTGAGCGTTGCCGAACCCCATGCAGCCCATGCAGATGCGGGAAACGGTGAGATCGGAATTTCCTAGTTTTACATATCTCATGGTGAGCCCTCCTAAGTCGTCCCTGCTGTTCGTTTTTTGGAATGGTTGTGATTTGATTATAAGTTGGACGTATAAAAATGTCTAATACTTATTTTGTTGTACCAGTGATACCAAAAAGGCATAAAAATTCCAAGGGAAAAATGTCATTTTAAGAATTCTCCGGCCCATGCTAACAGTTCGTCTTGAGTTGCGCTGCTGTCAAAGCGCTGCCCGGGGAGCCAATTCGCGCCGAAAACAAGGCTTTCCAAGTTCGTGGCGCTGGAGCCAATTCCGCTGCCGCCGGAGGTGCAGAAGGGCACGATGGTTTTGCCGCCGAAATCGTAGCTTTCCAGGAAGGTATTCACAATGCGGGGCGCTTCTCCCCACCAGATGGGGTAGGCGACGAACACAATGTCGTATTGTTCCATGTTTTCCACCGAACCGCTGATGGCAGGCCGGGAGTCGGGATCGTTCATTTCCAGAGTGCTGCGGCTGCCGCTGTCGTTGTAGTTCAAGTCGGCTTCGGTGTAGGGTTCTGCCGGGGAGATTTCATACAGGTCAGCGCGCAGGCCGGCGGCCAGCTGTTGGGCCAGGCCTTCGGTGGTGTTGGTGGCGGAGAAATAGGCCACCAGCACCTTGGTGCCGGCCTCGGCCTCGGGGTCCGGTTCGGCGGCAGGCTCTGCCTCAGGGGTGGGCTGAGCGGTAGAGGCAGGTTCCTCCGAAGAGGCGCTGTAGGGCCTGGAGGAAGCTTCGCTGCCGGAGCCGCTTACGCTTAAGGCGGAAGCTGGAGCGCTGGAGCTGCTTTCTCCGGCACAGGCGGCGAGAAAGCACAGTGTGAGCAAGGCGAGTAATGTGACGGTTACGTTTTTCATGGAGGGCCTTTCCTTTCCGGTTTGTTTCACGATCTTATGAAAATCTATCCTAGCGGCGCTGTTGGGAGCGCCCTTTGCGGGTTCAGTATAACCAAGGAAAGGGCCTTTGTAAAATGCTTATTTTGTCTTTGAAATATGCTCAAAAGGCATAGAGAAAAAAAGAGAGTTGCCCGTGCCGGCTTTCCGGGGGCGACAGGCCTTGATTTTGGGAAAAATACTCCGGAAACACCCCCGGTATTGTCTTTACAATTTTCGGGAGAAAGCGTATAATATTTTATTTGACAGCGCTAAACCGGCAGGGCCGCGCGCAAGGGAGTTCCAAAGGCTTTTGGGACGGCCGGGAACCAGTGTGGCGCTGCCGTTTCAAGGGCTATTTTTGGAATGACAGGAGGTGCGGGAATTTGGAAACAAGGGTTCCCAGAATTCTGCTTGCCGGGACCAACAGCGGATGCGGCAAGACCACCGTCACCTGCGCCGTTTTACAGGCGCTGGTCAACCGGGGCCTATCTACCGGTGCTTTCAAGTGCGGGCCGGATTACATCGACCCTATGTTCCACAGCCGCATTATAGGCGCGAAGAGCGCCAACCTGGATTCCTTTTTCTTTGAGGAAAACACCCTGCGGTTTCTGCTGGCAAAAAACGGCGGTGGCAGGGAGATCAACATTTTGGAAGGGGTTATGGGGTTTTACGACGGGAGGGGAATCGCCTCCACCCAGGGCAGTACCTATGCCGTTTCCCGGATCACCCAAACCCCTGTGGTTCTGGTGGTGGGGGCAAAAGGCGCGTCCCTTTCGCTTCTTGCGACCATTGGGGGCTTTTTGGACTTTTGCCCGGACAATGGCATCCGGGGCGTGATTCTCAACCAATGCACCCCTTCTACCTACCGGGTTTTGGCGGAGGAAATTCTGCGCCGGTTTTCCGGGCGGGTCCGGCCTTTGGGGTTTCTCCCCAGGCTGCCGGACTGCACTCTGGAAAGCCGCCACCTGGGGCTGGTGACGGCCGCAGAGGTGGAAAACCTCCGGGAAAAGCTTCAGCTTCTGGCCACCCAGGCGGAAGAGACCATAGACCTTCCCGGGCTGTTGGAGCTGGCAGCAGCGGCGCCCGCCCTTCCCTGGGAGCCGGTGGAGCTGCCCCGGTTCCCAAGCTCCGTGCGAATTGCCGTGGCCGGGGACGAGGCCTTTTGCTTTTACTATGAAGACAGCCTGGAGGCCTTGAGGGAAATGGGGGCGGAGCTGATCCCCTTTAGCCCCTTGAAAGACAAGGAGCTGCCCGGGAATATTCACGGCCTGTATTTGGGCGGCGGGTACCCGGAGCTCTATGCCCGGCAGCTCAGCGAGAACGCTTCCCTGCGGGCCGGGATCCGGAAGGCTCTGGCCCGGGGGCTTCCCTGTATCGCCGAGTGCGGCGGCTTCATGTATTTGACCCAGGCCATTGGGGAATGGCCCATGGTGGGCTATTTGCCGGGAGAATGCTTTGACACCGGCCGCTTGACCCGGTTTGGCTATGTGCGCCTGAAGGCGAAAAAGGACCAGCTCCTTTGCAGGGCCGGGGAGGAAATTCGGGCCCACGAGTTCCACCACTGGGACTGCACCCGGCCGGGGGAAAGCTTCACGGCCGTGAAGGACCTTTCCGGCAAGCAATGGGACTGCGCTGCTGCAAACGAAAGGCTCTATGCCGGGTACCCCCATTTTCACTTTTACGCCAACCCATCCTTTGCCATCCATTATTACCGTGCCTGTTTGGAGGAGAAAGAAACTTATGGTTGAAAACATCGCCCCTATGGATATTGAAAAGCGGAGCTTTGAGATCATTACCCAGCTTTTGGGAGACCGCCGCCTTGACCCGGAAAACGAATTGGTGATCAAGCGGGCAATTCACACCACGGCAGATTTTGACTACGTGGAAAACCTGGTGTTTTCCCCCCGCGCTGTGAAAAAAGGCATCGAGGCTCTAAAGGGTGGCTGCGACATTGTCACGGACACCCAAATGGCCAAGGCCGGCATTAACAAGACCATCCTTGGCAAGCTTGGGGGAGAGGTTCACTGCTTTATGGCCGACCAGGATGTGGCCCGGGAGGCCGGGGAGCGGGGGGTGACCCGGGCCATGGTCTCTATGGAGCGGGCGGCAAAGCTGGAAAAGCCCTGCATATTTGCCATTGGCAACGCTCCTACGGCCCTGATCTCCCTGAGGGAGCTCATAGAGGCCGGAAAGCTTCAGCCCGCCCTGATCATCGGCGTCCCGGTAGGGTTTGTCAATGTGGTAGAGAGCAAGGAGCTCATTTTGGAGCTGGACGTTCCCCACATTGTGGCCCGGGGCCGGAAGGGCGGGAGCAACCTGGCGGCTGCCATTTGCAACGCCATGCTCTACCAGATCGCGCGGTGAGGCCATGGAGCTATTCGTAGAAAAAGAGGGAAAGCGGCTGCGCCTGGGTTATACCACAGGCTCCTGTGCCGCCGCCGCCGCGAAAGCGGCCGCCTGGATGCTGCTCACCGGCCGCCGGAAGGAGCGGGTTCAAATTGTTACCCCCAAGGGGATTGAGCTGGACCTGCAGGTCTTGGATACTTGCATCCGGCCGGACCGGGTTTCCTGCGCCATTGAAAAGGACAGCGGCGACGACCCCGACGTGACCAAGGGAACCCATATCGTTGCCACGGTGTCCCGCACCGAGGGGCCCGGCATTGAGGTTGACGGGGGCCAGGGGATAGGCCGGGTGACAAAGGGCGGCCTGGACCAGCCTGTGGGCAGCGCCGCCATCAACTCTGTCCCCCGGCAGATGATCCGGGAGAACCTGGAGGAGGTTTGCCGGACTGCCGATTACCACGGGGGCCTTTCCGTGGTGATTTCTGCCCCGGAGGGGGAGGCTTTGGCAAAAAAGACCTTCAACCCCCGCCTTGGGATCCAGGGGGGCATTTCCATTTTGGGCACCACCGGCATTGTGGAGCCCATGAGCGAGCAGTCCCTGGTGGACACCATTCGGGTGGAGCTCCGCCAGCGCAGGGCGGGAGGCGCCCGGTATGTTTTATTGACGCCGGGAAATTACGGCAGTGACTTTATTGAATACGGTCTCCGCCTGGACCGGGAAAAGGCCGTTTTGGTTTCCAATTTCATTGGGGCTGCCTTGGACATGTGCCGGGAGCTGGGCTTTGAAGGGGTCCTGTTGGTGGGGCATATTGGAAAGCTTGTAAAGCTGGCCGGAGGCATGTTTAATACCCATTCCAAGTACGGCGACTGCCGGATGGAGATCCTGGCCGCCCAGGCTGCCTGCCAGGGGATTAGCCTCCAGGGGGCGAGGGAGCTGCTGGACTGTGTCAGCTGTGACGAGGGCCTGCGGATTTTACAAAGGGAAGGGATTTGCGAGCAGGTGCTCCAGGGGCTTTTAGAGCGCATCCACAAGCAGCTGGACCTCCGCCTGGGGGGAGAGCCGGAGGCGGGCGTGTGCCTGTTTTCCAAAGTATACGGCCTATTGGGGCAGACTCCCAACGCCAATCAATTTATGAAAGAGATTATGGAGGAGTAAGCATGGTGCATTTTGTAGGTGCCGGAAGCGGCGCTGCGGACCTGATCACCGTACGGGGGGCCAACCTGTTAAAGGAAGCGGATGTGGTTATTTACGCAGGCTCCCTGGTCAATCCGGAGGTCCTGGATTATACCGGCCAGGGCTGCCGGGTTTATAACAGCGCCCAAATGACCTTGGAAGAGGTGCTGGACGTGATAAAGAGTGCCGAGGCCGAGGGCAAAACCACTGTTCGGCTGCACACCGGGGATTCCAGCATTTACGGCGCGGTGCGGGAGCAGTTTGACCAGCTGGAAGAGCTGGGAATTCCCTATGATGTCTGCCCTGGAGTCAGTTCCTTTTGCGGGGCGGCCTCTTCCCTGCGGGCGGAATACACTTTGCCGAATGTGAGCCAGACGGTGATTATTACCAGGGCGGCAGGGAAAACGGCGGTGCCGGAGAGGGAGTCCATCCGCTCCCTGGCCGCGCACCGGGCCACCATGGTGCTGTTTCTCAGCACCAGCCTGACGGACAAGCTCCAGGCGGAGCTGCTGGAAGGCGGCTATCCCGGCAGCACCCCTGTGGCCGTGGTGTACAAGGCCACCTGGCCGGAGGAAAAGATCCTGCGGTGCACGGTGGAAACCCTGCACCGGACCGTGACGGAAAACGGCCTGACAAAGACTTCCCTGATCGTCGTGGGCGATTGCCTGGGGGGAGAGTATGACCGCAGCCGCCTCTACGCGCCGGACTTTTCCACAGAATACCGGGAGGCCAGCAAATGAAGGCGGCCGTCTTCGCCTACAGCCGCCAGGGCTGTAAAACCGCCCGCCGGGTGATGACCTATTTTGCGGGCTGGGAGGTCCGGGCCTTTACCATGGAGCGGTTTGAAGAGGAGGGGTTCGGCCCCCTTGGGCGGCCTTCCCAGCATTTTTACGGGCCTCTCTTCCAGTGGGCGGATACCATGGTGTTTGTGGGCTCCTGCGGCATTGCCGTACGGGAGATCGCCCCCCATGTGAAAAGCAAGCTTACCGATCCGGCGGTGATCGCCGTAGACGAGCTTGCCACCTTTGCCATCCCATTGCTCTCCGGCCACATCGGCGGCGGGAATGAGCTGGCGGCAGGCCTGGCCGCCCATTTGGGGGCAACGCCGGTGATCACCACCGCCACCGACATTAACCGGAAGTTTTCGGTGGACGCCTGGGCCGCCGGGCAGGGGCTGTATCTCGATAGCCTGGACGCCGCAAAGCGGGTTTCCGCTCGGATTCTGGAAGAGCCGGTCCCCCTTGCTTCGGATTACCCCCTGGCCTCCCCCCTGCCCGGAGGCACGGTAAAAGGGGATTTTGGGGAGTTGGGGATCTGCATTTCCTGCAGGACCCGGAAGCCCTTTGACGAAACGCTGCTGCTGGTGCCGCCCCTGCTGCATTTGGGCGTGGGCTGCCGCCGGGGTATTTCCGCCGAGGCCATTGAGGCGGCGTTTTCCCAGGTCTGCGGGGAAAACGGAATTCATCCCAAGGCCTTTAAGGAGCTGGATTCCATAGACCTGAAGGCACAGGAAGAGGGGCTCCTGGAATTTTGCGAAAGGCGGGGGCTGCCCGCCCGATTTTACTCCGCCCGGGAGCTGAAAGCCCTTGCCGGGGATTTCACCCCCTCGGACCGGGTGCTGCAGGTGACCGGGGTGGACAATGTGTGCGAGCGGGCGGCCATGATGAGCGCGGAAAACCTGTTGGTAAAAAAGACTGCGGCCAACGGCGTGACCATCGCCGTTGCGGAAGAACATTGGGAGGTACGCTTTGAGTAAATTGACAGTTGTGGGCATTGGCCCCGGCGACGAGGAAAATATGACAGTGGCGGCAGGCCGCGCCTTGCAGGCCTGCGATGTGGTAGTGGGTTACCAGGTATATGTGGACCTTGTGAAGGAGCGCTACCCGGAAAAGGAGTTCCTTTCCACCCCCATGACTCAGGAGGCCAAGCGCTGCCAAATGGCATTGGATTTGGCCCGCCAGGGCAGGGAGGTGGCCATGGTCTGCTCCGGCGACAGCGGGATTTACGGCATGGCGGCCCTGGTCTATGAGCTGCGGGGGGAAAGCCCCGAGCCGGAGATTCACGTGATCCCAGGCCTGACTGCCGCCTGCAGCGGTGCCGCCCTTTTGGGCGCTCCCTTGACCCACGATTTCGCGGTGATCAGCCTCAGCGACCGGCTGACGCCCTGGGAGAAGATCGAAAAGCGGCTGGAATCTGCCGCTTTGGGAGATTTTTCCATGGTGCTTTATAACCCTGCCAGCCGGGGCCGCCCCGACCATCTCCGCCATGCCTGCCAGATCCTGCTGCGGCATCTTCCGGAGGAGCGGCCCTGCGCCATTGCCCGGCAGATCGGCCGGGAGGGGGAAAGCCGCCGGCTTCTCACCCTGGGGGAGCTGCAGGAGGCCCAGGTAGATATGTTCTGCACGGTGTTCATTGGCAACAGCATGACCAAGGTTCTGGGCGGGAACCTGGTCACTCCCAGAGGGTACCGGGATGTATAGGCTTTGCGTGTTTGCCGGGACCAGGGAGGGCCGGGAGCTCATCGAGTTTTTAGGGAGCCAGAAGGTTTTTGTCACCGCCTGCGTGGCCACGGAATACGGGGAAGCCCTGCTTCCGGCGGCGGAGAATGTGACGGTTTCCGCCAGGCGGCTGCCCGTCCGGGAAATCACCGGCATGTTAAAGGAGAACGCCTTTGATTTGGTAATAGACGCCACCCACCCCTATGCCGCTTCCGTTACCGGGAGCATTGCCTCCGCCTGCGAAAGCACGGGCACGGAATACCTGCGGCTGCTCCGGGAAGCCTCCGCCCTGCCGGAGGATGCGGTTTATGTGGAGAATGCGGCTGCTGCGGTTTCCTTCCTGAACGCTGTAGAGGGGAATGTCCTGCTCACCACCGGCAGCAAGGATTTGGGAACCTTTTCCGGCATGGAAGGGTTTTCGGAACGGGTTTACGCCCGGGTGCTTCCCCTGGAAGCCTCCTTGGAGGCCTGCCGGGCTGCCGGGGTGAAGCCCGCCCATATTCTTGCCTTGCAGGGGCCCTTTTCCCGGGAAATGAACCAGGCCATTCTGCGGTTTGCATCCGCCAAGTGGCTGGTCACAAAGGATGGCGGGGATGCGGGAGGCTTTGAGGCCAAGGCCGGAGCGGCCCGGGAAGCCGGGGCCAAGCTGATTGTAATTGGCCGGCCGCCCCAAAGGGAAGGGGCCGGGTTCTCCCGGGTCATCGAAATTCTGTGCGAGCGGTTCGGGTGTGTCTGGACGCCTCAAGTCAGCGTAGTGGGCCTGGGCCCGGGAAGTCGGGAGGCTTTGACCGGAGAGGCCCAGGCGGCCATTGGCCGGGCAGATTGCCTCATCGGGGCCGGGCGGATGCTGGACGCGGTGGCGGCGCCCGGACAGGCCAAATATGAAGCCATTGCCCCCCGGGACATTTCGGAATTCCTGCTGAGTCACCGGGAATACCGGCGCTTTGCCGTGGTCATGTCCGGCGATGTGGGATTTTTCAGCGGGGCAAAAAAGCTGCTGCCCCTTTTAAAGGGATGCCGGGTCCAGGTGCTTCCCGGGGTGAGCTCTCTGGTTTTCCTGTGCGCAAAACTGCAGACCTCTTACGAAGATGTGTTTGTGACCAGCCTCCACGGCCGGGCCCACGATATTGTTCCCGACGTCCGGGCCCATTCTCGGGTGTTTGCGCTGGTGGGAGGCGAAAACGGCGCCGGGCAGCTGTGCAAAGCCTTGACCGGAGCCGGTTTGGGTCATGTGACGGTACATGTGGGCCAGCGGCTCAGCTACCCCGACGAGCAGATCGTCAGCGGCAGGGCGGCGGAGCTGGCGGAGGGCGTTTACGACAGTCTGAGCGTGGTGTTGGTGGAAAACGAAGCCCCCGACGCCATTGTGACCCATGGCCTGCCGGACAGTGCTTTTCTCCGGGGCGCCGGGGAAGAGGGGATTGTCCCCATGACCAAGAGCGAGGTCCGGTCTGTGTGCCTCTCCAAGCTGCAGCTGCCCGAAAACGCCGTTTGCTGGGATGTGGGAGCCGGGACGGGATCGGTAGCCATAGAAATGGCCCTCCAGGCAAAGAAGGGTTGGGTGTACGCCATTGAGCGGAAAGAGGCCGCCCTGAAATTGGTGGAGGAAAACAAAGAGGCCTTTTCCCTGGAGAACCTTACCGTGGTCCCCGGCTGCGCCCCGGAGGCCTGCCGGGAGCTGCCCCCGCCTACCCATGTATTTATTGGCGGCAGCAGCGGCAACCTGGAAAAGATCCTCTCCCTGGTTTTGGAAAAGAACCCTCGGGCCAGGATCGTGGCTACCGCTATTTCCTTGGAATCTGTGGCGGAGCTTACCGGCTGCATGAACGGGCTGCCCTTTTCCCGGACCGAGGTGGTGAGCCTGAGCGTGGCCCGGGACCGGAAGGCCGGGAGCTATCACCTGATGACCGGCCAGAACCCCATTTATATTTTTACCATGGAAGCCGGAGGTGAACGGGTATGAAGTGGTCTTTACTGGCCCTGGTCATTGGCTTTGGCATGGATCTGGTCCTGGGGGACCCTCACGGTATTCCTCACCCGGTGGTGGGCATTGGAAAACTGATCTCCCTGCTGGAAAGGGGGCTGCGGAAGCTGTTCCCCAAAACCGAAAAGGGAGAGATCGCCGCAGGAGCGGTACTGTGGGCTTTGACGGTTCTGTGCTGTACTGCTCTTCCCGCAGCATTGCTGTTGCTGTTTCACAAGATTACCCCCTGGCTGCGGCTGGCTGCGGAAAGCGTGATGTGCTGGCAGATCCTGGCTGTCAAATCCCTTCGGGACGAAAGCATGAAGGTCTATTCCGCCCAGGAAAGCGGGGACCTGGAAAAGTCCCGCTATGCCGTTTCCATGATCGTAGGGAGAGACACCGCCCGGCTGGATGATGCCGGGATAACTCGGGCGGCAGTGGAAACCGTGGCGGAAAACACCTCCGACGGCGTTGTGGCTCCCCTGCTCTTTTTGGCCCTGGGCGGCGCGCCGCTGGGATTCTTTTACAAGGCTGTGAATACCATGGATTCCATGCTGGGGTACGTGGAGCCCCCCTATAAAAATATTGGCCTGGTCCCGGCCAAAATGGACGACGCGGCCAATTTTATTCCCGCTCGGGTCTCGGCGCTGCTGATGCTCCTGGCTGGGCTTTTCCTGGGGTTCGACGTGAAAAATGGCTGGAAGATTTTCAAGCGGGACCGGCACAACCACGCAAGCCCCAATTCCGCCCAAACGGAATCGGTCTGTGCGGGGCTGTTGGGGGTCCGGCTGGCGGGGGACGCCTGGTATCACGGCGTGCTGCACAAGAAGAAATATATTGGAGACCCCAACCGGGAGATTACCCACCGGGACATTGTGCTGGCCTGCCGCCTGCTGTACCTGACAGCTTTTTTGACACTGCTGTGCTGTGTGCTGGCAAAGCTGCCGGTTATCCTCTTCTAAGGAGGCCCCTATGCTGTATTTGACAGAAAACCCCCACGGGGGGGACATTTACGGGGGAGAGATTCGCCTGGATTTCTCCGCCAATACCAACCCTTATGGTACACCCCAGGCAGTGGTGGACGCCATGTCCGCCCGGCTGACCCAGGTTCACCACTATCCCGACCCCTATTGCCGGGAGCTGGTGGAAGCCATTGGGGCCTTTGAGGGCGTCCCAAAGGGCTGGGTTCTCTGCGGGAACGGCGCCGCGGAGCTGATCTACAGTTACTGCGAGGCGGTTCGCCCCCGGCGGGCCATGGAGCTTGCTCCCACCTTTTCTGAGTATTCCCTGGCCCTGGAGCGGGTGGGCTGCCAGGTGGAGCGGTACCCCCTGCAGCGGCAAAGGGATTTTGCCCTGGGGGAAGAGTTCCTTCCGGCCCTGGAGAAAAGCAGCCCCGACGTGCTGTTCCTCTGCAATCCCAACAACCCTACCGGACAGGTGTTAAGCCCCCGGTTGCTGGAAAAGATTTTGGAGGTCTGCAGCCGCCGGGGAATTCGGCTGTTTGTGGACGAATGCTTCCTGGACCTTTCCGAGGCGGCTGTCAGCTTGAAGGGCTGCCTTGGGGAGCACCGGAACCTGTTCCTGCTCAAGGCCTTTACCAAAAGCTACGGCATGGCGGGGGTGCGGCTGGGTTACTGTCTTTGTGCCCAGGAAGAGCTGCTGGAAAAAATGGCCAGGACTGTCCAGCCCTGGAATGTCTCGACCCTGGCTCAAGCGGCGGGGGCAGCCGCCCTGGGCCAGCAGGATTTTCTCCAAAGGGCCCGGGCGCTTTTTGCGGTCCAGCGCCCTTGGATGCAAAAATCCCTGGAAGAGCTTGGCTTTTGGGTGTGCCCCTCCCAGGTGAATTACCTGCTGTTCCAGGGGAAGCCCGGCCTGCACAAGCTGCTCCGGGAGAGGGGAATTGCCATTCGCAGCTGCCACAATTACCACGGATTAGGGCCCGGATGGTACCGCATTGCGGTGCGGCAGCACTGGGAAAACGAATTGCTCCTTCAAGAGCTCCGAGAGGTTTGCAGGGAGAACCCCTGACGGCTGAACCGCAAGGCCCGCGGTTGGAAGTTTCTTGCAGAGAGGAAGAAAGGAAAGGCTTTTGCTATGGGAGAGATCCTCTGTATTATTGACGGCATGACAGACCCGGGATTCTGTGTGGAGGATTTTCAGAACCTTGCCTCCATGGAGCTGCTGCGACGCCAGGACAATGTGCTGGGCGGCGAGCCGGAAACTTTAAACTGTGTACTTCACCTGCTGGGGGTGAAGCACCTGCCGGAGCACCTGCGGGGGTACCTGGAAGCTTTGGGATGCGGGATTCCCGTTTCCAAGGATGACTTGATTTTGCGGGGCAGCTGGTACCGCCTGGACGAGAGGGGCAGGTACACGGTTCCCTGCGGCGCGCCGGCAAAATGGAAGAGCCCCGCTTTCCGGTATTATCACCTGGGGCAGTACAAAAGTCTTTTGGTGTTTCCCCATATGGCAGGGCTGCTGGATCAAATTGTCACCCATCTCCCCAGCGGCAGCGAGACCCGGAATGCGGGAGAGCTGATCCCGGAGGGGTCCAAGGTCCTGCGGGAGGTTTTCCTGCAGGGCTGGGAGAAAAACAGGTTTATGGCTCTTTGGGGGCAGTCGGCGCCGGCGGAGCTGCCGCCCTTTCCCAAGCGGGCCGCCGTGGTGTGTGGGAAGGGGATTGTTAAGGGGATCGCCAAGGCCCTGGGCATGGAGCTGGTCCCGGTGAAGAACGCCACGGGAGATACCAACACAGACCTTGTGGGAAAGGCGGAGGCGGCCTTGGAGGCGGCCCGGGAATACCCCTTCACCTTGCTGCACATAAACGGGGCGGACGAAGCCTCCCACCGGAAAAATGCCCGGGAAAAGCGGCAGTTCCTGGAACAGGTGGACAAAGAAGTGCTCTCCAGGCTCCTGGCTTCGCCCCACCAAATTACAGTGGTTGCCGACCATGGGACCGACCCCGAAACCGGGCTGCACCTAGGGGAAAAGCAGCCTGTGTTCGGAAGGAAAGAAAAAGGATAAACGAGAAAGAGGCCCAAAGGTGCTTTCAGGGCCTGAAGCTTAAGAAGGACTGCCTTGAGAAAATTTGGCCGGGTGGCAGGGTTCCGCCCGGAGCTACAAAGGAGACGGGAAAGATGGGAAAACTGGTTTTGATCTCCGGCTCTAACGGCAGCGGGAAAAGCCGCTACGCGGAAAAGCTGATTTCCCGGACTGCCGGAGAGCGGTATTACCTTGCGACCATGAAGCCTCAGACAGAGGAGAACCGCCTGCGCATCGAAAAGCACCGCCGCCAGCGGGAGGGGCTGGGGTTTTCTACCTTCGAGCTGCCCTGGGGCCTGGAGGAGGCCGCTGTTTCACCGGAGGGCGTGGTGCTTTTGGAGGATGTTTCCAACCTGCTGGGGAACATCCTGTTTGAGAGAGGGGGCAGCAGGGAGGAGGCCCTTTCGGAGATCCTGGCGCTGAGGGACCGGTGCTGCCTGCTGGTGGCTGTCACCATATCTGGCCTTCGCGAAAAGGGCTACGAGGGGGAGACAGCATCATATATTCACGGGCTGAACCATTTGAATCAAAGGCTTTCGGAGCTGGCCGAAGGGGTTGTCACCATGCGGGAGGGCCAGCCTGTTTGGGAGAAGGGAGATATTCATGGGTTGTTTTGAACCGCTTTTGGTGGCGCTTTCCACTTACACCGCCATTCCGGTGCCCCAGTTTGAATGGAACGAAAAAAACATGAAGTACGCAATTTGCTGGTTTCCCGCTGCGGGCCTGCTCTGCGGCGGGCTGCTCTGGGGCTGGTGTGCCCTGGCAGGGCTTTTGAAGGTCAGCGGGCTGCTGTTTGCCGCCGTGGCCGTTTGTATTCCCCTGTTGGTTACCGGGGGGATTCACATGGACGGATACATGGATACAGCGGACGCCCTGGCCTCCCACCAGCCCCGGGAGAGAAAGCTGGAAATTATGAAGGATTCCAACTGCGGCGCGTTTTCCGTGCTCTACTGCGGGGTCTACCTGCTGCTGGACCTGGGGCTGCTGTACGAGCTGTACGGCATGGGCCGGGTGGCCGTGCTGTGCCCGATTTTCCTGTTGTCCCGGGCTTTGTCTGCCCTGTGTGCGGTGAACCTTCCCAATGCCAGGAAATCCGGTATGCTTTGCGCCTACACAAAAAACACGGAACGCAAGACGGCCAATCTCGTATTGATCACCCTGGTGTGCTTAATCGCCCTGGCGCTGGTCCTGCTCTCTCCGGTGGTGGGCGGCCTTGCCCTTTTGGGAGCGGCCTGCGCCACGCTGGGCTACCGGAGTATGGCCCTCCGGGTTTTTGGCGGCGTCACCGGGGACACCGCAGGGTTCTTCCTGCAGCTGTGTGAGCTGGCCTGCCTGGCGGGGGGCCTCATTGGGGGGTTCCTCCTATGATCCCTATGCTGTTTATTCGCCATGGAGCGACCAAGGGGAATTTGGAGCGGCGCTACATTGGCCGCACAGACGAACCCCTGTGTGCGGAGGGTGTGGCGCAGCTGGAAAAACTGCGGCCCAGCCTGTGGAAGCCGGAAAGGCTGTTTGTAAGTCCCATGCTTCGGACAAGGCAAACGGCGGAGCTCCTGTTTCCGGGACTTCCCCAGGAAACGGTAGAAGGGTTCCGGGAAACGGATTTCGGCGTTTTTGAAGGGAAAAACGCCGGGGAGCTCTCCGGCGACCCGGCCTACCGGGCTTGGGTAGATTCCATGTGCCTGGATCCCATTCCCCAGGGGGAAAGTCCCGCCGCCTTTAAGACCCGCTGCCGTGCCGCCTTTTTGGACCTGCTTCCCGCCATACAGGAGGAAACACCGGCGGCCTTTGTTGTGCATGGCGGCGTGATTATGGCGATCCTGGAAGCATATGCCCGCCCTCAACGAGATTTTTACGACTATCACATAGGAAACGGGGCCTGTTTGCAGTGCCGTTATGAAAGGGGCTGGCTTCACGTCCGGGACCGGGCTTAAAAGGCAGGAAGGGCGAGGAGGCGCGACGCGTAAAGTGACGCGGAAAAATAAAAATCGCTGCAAACACAAAGTGTTTGCAGCGACGTGGTGACCCATCGGGGATTCGAACCCCGGACACCTTGATTAAAAGTCAAGTGCTCTGCCAACTGAGCTAATGAGTCTTTTGAAAAGCTGCCGGAAGTTTCAGGCAGCTTTCATATTATAGCAACTTAGGACAAGCATGTCAAGGGAAAATAGCGATTCTTCCCGGGTTTTCTTGGGAAAAGTTTTAAAACGGCTTTCTTTCCCTCTCCGTCGGTTTCCCGGCGGAGGGGGAAAAGGCGGCTTAGGGCTGCCGGGACAGGGCAAGGAACCGTTTGGTGAGGCTGTGGCCGTCGCCGCGGCTGATGGGCCAGTTTTCCCCGGAAAGGTTTACGCCGCCGTGCATGAGCAGCGCGCCGGAATAAACTTCCCCGGTGTCTTCGTCCCGGTAATACAGGTCCGGGTCTAACCCTGCCAGCTTTTGGATATAGAAGTTGTGAGGAGGCTGGCGCATGATAACGCTGGTAAGAAGGACCTCCCGTTTGTCGGTGCTCACAAATTCCCATTCACAGTGGAAGGAGTTCTCCGCCGGGCTGACCAGCCGGTAAAAATCGCCGGAACGGATGAGGTCGTAATCTCGGTGGTACTGAGCCACCTGGGCTTTTACCGCTTCCTTTTCCTCTTCGGTCATCTTCCTGGGATCCAGCTCATAGCCGAAGGTGCCGCACATGGCTACCGCGGCCTTGGTGGCCAGCCCGGCCCGGGGGTTTGCGGACACATGGGCGCCCATAGAGGAAATGGGGTAACAGAGGGAGGCACCGAACTGAATGGAAAGGCGCTCGATGGGGTCGGTATTGTCGCTGGCCCAGATCTGGGGGGAATAGTAGAGCATGCCGGGGTCAAACCGGCCGCCGCCGGAGGAGCAGTTTTCCAGCAGGATGTGGGGGAAGGCGGTAGTGATCCGGTCCATCAAATCATATACGCCCAGCACATACCGGTGGAAGAATTCCCCCTGCCGGTCCGGGGGCAGGGCAACACTGGCGGCCTCTGTGATGTGCCGGTTGCAGTCCCATTTGATGTAGGCGATGTTGTTTTGGGAGATCACGTCGTACATCTGCCGGAAGATGTTGTCGCGCACTTCCTGCCTTGTCATGTCCAGCACGCATTGGTACCGGGAAAGGGAGTGCTCCCGGCCCGGAGCGCGGATGGCCCAGTCCGGGTGGGCCCGGTAAAGGTCGCTGTCCGGGTTGATCATTTCCGGCTCGTACCAAATGCCGAACTGGACCCCCAGGTCGTTAACCCGTTTGATCAGGCTGGAAAGGCCGCCCTTGAGCTTCTTTTCGTTGACATACCAATCGCCCAGGGCCCGGTGGTCGTCGTTGCGGTTTCCAAACCATCCGTCGTCCATCACCAGCAGCTCAATGCCCAGCTCCTTGGCCTTTTCGGCGAATTCCACCAGCTTGTCGTCGTCGAAATTGAAATAGGCGGCTTCCCAGCTGTTGATGAGCAAGGGCCGCTTCTTTTTGGCCCACTCACTGCGCATAAGGTGCTCCGGGTAGAATTTGTGCAGGGTACGGCTCATGCCCCCCAGGCCCTCCTGGGAATAGACCAGAATGGCCTCAGGAGAAACAAAGGCTTCGCCCGGCTCCAGCTTCCAGCAGAAATCTTCCGGGTTAATGCCCAGGAGCAGCCGGGAAAACTCCCGGGTGTCGCACTCTATGTCAATGGCGAAGTTGCCGCTGTATACCAGATGGAAGCCGTAGGCCTCGCCGGATTCCTCCGAGCAATGGGGGCTTTTCAGAGCCACAAAGGGGTTGTGGTTGGCGCTGGTCATGCCACGCTTGCTGCGGATAGATTGAATGCCGTGCATAAGGGGATGGCAGGCCAAGGAGTTTTCCTTGTTCCACCGGCCGTATAGATGGACCATTTCGTAATCCATGGCGGGAAGGTCCACACAGGCGCTGTACACCCGCTGGAGCATCACCGGGGAATCTCCCTGGTTTTCCACCCGCACGCTGCGGGCCATGACCCCGTAATTTTCGAATACAGTATACAGCAGGAACACCTTTACCCCGGTGACCGCATCCAGGGTTTCCAGCTCCAGGGTCTGGGCCTCCCCCTCTTTGGCAAAGGTGGCCGGGAGCCCGGGAAGCTTCGGCTTCCCGTTGTAGATTTTGTGGGACACATACCTGAGATCCGTCACGGTATTCCCGGCCGCCCCCTGTACGGAAAAGGCGGAAATGCGGAAGTCCCCCGCCCCGTTGGTGGAATATTCCATGGGACTGATGTCCGGGGAGAAGAGGGGGTCCTCTACCTTGGGGTTATAGGGGCTTAGGGAGTCGAACCGGCCCCGGTACATCAAGGGCTTCAGGTTGCAGTCCGGCAGCCTGGCGCCGTAATACAGGTGCACAAGGTAATTTTCCTGGTAGATCAAAATGGCGTAGGTAGAGGTTTTGGTGTCTAATTTGAAGATCTTTTGTTTTTCGTCAAAGAGGATGGGCATGAAGAAATGCCTCCTTTCAAAAAATAAACAGACACAGGGGTAGGCCGGGGGAAAGGCTTAAGACAGAACCTCAAGGGTCTCCTGGGCCAAGTCCCGGTCCCGGGTGAGGGCTGCCAGCAGCAGCTGGTAAATGGCGCCCGGGTCCCGGTAAAAGTTTTCTTTTACCAGCTGGGCCTGGGCCATGTCGGGCACATACAGGGAAAGGTCCATCAAGGTCATTTCCCCGTCGGCAATTCGAAAATTGACCTGCACGCCCCGTTCCGTTGGGCGCAGCGTCACCTTGTTTTCCCGTTCCAGCCTGGCTCGGGAAAGCAGCACGACCGCGGCCTCCAGGGCCTTGTCCCGCACAGAAAGGGGCAGGGTGACATCCAGGCTCTCCCCGATTTCCCGGCCGGTCTCCGTGACCTCGTAGCGCTGGGATGGGGTTTTCCTCACATGGTTTTGGGCCTCCAGGGCGGCCAGGGCGTCGGTGACCTCGAAATAGTTGGCCAGGGCTTTGCTTTGAAAAATATTCCCAAGGTCTTCTCCGGAAAGGGGGGAATTTATGCTGCTCAAAACATAGCAGATCAAAATGCGGATGTCGTTCTGGTTCCAAAGGCCGCCGGGGCCAACCCCGCCGGTAAAGGCTTGCTGTTTCATGGGGTTTCCTTCCCGTTTAAATCTTTCTTGATTTGGGTGCTGGAAATTTCCGGCGTGCGGGGCAGGTAAACCACCTCGCATTGGTCCTTGAGAAAGTCGAACTTCCCTTCCCAGTCGTCTCCCATGACAAAGGTGTCCACATGGTACTCCTTCACGTCGGTCTTTTTCTGTTCCCAGTTTTCTTCCGGGATCACCAAATCCACGTAGCGAATGGCTTCCAAAAGCTGTTTGCGCTGTGGGTAATCGAAATAGCATTTTTTGTGCTTTTCCACCCAGTTGAATTCGTCGGTAGATAAAGCCACGATCAGGTAATCGCCATATTGCTTGGCCCGGCGCAGCAGGTTGATATGGCCGTAATGGAGCAGGTCGAAGGTGCCGTAGGTGATCACGCGTTTCATGGGCGGTTCCTCTCCTTTTTTTGTTTTTCCTCAATCCAATCTACCGCCGCCCGGGCGGCGTTTCCCGTTTCCCGCAGGCCAAATTCCCGGCGAAAGGCTTCCTCCGCCTTTTCTTGTTCCTGAGGGTCAAAGGCCAGCACGGCCTGTTCCAGGGCGCCGTTGGTTTCCGCCAGGGGATAGGGCAGCTTTTCCATGTCGAAATAGAAGTTCCGGTCTCCCCGGTAGGCCTCCTTGTCGTTGACATAAAGGAAACAGGGCTTCCCGGTGGCCATGTAATCGAACATGACGGAGGAATAGTCGGTGAGCAGGGCGTCGCAGGCCAGGTAGAGCTCCTGAATGTCCGGGTAGTCGGAAGCGTTTTTTACAAGCTGAGGGTCAAGTCCCATACCGGATGCCTTTTCCGCAATGTTGGGATGCAGCTTGAGCAGCACCTGCCAGTCCCCGCCGAACCTTTTGGAAAGGGCGGATGCCAGCCGGGGGAAGTCTACGTCATAGGCGGAAAGGCCCTTGTCTTTCCGGAAGGTGGGGGCGTAAAGCAAAAGCTTTTTCCCCGGTGGGGTGCCGAGAGCCCTTCTGGCCTTTTCCCGGATTTCCGGCCGGGGGTGCGCCAGCATGTCGTTTCGAGGCAGGCCCTGTTCCAGAATTTCTCCGGAATACCAAAAGGCCTTCCGGTAAATTTCCGTTAAGAACCGGCTGTTGGAAAGGAACAGGTCGCAAAGGGCGGAGTCGTGCCGGGCGGCCTTGATATAATCCGGGGGAAGCGCCTCCAGGGCGTCGCCCTCAATGCGCTTTAGGGGAAAGCCGTGCCAGGTCTGCAAGTAGAGCTGGCCCCTTCCCTTTTGGGTGTAGGCCCATTTCCGGCAGTTGTCCACCCAAATTCCGGCGGTGCACTGGTGGTAAATGGCCTTTGGGCTTTCCAAAAGCAGGGGCTTGGCCCCGGCAGGCAGGGAGGCGGCCTCCGCCTCGCCCTTTACGATCCAGTATACCTCATAGCCCCGGGAAAGGAGCTCCGCGCCAATGGCCCCGGGGCTGTCGGACCAGCCGCGGCCGTAAAAGCACTGGCACACCGCCTTTTTTGGGTTTTTGGGCAAAAGAGACCAGGCCTGCCACAGGACGTTCCGCCGGGCCTTTTTAAAAAATTCCTTCATGCCTTTGCCTCCCCTTTTGCTTTCGTGTCCTGAGCCTCAGGCTCAGGTCTTAGCCTGTCCCGATGCAGGAAAATGACCACTACCCGGAACAGCAGCACTAAAAATTCTGTAAGGGAGGTCACAAGGCACAGGGTGAACATGTTCAAGTGGCCGGTGAAGAACACAATGGCCAGGTTTATGAGGTGAATGGCCATACAGAACATAGTGGAAAGGTTGGCATATTGGGCAAGGCCCATGGCTCCCAGGGTGGGGAAGCCCAGCACATAGTTGGGCAGGGTGAACAGCACCACGGGCAGCAGGGCCCGCAGGGGCAAAATACTTTCGGCGAAATCGGGGCCGAAGAACCAGGTGCAAATGGGTTCGGCAAACAGGAACACCACTGCGCAGCCCAAAAAGATAAGGGGCATGAACAGGAGCAGAGTGCGCTTGATAAGCCGGAAATTCTTATGCTTTACCATGTGGGGGTAAAGGCTGTCGGAAATAGGGGAAAGCATGTTCCGGGCCGTATTGATCACCTTGTCGGAGGCGGCGGAGTAGGCCCCGGCCAAAGCTCCGGAAGGGTCCATTGCCCCTAAGATAATGGTGTTGGTGGAGGTGTATACGGTGGAAGATATTTTGGAAACGAAAAACCAGAAGGAGCTTTTCACTTCCAGAAAGACTTCCCTTGCCGTCACCCGGCAAAAATGGATGCCCATTTTTTTTACCAAATGCCAATACACCACCACAATAGCCCCGGTATTCCCAATGGCGGTAAACAGGGGAACCAGGTAATATTGGTCCTTGGTGCGCAGGAAAATGAAGATCATCACGGTGAAAAACAGCTTGATCATCACCGTGCGGAAAGTGATGACAGACATGCGCTCTAAGCCCTTGTACATGTAATCGGGCAAAAAGGAGTTGGTGGCGGTGGCCATAAGGTAAAAGAAATACATGAGCCGCATGGTGTTGTCTTGCAGGCCAGGGAAAAGGAAAACCACGACGATGAACAGGGAAACCAGGAAAAAGATGCCCTTGGCCCAGGTGACACAGGAAAGCACTTTGGAAAGCACCTGGGGGTTGTCCCGGTGCCGGGAGATTTTGGCCACGGCCGAAAGGATGAAGCCAAAATCGATGAGCAGCTGGAAATACATCATAATGGCGGCCGCCACGCCCAAAATGCCAAAGTTTTCTTTGCCCAGAACGCGGGTCTGGTAGGGCACGGTCACAAGCCCTAAAAACATGTTGGAAAACTGTAAAATGTAAAGCATGACGGCGTTTTCGATGAAGCTGCCCTGCTTCCGGTTTTTCCATTTTTTAATGAGGTTCAAGCCCATACTCCTTTCGGGTTCTCCAGTGTTCGGAAGCGGCGTGTTTCAGCCCTTGATCCGGAACAACAGGCTGATGAGCCCGTACTGCTTCCGTTCCAGTAAAAACAGCAGCAGCCGGCGCTTTTTTCCCAGCCTGGGCAAATATTTATTCTGCTTCCATTCCGGAAACTCCCCGTTCAAATAGGCGGAAAATTCCTCCAGCAGAGGATGGTGTTTTTCGATGCGCAGCACCCGCACGGAAGCGGTGAGGTACTCGTGGAGCAGGGTGAGATAGCAAAGCTCCTCCCGGTATTCCTCCGCTTTCTTCTGGGCTTTAAAATAGGAAAGAATATCCTGGAAGGCCTCGATGATCTCCCGGTTCCGGGCGGCGTTCAGGTTGTTGGTAATGGAGCCCTGGCGCAAAAGGTAATTGTAGCCGATATCGTCCAGAAATACCGCCCGGTCCGCCGCCAAAAGCAGCTTTAAGGTGGTGCGGATATCTTCATACCACACCCGGCCGGGATAGCGGATGCCCGTGTCCCGGAACAGGGCCGCCCGGTAAAGCTTGTTCCAGGCGCAGGGGGAAGCCAGGTAAATATCTTTGTGCTCCGCGATGGAAAGGGGCTGGTTTTTCGGCTGGGCCTCCCGGAATTCCGAAAGGGCGTTCCCGGCCTCGTCTACCGTGCGGAAATTGAAAAATACCAGATCGGCCCCGGTTTTTTCGGCAGCCTTCCGAGCGCTTTCCAAAATGCCCGGCTCCAGCCAATCGTCGCTGTCCACGAAAAGGAGATATTCCCCCAAGGCCTCTTCGATACCCCTGTTCCGTGCTCCGCCCAGCCCGGCGTTCTCCTGGTGGATGACCCGGACCCGGGGATCTTCTTTCGAAAGCCCGTCGCAAAGGGCGCCGCTGCTGTCGGTGGAGCCGTCGTCCACCAGAATCAGCTCCAAATCTTGTTCGGTTTGGGCCAGAACGGAACGGGCGCATTTTTCCACGTAGGGCGCCACGTTGTACACGGGCATAATGACGCTGGTTTTTGGCATGGAACCCCTCCTTTTTCTTTAGCTTTGCCGGAATATGGAAGCTATTATACACGCTTTGTCCCATTTTTGCAACGTGGGGCTGGAATTAACCCCGGGGCGCCTAAAGGTCTCTCTCCAGCAGGATCAAGGATACGGTGGTACCGGGCTCTAATTTCCTGGTTTGCGTTTTGTGAAAGCCGTGCCGTTCATAAAAGCGCACCGCTCCCTGGTTTTTTCGATGGTCCACAAAAACCTTGCGCCTTGTTCCCCTTTGGCGAATTCTATGAGCTCTCCTCCGATCCCTTGGCCTGCAAAGAAGGAATCTACATACAGCTCTTTGATTTCTTCCCCCTCCATATGGAGCAGTCCCTTTACAAATTCCTCCTCATAAACCCAAATGTGTTCCAGAATGCCGGGATCGGCGTATTTTTCCGCCACGGGCAGCACCTGCAGCACCCCGAAGGAATAGGGATCGTCCCGGAAGATGGAGCGGTAGTTTACCCGCTTTGCGAAAACTAAGATCTCGGCGATCCGGGAAAGGTCCCGGGCAGTGGCTTTCCGTATTTTCATGGCTGTTCCTCCCTGGAAAGGTTCTGTGCTGCCTTTTGCATTTTACTACTTGAATTTTACCACAGGCTCGGGTTCTGTTCCACCCATTTTCCGGGACCCAGAGGAATTTTTATGCCGGCGGTGCAGTTTTGGGCAGGGGCGTCCTTATCCCTTTTACATGTAAAAAAAGAAAAGCGTAAAGTAAAAATTAGAAAAAGTGCACTTTTAAGAATAAGATTTTTTGCCAACAACTATGCAAAAAATCTTGAAATATCCTGGTTATTCTTGTATGATAGATGGTACAAAGGGGACTGCGGACGGGGTTCGGAAAAGTACACTTTTCCGAAATTCCGAGGCTCCTTCGCAAGCCATAGAATGTCAAAGGAGGAAAAACAAAGTATGAACAAGAAAATTCCAGCAATTTTATTGGCGGCCATGCTGCTGGTAGTGGCAGTGCTGCCTGTGACGGCAGCGGCCGAGGAGTATTACGACCCCGAAATGGTCTTTAGCGGCACCTATGGAACCCTTTCCTGGAAGGCCGATTACAATTTCCCGCCCTACAGCCTCACCGTTGGCGGCAGCGGCGCAATGCAGAAAACAGAGGCCGCATCCTACCCCTGGCACGACTATTTCCTGCAGGGGAAATCCGGCGCTGCCACTAAAATCATCGTGGAAGCCGGCGTGACCTCCATTGCGGATGACGCCTTCCAAATGACCGGCTGCCAAGGAATCTCCATTGCCAATACGGTCACCTCGATTGGCGCCGGAGCCTTCCGGTACGGCGGTACCGATGGCTTAAACAGCCCCTATGTGGCGTCTGTGGAGATCCCCGGAAGCGTTAAGACCATTGGCGCCCAAGCCTTTGGCAATTTCGGCGGGTTCTCATTTGTTTTGCGCGACGGCGTGGAAGAGATAGGGGACGGCGCCTTCGCCTCCAGAAGTTTAGAAAGCATTTACCTTCCCGCTTCCCTTTCTAAAATCGGCACCGGCGTTTTATCTGCCGAAAGCGAAAACCTGAAGGACATTTATTACGGCGGCAGCGAGGCAGACTTCCAGTCCAAGGGTCTTACCCGGCTGGGCTATGGCGCGGGCGTCACTGTGCACTACAATTCTCCCGCCCCCGGCGACGAGCCCCCTAAGCCCGACAATACCGTAGGGGGCTTTGAAGACGTATTCGTGGGCGACTATTGGGCAGATGCCGTAAAGTGGGCCGTAGAGAACGGGATCACCGACGGTCTTACTCCCACCACCTTCGGCCCTGCAAAAAATTGTACCCGCGGGCAGATTGTCACCTTCCTTTGGAACGCGGCGAAGAAGCCGGAGCCCAAGAGCACCGCGAACCCCTTTACCGACGTGAAGCCCGGGGATTACTTTTACAAGGCCGTATTGTGGGCGGTGGAAAACGGCATCACCGACGGCACCACTCCCACCACCTTCAGCCCCGGAAAAGTTTGCACTCGGAACCAGGCGGTGACCTTCCTCTGGAATGCGGCGAAGAAGCCGGAGCCCAAGAGCACCGCGAACCCCTTTACCGACGTGAAGC
>CANSKS010000003.1 GCA_947647615.1 uncultured Neglectibacter sp.
GGAAAAGTATACTTTTCCAAACTCTCTTATTTTTTTGCTTTATATTAGAAACAGGAGATTGGACATAAAAAAAGCGCGCCCTTACAGGCGCGTTTTTTCTCCCAGGAAATTAGATATCTTAAAAATTTTTGTAAGGGCAAAAGGCCTTGTGCTTCCCTGTTTGGCACAGAAGACGCCGGCAAGGAAAATCAGTTTCCCAAAAACAGGAAATAGGCCAGCACCACCACGCCCAGCACAATTCGGTACCATCCGAAAATTTTAAAATCGTGCTCGCGCACAAAGTTCATCAGGAAACGTATGACCAAAAGGGATACCACAAAGGCCGTCACCATGCCCAACGCCAGAATAATTCCCTCTTCCGTAGAAAACAGCGGCAGGCCTCCGGAAAGCTGCGTAACGGCGTATTTCCCCAGCTTTAAAATACTGACCCCCACCATGGTGGGAATGGCCAGGAAAAAGGAAAACTCCGCCGAAAGGGCCCGGGAGCAGCCCAGGAACATGCCGCCCAAAATGGTGGCGCCAGAGCGGGAAGTGCCGGGCACAATGGAAAGCACTTGGAATAGGCCGATCATCAAGGCGGTTCGGTAGGAAAGCTCTCCCATGCTTTCCAGGGAATGGGCATGGGCGCCGCCCTTGCGGCCGTTTTCCACCACCAGGAACAAAATGCCGTAAACAATTAAGGCGGCCGCTACCACCCAGTAGTTCATCAAGTGCTCATCCATCCAGTCGTTCAGCAAAAGCCCAATGACAGCAGAAGGGATGCAGGCTGCCACCACCTTGCCCCAGGTGTTCCAGGTTTCCCTTTTTTCCGGCTTTGTCTTTTGGGGCGAGAAGGGGTTCAGCTTGTGAAAAAAGAGCACCAGCACCGCTAAAATAGCTCCCAGCTGGATCACATAGCGGAACATGTTCATAAAATCTTCTGTCACATTCAAGTGCAAAAATTCGTCTACCAGAATCATGTGGCCGGTGCTGCTAATGGGCAGCCATTCCGTAATCCCTTCCACAATTCCCAAAAACAAGATTTTCAGCCACTCCACGATTTCCATTACCCAGGGCCCCTTTCTGTTTGGAAAATAAAACTCTGCCCAACGCCTACCCAAATAGATGCGGCATGTCACCGCTATTATACCCGAACCAGGCCATTTCTTTTCTTTCGAAACTCTTTTGTTTCTCTTACAATAGAGCATTGGCGCCAGGTTATTATAACACAATCGCACCCCTTAGTAAACCTACCGGCTTGGAAAGAACCCATTGCCTGCCATGGGAACGCAGCCGGGAAATAGGCCATCTTTTAATCTTTTCCCCGCAAAACCGGGGGATTCTCTTGCAAGAAGCGAATAAAAAAGGCTTGGAAAAACTTCTCCAAACCTTTTTTATTGCTTAGGAATCGGAAAAACGCTTACTTTAACGCGACCCATTTCCCGCTTTCGGCCGATTCCAAAATGGCGTCTACCACATGCTGGTTTGCCTGGCCGTCGACGATTGTGGCCGGTTTCCCGTCCCCTGCCTCGTTCAAAATATCGGCAAAGGATTGCATTTGATCGCTGTAATACTGTTTGGGAATAGGCAGCTTTACAAAAACGTTGGCATCGGCGCAAATATCGCCGGAGCAGACCTCAATTTCATCTTCCAGGCCGGGCGTGGCATCCAGGCTGTACACAATGGCCCCTTCACTGCCGTAAATTTCCATGCGCTGGTAGTTGCCACGGCCAAACCCAAAACGAGTGATTTGGAAGCTGGCCGAAATTCCATCTTCCATATCGGCCATATAGTTGCAAAAATCATCTACGTCTACCTTGCCCATGCCCTCGCCTTTTTCCAGCTTCCGTTCGTGCACATAGGTGCCGGTATGGCCCACGATGTTGGTGTATTCCTTCCCCAACACAAAGCGGACCAAATCCAGCGCGTGGCAGCCCAAGTCTCCCAAAGCGCCGGAGCCTGTGCGGCTTTTCACATAACGCCAAACCAGGGGACACTGCACCCGGGGCAGGCCCCAAGCTTGGAAATACTGCATGTTCACATGGTAGACCTTACCAATCTTCCCTTTGGCCACCAAATCCTTGGCATACCGGGCGGCAGCTTTAAACCGGTAAGAAAAGCACACCATATTTTTTAAGCCTTTTTCCTCTGTGGCTTTGGCCAGAATATCGGCTTCCCCAGCGGTCATGGTGATGGGCTTTTCAATATCGTAGGGCTTCCCGGCTTCCACCGCGGCCATGGCCACCTCAAAATGAGCGTCGTTAGAGGTGCAGATATCCACCACATCCACCTCAGGGCAGCGGACCAGGTCGTGATAATCGGTAAAGCGGTGGGCCTCGTCAATGCCATACTTTTCCCCGGCGGCCCGGAGCTTTTCTTCGTCAATGTCGCAAATGGCCACCAGCTGCAGCTCGGGGCTTCTGCGGATACCGGGTTCATGAACCCCTTGCCAGATCTCCCCAAGCCCTACGGAGCCTACCTTAAAAACCTTTTTTTCCATACTCTTTCTCCCTTCTGAAAAATGATATCCTTAAATTTTAAAAAAATTGCCCTGCAAAAACCAAAAGGGGCTGCTGTAAAATTTCAAATCCTACAGCAGCCCCTTTTTATCTCACAAAAGAAGCCCAGGCTTTAGGGCAAAATTGCAATGCGGTCTTCCCCTTCCAAGCGGGTAAAGGTGCAGTCGTTGCCAAAGGTACGCTCCGGCAGCAGGATCAGCACATTGACGCTGGGCGTGTTCACGACGAACTGGCGGCCATGAATCACACCGGGGTTCAGCCGTACAAAGGTTCCCTTAGGTACCCGGAAGGCCTCTACCGTGTCGGGGTCTACTCGGAAGCTAGAGGGGCCCACAAAAATATCGATATCGCCATCCAAAGGCAAAATGCCCTCTGCGGTGAATTGATGATATTCCAAAGCGGTGATGACCCGCTCGCATTCGGAAACCCGGGCCACGCTGGCAGAAACCGGCATACGATTATCTAAATGAAGGGTTACCAAATCGGGGACAAACACATTGCTGGCGCCGCCTTTGGCTCTTTCATCCGCGGCCTGCAGCATATCTTTAAAATCGCCATAGGGGCGGAACTTTTCCCTGTCAAGGGCTTGGGGTTTAATTTCTCTCATAAAATCCAATTCTCCTTTCTAAACCGTCAAAAAAGTGTACCTCCAAAAGGGAGAGGCAAAACGCCTCCCGCCTTTCGGAAATAAACGCACAAAAGGAATTACAGGCTGTAGGTGCCCTGCTCGTCGGCGTCGTCGAAAATGAGGCCCAGGTAACGGGCAGCTTCCCGAAGCACCTTCTTGTAGTTGCCATAAATGCCCCCTACATGGTGAATATAGGGACCAAACATCAGCTTTTCTTCCCAACGCTTCCAGTTATCGGTTTCGAACCACACATAGGTACCGTTGGTTTCGGGGCCGTCCACCGCTCTGCCTTCACCACCGAAGAGGTAATACTTGCCGTCGATATCGTCGAACCGGCAAAGGGTAATGTCGCCCTTCTTGAGCATAAACCGCTCCTGGCCGCCTACCAGACGGGCCTTGGAATCGGGGTCTTTCAAAGAATAGGGGAAGGGCCCGCAGTGCCAAAGCAGCTCTGCATTGTCGTTCTGGGGGTGGCGAATGGTGAGGTCCGCCAGGAATTCCGATTCTTTGCCCAGCGTAACGGCCTGGAGCATTGCCAGGGTCACAGCGCCGTTCAAGTCGGTCTCACAAGAAATGGGCATACCCTCGTCTGCCATCTCGCCCAAAGCCATGCACACAGGCACGCCAATAATGGGACGGGCGCTCCAGCATTCTATGGCAGCGGCGGTGCAGTTGTACTGCTCCATCAAGTCCTGTATGGCCAGCTTTACGGCAGCTACCCGCTCTACTTCGTTCCCCGGCATAGCAGAGGCGTCCATGCGGTCTTGCACACTCTTAAGGTAGGTCTGGAACCGTTCGGCGTTTTCCGCCTGGATCTCGTCGGCGCGCTTAGCAATGGCAACGGGAGAAACGGGAATGGTGGTAATACCGAACCGGGTAGCCAGGTCGGCCTCGTTGGCCATCACGCTCATGAAAGGCACCGGACGGGAGCCGAATTTGGCAATGCGCAGATTCTTCACTGCCTTTACCACAGACGCCACACGGATAAAGCTATCGAACCCATTTTTGAAATCTTCGCTTTCTGTTTCACAGTTCCAAATATAGCTGTACTGAACCCCAAAGCGCCGCAATACTTTTGTGCAGGCAAACATGCCGCATTGGGTATCTCTGCCCCGGGACTCATCGGTGTTGGGCCTTTCGTCCCTGGCGCCCCACATCAGGGTGGGCACCTTCATGGCAGCCGCTACGCCGGCAGTGCACTGCTCTTCGCCAAAATCGCAGTGAGGGGTAAACAAGGCGTCGATCTTGGCAGCCTTGAATTTTTCCACCACTTGGGGGATTTTATCGGTCTGGTACAAAATGCCGTTTTCGCAAATATCATCGATGTCCACGATCTGCACCACATCGGGGTGGATCTGACGAATCACGGCCATGAACTTATCTTTTTGACGCTTGGCTTCTTCCATGCTCAAAAAGCCGCGCTTGGTTGGGGCTACGCCCAAAATAATAGTCTGCTTTTTCATACAACATCCCTCTTTCTTTCATTTATGAAACAGCGTTTCAAACCCATCGGTTTCTGAAAGCTGCAATTTCTTACCGTAAAACTCCACGCGCCTGTCGATTTCGGTATAGTCGATCTCCCCGGTATCCAAGAAATGCTGCAGGGTATTCCAGTCTGGAATGCCTGCCCGGCCACCGATGCGGGTGCACTTGATACAGGAAACCCCGGTAGCCAGCCTGGCCGCCTCTTTGGCATTAAAGCCCTTCACAAGCCCCATGACATAAGCGCCATGGAACACATCCCCCGCTCCTACGGTATCTTGTACTTTAACATCGAAGGAGGGCAGATTAAAGAACCCGCTTTCCTCGCTGTAGCCCACACAGCCCTGGGCACCAAGGGTAAACACCACAATGGAGGGGCCCATGGCAAACACTTTTTTGCAGTTTTCCTCGTAATTCTTATCGTGGAACATCACGTTGTAAAAGAATTCCGAAGCTACAAAAGCGTCGATGATATCGATATGTTCCATAAGCTCGGAGGAATAAGAATCGGCATCTACAATCACCTTGGCGCCGGCAGCCTTTGCCAGGCGCGCCGCCTCCAGGCAGACTTCACTGGCCCGAGACATAAAAAACCACTGGCAATCTTCCAGAATTTCCCTGTCCAGCTCCGCCACTGTAAGGGCTTGAGCGGTGCCCCGTCGGTAAACAATACTGCGGCCGTTGGTTTCCCTGTCGCTGAGCACGATAGAAAGAGAAGTGGTTTCTCCCTCTCTGGTCCTCATGCCGGAAACATCAATGCCGTGGCGTTCAAAATCCCGTAGGCAGAACTTGCCGTAATCGTCATCGCCCACGCCGCCCAGCATGGCGCACTTTCCGCCCAACCGGGCCGAGGCTACCATACCGGAGGCCACCTTACCGCCTCCCTGCCAGCTCAGGGCATTGATCCCCGTGCCGCCGTTGGGCTTTGGGAACACATCTACATTTACAGCCAAATCTACACAGGGCATATCGTACCCTGCCACTTCAAACTTTTTCAAAGGATCTCTCTTCCTTCCCTATTTGTTACAGAGAAAATTTATTGGGGTTGAGCAGCCGCATCTTGCCCCGCACAAACTCGATGGCATCTTCGCTGGCCGCCTCTAATAAGCCCACGAAATTCCCCTTAACTTCGCCTTTGGAAGCCTGCTCTACCACGCTCTTGGTGCAAGCCCGGAAATACTCGGTGGCAATATTAAATTTGCTCATACCCAAACGTACGCTTTCCTGCAGCTGGTCGTGAGGAATATCGGAACAGCCATGAAGCACCAGCGGCACCTTTACCGCCTTGCGAAGGGCCGCAATACGGTCGAAGTCCAAGTTGGGCGTCTGCACATAAGCGCCGTGGGCGTTGCCCACCGCCACCGCCAAAGAGCCACAGCCTGTACGCTCTACAAATTCTACCGCCTGATCCACGTTGGTATAATGGTCGGAATTGACGATATCGTCCAAATTGGCCCCAGAACCCACGTGACCCAATTCGGCCTCCACATCTACGCCGAACACAGCGGCGGTACGCACTACGGCAGAGGTGACTTCTACATTTTCCTCATAAGGCAAGGCGGAACCGTCTACCATAATAGAGGGGAAGCCGGCCTTAATACCCCCTACCGCGATCTCATAGCTGGCAGAATGGTCCAAGTGCACCGCGATAGGAATGGGAGAATTTTCGGCAAAATCCCGGGCAAAAGCCGCTACGTGCTTTAACGCGATATACTTTTCAAAACCGGGGTACAGCTGGATAATCACCGGAATCTTTTCCCGGTTGGCCGCCTCGGCCACCCATTTTACCGTTTCATAGTTAAATACGTTTACAGCTGCGACACCGTAATGGTTTTCCGTAGCATGCTGCAACACCTGGTTCACTTTTGCTAAAGGCATAAAAAACAGCTCCTTTTCCTTCTATGATTTTTTGTTCTCTGCCAAAAGCGGCGGCCCGGTAAAGCTGGCCTCCGGCACCCGCTCAGGAAAGAAAGCTCCGAAAAGCTTTTCAAAATCCTCTTACGCATCTTGCTCTTTTACTATACCGTCAGGGGGGCACAAAAAGAATGGACGATAGAGTTTTTTTTTTGACATTTTCGACTTAGGCCCATTTTACTCCATAGAGTCCAAAAAAAGCTCTCTGCTTCCATGGATAAATTACAAAAACAGCCTCTTTTAAACTTCCCCTTACTTTTCTATTCTCCCTTTAGAATAGAGGGCAGGCGATATGCCCGTATGCTTTTTAAACTGGCGGCTCAAATAGAATTCATCGGAAAAACCGGTCTCCAAAGCGATTTCGGCCAGCTTCATATCTGTTGTCACCAAAAGCTCTTTTGCCCGGTTTATGCGCACCCTGGCCAAATACTGGAAGATAGTCCTTCCGGTAAGCTTTCGAAACGTGCGGTTCAGGTAGTCAAAATTCATACCCAACATATCTTCCAGCTGCTTCCCGGTAATTTTTTCCATATAATGCTCGTTCAAAAAGGCGATCAATTCTTCAATGCGCCGCATAGTGCGCAAGGGCAGTTGGCTGTTCCCCGCTTCCAGGGCTGCATCGGCGCCGTTTTCCGCGATGAGCATGAGAATTTCCAAAAATTTGCAGCCCCAAAAGACCCGGTAATTCCGCGCGCCGCTTTTGGCCTTTTCAATGGCTTCGTCAAAACATTCAGCGATCTGCGCCCGGGCTTTTTCGCTGTGAATATGTAAAAGCTTCGGGATAAGGCAGTATTCCATATCGCGAACCACTTCTCCCCCTTTTTCAAATCCCCGGAAAGGATTCTGCCGGTCAAAAGGAGAACCCTCAGTTTCAAAGGGCAGCACACAGATATTGCTAAAATGGACAAAATAGTAAGCGCATTCTGCGGCTTTTGTCCCTTCGTGGATCAGGCCCGGCTGCAACAGAAAAACATCCCCGGCTTTCAGGGCATATTCCTGGTCGCCCTCCCGCAGGTACATGGCCCCTTCCATGAGATAATAGAGGATATATTCCCCATTTTGCCGCCGGAACTGGCTCCACTGCCCTTTCGGGGAAAAAAAGTTCATAAAGCTGACATGAGGAAGAGAATTCAGGGTGCAAAGAAATTGCATGCAACGGCCTCCCGATTATTTTCACTAGTTTAAGTTAAGTTTACCAGTCTCTCTCTTTCTTGTCCAGTCTTTTTGACGAAATGTCATTTTTCTCATAGACCGGTCTTACCCGACGTGTTATAATAGCTTTATGAATAACCTCACGGAACAAAACCAAATCAAAGATTTGGACTGTTCCGGAGAACATTGGAACATGCTGCATTTGGCGTCACGAGCCAAATGGCAAAATTCGATCTTAGGGGGCCAATGTCATGAAATTTTCTCAACTGGAATACTGCCGGCCGAATTATGAAGAGACTTTTCAAGAGTTCCGGCAGCTGACAGAGCTTTTTAAAAAGGCGCAAAGCGCACAAGAACAGTTAGAGCTTTTCAAAGAGTTTGAAGCGCTGCTCTCTTCCCTCAACACCCAAGTTTCCCTTTGTGCCATCCGCAATACCATTGATACTCGTGACGCCTTTTTTATGGAGGAACAGGATTATCACGACCAGCAGGCTCCCTTATTGGAAGAAAAGGTCCAGGAATTTCACAAGGCCCTGGTGGGCACAGCTTTCCGCCCGCAGCTGGAAGAAGCACTTGGAAAGCTGCTGTTCCAAAATATAGAGCTGGCGCTGCGCGCCTTTTCCCCGGAAATTATTCCCCTCATGCAGGAAGAAAATCGGCTGGCCACAGAATACCAAAAGCTTTATGCCAGCGCTCAAATCCCATTTGAGGGAAAAACGCTGACCATCGCCCAGTTGGGGCCCTACAAGGAGAGCACCGACAGAACTCTGCGCAGAAAGGCTTTAGAAGCCGAGGGCAGCTTTTTTGACATGCACCGGGAAGAATTTGATCTGCTTTTCGACCAACTGGTCAAAAATCGTACCCAACAGGCCAAACAACTGGGTTTTGAAAGCTATGTGGAATTGGCAGCCCTGCGCCGCCTGCGCAACTGCTACACCCCAAAAGAAGTCGCCTGGTTCCGAGACCAGGTGGTACAGGACTTGGTTCCCTTGACCAAAAAAATTAAGGCCTGTCAGGCCCAGCGCATTGACATAGAAGATTTCAAGTTTTGGGATAACGCCTTGAAATTCCGAGATGGCTCCGCCACGCCTCAGGGCACTCCGGAAGAAATCTTGGCCGCGGGAAAACGCATGTACCAGGAGCTTTCTTCCGAGACTCGGGAATTTATTGAGCTGATGTTCGAAAATGAATTATTTGACGTGCTAGCCAAAGAAGGAAAAGCCCCCGGCGGCTATTGCGCCAGCCTGGAGGATTATGGTTACCCCTTCATCTTTTCTAACTTCAACGGCACCTCTGGCGATGTGGATGTGCTCACTCATGAAGCCGGTCACGCCTTTGCCGATTATATCGCCAACAAAACAGTGGCCATCCATGCCTTACGCTGCCCCACCATGGATGCCGCCGAAACCCACTCTACCAGCATGGAATTTCTCACCGCCCCGTGGCATTCCCTGTTCTTTGGGGAACAAACCGAAAAATATGAGCTTTCCCACCTGGAAGACGCCCTTGTCTTTATCCCTTATGGCTGCCTGGTAGACCATTTCCAGGAAGAGGTTTACCGCCACCCCGAAATGACTCCAAGCCAGAGGAACGAAACATGGCTGCAGCTGGAACACCGTTACCGGCCCTACTTGGACTTCGGCGACCTTCCCTTCTACAGCAGGGGAGCCGGCTGGCAGCGGCAGCTGCACATTTACCTGAACCCCTTCTATTATATTGATTATTGCCTTGCCCACATAGCAGCCCTGCAGTTCTTCCGGCTTTCGCTAAAAAACAGGGAAGTCGCCTGGGAAAAGTATATGGAGTTCGTAAAACTGGGAGGCACCAAAACCTTCCTTGAACTTTTACACACTGTGGGCCTGCTCTCTCCTTTGGACGAAGGATGTGTCAAGGAGGTCTGCCGCAGCGCCGTCCAGTGGCTGAAGGAAAACGGCGACGAGTCTTTATAAACTTTTAATGGAAAATAGCTGGCCGGGGAAACGTAGGTTTCCCCGGCTTTGCTTTGTCAAAATCCTCTGTCTTGTGAGTTAAATTTTTATTAGGTCCCTTCTCAGGAAAGGGACTCCGGATCATAGGGCGCACGACGACCCGGACAATCCAGAATAGGGCACAGCTGGCAATTTTCATATTTCTTTTCGCTGCAAAAGAAGAAACCGGACACCGACTTAAAAGGCAGCATAAGGAAGCTTTCTGTAAGAGTAACACCCAATTCCTCTGTTACTCCGCCTATCAGTTCAAACAGCGGGCCCTGTTGAGGCAAAGGCCATTCTTTTAAAGAGCCGGGGCTCATTACCGATAAATTCCCCTCCGGAACATAGGTTTTCCGGACTTGATCCGCCATGAGCTGGCGAACCTCTCCCATAAGCATTTGCTTGATGGTTTCTGCCCAAAACTGCTCTAAAAAATCGGTGAGGCCCTTCGACCATTCCTCCGCTTCCAAGCCACAGGTAGCCACATAGGGGAAGATGCGCCCCACCTGGGACACATTTTTGCACAAGAGTTCCGAGGTAAGCTTGACCCCTCCGGCCACAATATAGCCCTCTCCCCGTTCCTCAATGGGAGCCACCCCATACACCGCTTTGGGATTTGCTACAGCTAAAGCCTCTTCCCGTAGAGCCAGCACGCGCTGAACATCCTCATCGGTTTCCTCGTATTCCATATGCAGCGCCTTTAAGAGCTGCTCTTTGGGCAAAAGAACCTTTTGATCTTTCAATAAAAACCGTTCTGTCAGCATGGCGAGTATCTCCTCCTCCTGGGATGTTACTGTATCTATTTTACTACAGACATCTCCGGGAAACTAGCAGTATCTTGCCAAAAATAGAAAAATATTGCGGCAAAACAAAAGCCCTGTAAAGAAAATCAACTCTTCACAGGGCCTTTCCGTTCAGCGCTTATTCCTTGCTGCAGTCTTCGCAACCGCAGATCTCGCCGTCTTCCTCATCAAAATCGAACTCCAGCTTTTCGCCGCAATTCGGGCACATGATAAAGCCTTCCTCCAACATTTCGTCGTTAAGCTCAATGGTATCTCCGCAGTTGGGGCAGGTTACCTCGAAAAGACTGTCGCCAAATTCCTCGTCCCTGTCGTGGCAGTGGCAGCCATCATCCAAATCGTAGTAATCCTCTTCCAAAGCCCCAAGTCTTCGTCGATCTCATCCACCTGTTCGGAAAGCTCGGCCACGCAGTCTTCCACGTCCTCAATGGAAAGGCACAGGTCATCCAGCAGCTCCACCATGGCGTTAAACACCTTGGTCTCTTTCGCGGCAGGGTCTAATTCCAGCCCGTCTATCAGGCCGCGGATATAAGAAGCCCGCTCAGAATTGGTCATATTACAGTCCTCCTTTTAATAATATCAATACAGGAAAGTATAGGTCAAGCTCTTTCCATATATTCGCCGGTACGGGTATCAATACGGATCATTTCGCCTTCGTTGATAAACAACGGCACACGGATTTCGGCGCCGGTCTCCAAGGTGGCGGGCTTCAAGGTGTTGGTAGCAGTATCGCCCTTCACACCGGGCTCCGTTTTGGTAACTTGCAATTCCACGAAATTGGGGGGCTCTATACCGAACACGTTGCCCTTGTAGGAAAGCACCTTGCACTCCATATTTTCTTTGACAAACTTAAAATTATCGCCCATGATACTGCCGTTGATGGGAGTTTGTTCGTAGGTTTCGGTATCCATAAAATAGTAAAGGTCCCCATCGCTGTACAGGTACTGCATATCTTTTCTTTCGATAAAGGCAGTGGGGAACTTATCGTTAGGGTTAAAGGTTTTTTCTGTCACCGCTCCGGTAATGACATTACGGATTTTTGTGCGCACAAAAGCCGCACCCTTTCCGGGCTTGACGTGCTGGAATTCAATAATGGATACCACGTTGCCATCCATTTCGAAGGTAACACCATTTCTGAAATCTCCTGCTGTAATCATAAGATTCACAACCTCCAATTATAAGCTTCTTTTATTTTACCGTATTTACTGCCCAATTTCAAGCTATATTCTGCCTTTCCGCAGGTTTTGTGGAAAAATGCCTTCTTCAAAGGCAGAGCAGCTCTTTGGGAGACTTGGTCAGAGAGCGGCAACCCTCCTCCGTGATCAGCAGCATGTCTTCGATGCGCACACCGTATTTGGCAGGCACATAAATGCCGGGCTCATCGGTAACTACCATGCCCACCTGGCAGGGCGTTTTATCTAACCGAGAGAACCGGGGCCATTCGTGAATTTCAAAACCCACGCCGTGGCCAAGTCCATGACCAAAAGTGCCGGGGTAATCCTTTTCGATAATGTCCCTGGCAATCTTATCCACCTCATTGCAGGGCATGCCGGGCTTTACCTGATCTATAACCGCCATATGAGCTTTCAGCACTGTATTGTACACAGCCTTCTGTTCGTCGCTCACCTTACCCAGCGCCACCGTCCTGGTCATGTCAGAATGGTAGCCGTCCAACACCGCGCCGGTATCCATGGTAATAAAATCTCCTTTTTGCACCTGATAATCGGAAGGCACCGCATGGCACTGGGAGCCGTTCTTTCCCGCCGCTATAATCAGTTCGAAGGCTATGTTCTCCGCTCCTTGCTTCCGCATGAAAAATTCGATCTCCAGGGCCAGCTCCCGTTCGGTGACGCCCTCCTTAATAAAAGGCAAAATATGTTCAAAGGCCGCGTCGGTAATAGCCTGGGAAGCCTCTATCTTCTTCACTTCCTCCGGAGATTTGATCATCCGCTGGTCCCGGATGGCATTGTCCAGAGTGGCATCCAGCACCACGTCAATTCCATGCTTTTGGAATTCGGCTTCGAACTTCCGAGCCCAGGCTACAGAAAGCTTATCGATTTCCAAGTATACCTCCTTCACGCCGTTTTGCGTGAGGAGTTCAGAAGCCTTTTCCTGCAGGTTAGTAAAACCCACCACCTTACAGTATTTTGCCGCATAATTTGCAGCTTCCTCATAGCGAAAATCCATCAGCAGGTAACTTTCCCCGGCGGTGACCAGCAAAGCACCGTCGGAAGCGGGGAATTCCGTAAAATAACGGCGGTTGCGCTCCGAAAACACCAGGGCCGCCTTTTGGCTATCTGTACCGATGATCTGTTCTCTCAGCCGTTCCACAGGATTTTTCATAACTTTATCTCTTCCTTTCCGAAATAGAGCCAGGAGCCCTACACCCATACCGCGAGGCCCGGCTTCTTTTTCCTACTCTTTCCCGCCAGGACCCAAAGCCATTCGCGCCTAACTTAAAATATCTTCACAAAAGGCAAATTTCTTTCGAAATCCCCGTTCGAAGCGCCGTCGTATTTGAAAGGTGACTCCTTCTTCCGGTTCAATGGGGGAAAGCAAAATAGACTTCATCCCACAAAGGTTAGCCCCCACTACATCCGTAAAGATTTGGTCCCCAACGATCACGCAATTTTTTAAAGGGGTTTTTAACCGTTTCCGCGCCCTCAAATACCCAAAGGGAAATGGCTTCAGGGCAAAGCTGATACAGTCTAGGCCAAACCGGGCGGCAAAAGGCATGACCCGCCTTTTGTAATTGTTGGAGACAATGATCACCCGAAACCCCGACGTCACCATCTCCCTTACCCAGTCCACCGCCCCTTCTATGGGTTCGTGAGAGGTATAAGAGGCGATGGTGTTATCTACATCCAGCAGGATAGCCCTCGCTTCCAGATTTTCCAACAGCCGGGGGCTAATGGCAGTGAGCCTTTCTTTCATGGCAGTGGGCTTAAAAATGCCCATATCTCAGCTTCCTTTCTCAACAAAAAAGCGGGCACAAAGGCCCGCCTTTCAAGGACAATTTCCGCAGCCTTACTTGAACTTCCGCTTGCGAGCTGCTTCTGACTTCTTTTTGCGTTTCACAGAGGGCTTTTCGTAAGCCTCTCTCTTGCGCACTTCTTGGATTACGCCGGCCCTGGCACACTGCTTTTTAAAGCGTCTGAGCGCGCTGTCCAACGATTCGTTATCCTTGATCCGAACTTCAGCCATTTATTTCCCTCCCATCCGCCATTCGGCAGGGGTCTGTTTATCGTCAGATATAACACAAGTAATTATAACTTTCCCACTCATAATTGTCAAGACCTACTTTCCTTCAAATTTGTGAAGAAAATGTTTCCATAAAAAACCGCGCAGCCTCCAACGGAGGATCTGCGCGGTTGGCATCTTCCTGCCTTCTTAAATAGATTCGTAGCCGTGGGCTTCCTGCAACATCATATCTTTCACCTTCATAAGCCGAATTTGGGTGGAGCGTTCGTTTTCATCCAGCTTCATGGTGATATATTTAATGTTGGCCTGCAGCTCCGGGATCATCACATGTTCCAGGGCATTTACCCTGCGGCGGGTTTTTTCAATTTCCGCAGCCATCAACTGGCAAGCTTTTTCACACTCCGCCAGCTTCAACATTTCCGGGAAAATATCGGAAAGGGACTGAATTGCGTCGTCCAGGTCGCTGGAAGTAAAAGCAAAACCATAGGAAAAGATATCGTTTTTATCCGGCGTTCTGGTCTGAAAGGTGAAGGTGGGGATGTCCACACTCATCACGTTTTGGGTGCTGCTTTCCAAAGAAACCCGCTGCTTCGGGGCCAAAAGGGCGGTATTTAGGGTTTCATCCTGCATACCGGCCCGGGCCAGCAGGAAATTTTTATTGGCAGCCTGAATGCCCGCTTCCACGTGCTCTCTCAGGCTCTTATTTTCCCGAACCCGCTCCAGAAATTGGCGCATGAGCTCATCCCGCTTGTCTTTCAGCAGCTTGTGGCCTCTGACAGCGGTGACCAGCTTCTTTTTCAGCCGGGTCAATTCCATTCTGGTGGGGTTCACTTGCGTGCGTGTGGCCAAAGGTCATCACACCTTTCCGTAGTACTGGTCCAGGAGCTTGTCGTTGATACGCTTCAATTCGCTTCTGGGCAAAATGGAAAGGAGCTTCCAGCCCAAATCCAGCGTATCTTCGATATCACGGTTTGCCGTATAGCCCTGGGAAACGTACTCATTTTCAAAGGCATCCGCGAATTTCGCGTAGAGCTTATCGATTTCGGTAAGGGCGGCTTCGCCCAAAACCACCATCAGTTCCTTGGCTTCCTTGCCGCGAGCATAGGCGGCAAACAGCTGGTTCATAGTGGCGGCGTGGTCGGCCCGAGTACGGCCTTCGCCGATTCCCTTATCCTTTAAACGGGACAGAGAGGGCAACACGTCAATAGGCGGCGACACGTTTTTGCGATACAGCTCGCGGCTCAGAATGATCTGGCCCTCGGTGATGTAGCCGGTCAGGTCGGGAATGGGGTGAGTTTTATCATCTTCCGGCATGGTGAGGATGGGGATCATGGTGATAGAACCGCTTTTCCCCCGCTGACGGCCTGCCCGTTCGTACATGGTAGCCAAGTCGGTATACATGTAACCGGGGTAGCCCCGACGGCCGGGCACTTCCTTCCGAGCGGCGGAAACCTCACGCAGGGCATCGGCATAGTTGGTGATATCGGTTAAGATAACAAGAACATGGTAATTCTTTTCAAAGGCCAGGTATTCCGCAGCCGTCAGAGCCATTTTCGGCGTGGCAATACGTTCTACCGCCGGGTCATTGGCCAGGTTCACAAACATGACCGTTCTGTCAATGGCTCCGGTCTCCTTAAAGCTCTGAATAAAGTAATCGGATTCTTCGAAGGTGATGCCCATGGCAGCGAACACCACCACAAAGGGCTCATTAGTTCCGCGCACCTTGGCTTGACGGGCAATTTGGGCTGCCAGCTGAGCATGGGGCAAACCGCTGGCCGAAAAAATAGGCAACTTCTGGCCGCGCACCAGGGTGTTCAGACCGTCGATAGCGGAAACACCGGTTTGAATAAATTCCTGAGGATAATTCCGAGCGGCAGGGTTCATGGGCAGGCCGTTTACGTCTGCCCGACGGTCGGGCAGAATTTCCGGGCCACCGTCCATGGGACGGCCCAGGCCGTCGAAAACACGGCCCAGCATGTCCTCGCTGACCCCCAGCTCCATGCTGCGCCCCAGAAAACGGACCTTGCTGTTGCTGAGGTTAATGCCGGTGGAGTTCTCAAACAGCTGCACCAAAGCGTTGCCGCCGTTAATTTCCAGCACACGGCAGCGGCGTTTTTCGCCGTTAAAGAGCTCGATTTCCGCCAGCTCGTCATAGGTGACACCCTCTACATCCTTTACCAGCATCAGAGGACCTGCCACTTCCTGGATAGTTCTATATTCCTTTGGCATCAGAAATCCTCCTTTTTCTGAGAAGCTTCAAAAACTTCCTGGTCAATCTGGTGGGAAACCTGTTCAAAGGTCTCTTTTACCTTAGCCGGGTCGGTATACTTAAAGCGGCCAATTTGCTCCCGCACCGGCAGGTCGATCAAGCTTTCTATGTTGGCCCCGTTGTTCAGCGCGTTCAAAGCTTTCTCATAATATTCTAGAATCAGCGTCATCATGTTGTGCTGCTTTTCCAATGAGGTGTAAGTATCCACCTCATCAAAGGCGTTTTGGTGCAGGAAATCTTCCCGAATGGAGCGGGAGGCTTCCAGCTTCAGGCGGTCCGGCGCGGAAAGGGCATCCATACCTACCAGCTGAACAATCTCTTCCAGTTCAGCTTCTTCCTGCAAAAGGCGCATCAGCTTGGTGCGCAGATCCACCCAGTCGGAAGACACCTGGGAATTGAACCAGGGTTCCATCGTATCCAGGTACAGGGAATAGCTGTTCAGCCAGTTGATGGCAGGGAAGTGGCGCTTGTAGGCCAAAGAGGAATCCAGGCTCCAGAACACCTTCACAATGCGGAGAGTGGCCTGGGAAACGGGCTCGGAAATATCGCCGCCGGGAGGCGACACAGCGCCGATTACGGAAAGAGCCCCTTCCCGCTGGTCTTTACCCAAGGTGATTACCCTGCCGGCCCGTTCATAGAACTGGGCCAAACGGCTGCCCAAATAGGCCGGGTAACCTTCTTCACCGGGCATTTCTTCCAAACGGCCGGACATTTCGCGCAGGGCTTCGGCCCAACGAGAAGTGGAGTCGGCCATGAGAGCGACGGAATAGCCCATGTCACGGAAATATTCGGCAATGGTAATACCGGTATAAATGGAAGCCTCACGGGCCGCCACGGGCATGTCGGAGGTGTTGGCAATGAGCACTGTACGTTTCATTAAGGAATATCCGGTTTTGGGGTCTACCAGTTCCGGGAACTCGTTGAGCACGTCCGTCATTTCGTTGCCGCGTTCGCCGCAACCAATGTAAACTACGATGTCGGCCTCTGCCCATTTGGCCAACTGGTGCTGCACCACGGTTTTGCCGCTGCCGAAGGGGCCCGGCACAGCCGCCACGCCGCCCTTAGCAATGGGGAACAACGTATCTATAACGCGCTGGCCCGTAATAAGGGGCATATCCGGAGAAAGCTTGCTCACATAGGGGCGTCCCCGCCGAACCGGCCATTTCTGCATCAGCGTCAGCTCTTTTTCCACACCGTCTGGTGTTTCCACCACAGCCACTACGTCGGTGACCTTGAAGGAACCGCTTTTAATTTCCTTCACGGTACCCAGTACTCCGGCGGGAACCATAATCTTATGGCTGACGATCTCCGTTTCCTGTACCGTACCAATAATGTCACCGCCGGTAACTTTATCGCCAACCTTTGCTAACGGTACGAAGTCCCAAGAAACATCTCTTTTCAAAGAGGGAACTTCCACACCCCTTTGCAGGTTGTTTCCGGAGATTTTCATAATATCGTCCAGGGGGCGCTGGATGCCGTCGTAAATACTGCTGATAAGGCCGGGACCAAGCTCCACGCTCATAGGCTCGCCGGTAGATTCTACCGGGGCGCCGGGACCCAAGCCCGAGGTCTCCTCATATACCTGGATAGAGGCCTCGTCACCGTGGATCTCGATGATCTCGCCGATCAAACGCTTGTCGCTGACGCGCACTACGTCAAACATGTTGGCGTCGCGCATGCCTTTGGCAATGACGAGAGGACCGGCCACTTTCTTGATAGTGCCTTTACTCATGTTATAAGATCACCCGTTTCTATAGGTTTTGATCGTACCACAACCGGACGAAAGCAAAAGGCTTTAGCCGGTTCTTATTTTTCATTGAAGATAATGTCGGAGCCAACAGCCTGTTCCACAGATTTTTTCACCATGGCTATGCCCATACCCGTGTTTCCATGTACCCCGGGAATGGGAATCACCGCAGGGAGCAGACTTTCCCGGAAGCGGGACAGCTCTTCTTCCAGGTCCTTGGCCAGAGCCTCCGTGATATAGATCACGGCATAATCCCTTTCGGCCAAATGGCGGAGCTGGCGGGCTCCCTCTTCGGGAGTCTCTACCGGAACAGTCTCCAGGCCTAGGGCGGCAAAACCGTAAATACTGTCGCGGTCGCCCAACACTGCTACTTTATACATATAGCTCCCTCAACCTTTCCCGAATCATACCGTCGTCCAGCTCATTGAGCTTTCCGGAAAGAATGATCCGTACTACGGCGATCTCCCTCTGCCTGGCGATCACATAAGCAAACAAGGGGCCCACGGTAAAGGGATTCATCTTCTGACCCTTCACCAGCTCCATCACCTTGTCGTCGCACCATTTCTCAAAGGCGGAGTAAGATTCCTTCAGCCGTTCGCCGGCCTCCGCGTAATTGGTAACGGCAAGATAAGCAAACATCTCTTCCAGGCTTTTGCAGGCAGCCGAAGCCAGCGCCTCCGTATCTAAGGTGGCACAGGGAGCCAGGGCCGCATCTAAAAAGGCTCTGTTTTTCTGAGTTTTGCAGGCCCGCACCGCGATTTTAATATTGGCAATGGCCACGGTGAGCTCCGCATATTGGGCCAAAAGCTCATTTTTGCTTTCCTTGCCCCGGCGCAGGATGCCCAGAAGGCAAGCCTTATCCAAAACCAGGTCGCAAAGCTGCCCATCGCCAGTTTCCAACAGGGTACGGCCGGCCTCTTCGGCTGCCGCCGCCATTTCTTCTGGCAGCGCCGAATAATCGCTTTCCCGAGCCGCTTTTTGCAGGAGTTCCGGAGCTATGGAACCTCCCGGCAAAAACACCTGGTGGGGCTCCACACCGGTAATCACCGATTTAATAGCTGCCTTCAGGTTGTTATAATCGATGGGGTAAAGCAATACGTCAAAAGGAGAAAGGTCGCCGGTAAGCTCCCGAATAAAAGCCCAAGTCTTTTCTTCCTCTTGAACCAGAAGCTCGTTAGCAGATAATACGCTTCCGCTTCCCCATCCCTTGTCTTGCAGCACCCGCAGGCATTCCTCGTAGGTGCGGCAGGCCATCAGCTGGTCCAGATCCTGGCGGTTGAAAAGGTTGAGCTCCCGGGAACGTACCCGGGCCACCGCATAAATGTAGTCGTCGCTCATGAGTTCTCCTTTCCCGCCTATGCTTCCGGGAACAAGATGGCACCCACCACGTCCCTCAATTCATCAGAGGCGTCTTCAAAAACAGCCCGAAATGTACCGTTAATATCTATGCCGCCATATACCAGCAAAAATCCGCTTTCAATGCTGGCGGGCGTTTTAGAAACCGTGATTTGAGAGCCGGGAGCCGCCTTTTTCAGAGAAGCTTCAAAATCCGCAGGCAGACGGGCAAGATCTTTCCCATTGAGCTGCATTTCTCCCGGGCCGGAAAGGGCAAAGCGGGAAACCAAGCCCAGCAGCGTCTCAAAATAAGTTTTATCGTCCGCCGTTTCCAGCTGAGCTCTAGCCTCCTCGATCACTTGGGCGATCAGCTGCTGCTTAAACTGCAAGGTGCGGTTTCTACGGTCCAACTGGGCGGCAGAACGGGCCCGCGCCCGAATATCTTCTGCCTGGGCCTCGCCACTGCGCAGCACTGCCTCAGCCTGTTTTACCCCTTCTGCCTTGGCATCCTCCAAAAGCGATTGGGCTTTTTCTTCCGCTTCCTGCCGGATTTGAGCGGCGGTTTTTTCCGCTTCCTTAGAAATTTGGTCGAGTATAGTTTCTAAACCGGTCATCAGCGCTCCTCCTTCCTTAATCCTTTTTCAGCGTTTCTCATACGGGAAGGCCCGCGATGCTGAAGATGGAAAGGATGGAGATCAACAGAGCCAGCACGGCGTAGGTTTCCACCATGGCGGGGAAAATCATAGCCTTGCCGAACTGGTCGGGTTTTTTGGCAACCAGGGAAATACTGGAAACAGAAGCCTTGGCCTGCCATTTAGCGGAAATCAAGCCTACAATGGCCATGGGCAGGCAAGCGGCCAAATACAAGAGGCCCTTTGCCAAAGACATTTCGGGGTTGCCGCCCAGAATACCGATCTGGGTCAGAGTGATGAAGCCGATGAGCAAGCCATAGATGCCCTGGGTACCGGGCAAAAGCTGCAGAACCAGAACCTTACCGAACTTACCGGGGTCTTCCGTTACCACGCCGGCAGCAGCCTGGCCGGTCATACCTACGCCAATGGCAGAACCAATACCGCCCAACAAAGCGGCCAGTACAGCGCCTAACAGGGCGAATACAATGCCCATTTTGTTCCAGTCGAAAATCATGTCGGCCATGCTAGAAAGATCGATGCTCATGTTATTTTTCCTCCGTAATTTTAAAATATTTGGTTTTCGCGGCAAACGGCTGAAATTTGCGGCCGCCACCCTCGTAAAACTTGCCAAAGAATTCCACATACTGCAACCGGTTGGTGTGTACATAAGCGCCCAGCAGATTGATAGCCAAATTCATCCCATGGCCAATCACAAATACCAAGGTAAAGAAGATACCGCCCACTACACCGCCGCCCAGCATACTGCCCATCTGGTTGAACACTGTGGCAATAACGCCGGTAGCAAGCCCCAGAGCTAACAGCCGGGAATAGGAAAGAATATCGCTGAGATAACCGGAAACATTATAAAGCCCATAAAGGCCCTTTAAAATTCGTTTCCCCGGGTTTCGGGATTCCCTGCCGGAAGTAGCGATAATGCCCACAGCGCCAATGGCGGCGAAAACCACCGCGATATTTCCCACAATAGCGGGGAATTGGAAAGAAAGGCTCATCATGTTGTGGAACATATCGGTGGAAAGCAGGAAGATGATCAGCCCGCCCACCAAGAAATACCAGAAGCCCACATCGTAAAGGGCATCGGCATATTTCTTGCGCTTTACGAGCTGGTAAAGCTGTACTGCCAAGCCTGTGAACAGATGGATAATGCCCAACAGGAACGAGAACAGCATAAGCTTCATGGGGTTATCCAGCGGGACAAACCACAGGGCGGGAATGGTGATCTCCGTGCCGAAAAACGTTCTGGCGATCACGGGAATAGCATCGCCGAAATAGCTGCCAAACATCACGCCCCAGAAGGTAGTGGAAATACCGCAGAAGAAAAACATCCGAAGGGATTTCCGTAGGCTTTCCTCAATGTTTTTAAACTTCAAAAGCACGATGCCGCATCCCAGAGCAATCAGGATACCGTAGGCTGCATCAGAAAGCATCATTCCAAATAACACATAGTAAAACACACACATGACGGCCGAAGGGTCCACCTCTCCCTTAGCAGGCAGGCTGTAACCTTCTACCACACCTTCTACCGGCGCGGCGAAGAAACCGTTCTTCAGCTTCACCGGCAGGTCTTCTCCCTCTTCGGGAGTCTGGATTTCCACAAAAGCGTGATATTCCTCTTCCAACCGTCTCTGAAGAGCCGCGCTGTCTTCTGCCGGAATATAACCACTGACAAAAAACGTACGGGGACTTTGCCAAAGCTCGCCCAACACCTGGTATTTATCGGCCCGCATAGCATAATAGTCGGAAGCAAACAGCAGGTCCTGCCGCAGGTCTTTGTAAGAAGCGATCTCTTCCTGGGCGGCAGCTTCTTCCTTTTTCGCCGTCTCAATGCGCTTTTGAAGCTCTTCCACCCGTTGAGGCGGAGGCAACTTGGAAGGCGTAGCAGGGTAAGTAAAGCCCATGGAACGCAGGGCGTTTTCTACCTGCATGCCATATTCCCCGTAACACACCACGAAAACGCAGGTCTGTTGGGCCTGTGTGCTCACTACCTCGGCTTCTACGCAGGAAATCTCCGGCAACGCCGCGGCCAGCCGTTCTTTCAGCTGCCCTTCGGTCAGCGCTTCGGGGAAAGTTCCAATAAAGACGCTGGTACTTTGGGTTCCTTTGGTACGCATAGAAACATCCAGCCCCAGCCAGGGATTCAGGGCCTCGATCTGGGCCTCCAGGCGAAGGACTTCCGCCTGAGAATCGGCAATCTTTTTATCCAGCAAAAGGATGTGGGCCGCCTTTTTGCTAAGCGAGGAAGCCTCTTGGGCAGTCTTTTCATACTGTTCCGCAGTGATGGCCTGCCGGCCTGCAAGCATTTTGGGAAGTCCTTTTTCCGGCGGTACAATCCCGTCTAACACCGTCACCGCGCTGGCCGTGGTTTGGGAGCTTTTCTCAAAGGCCAGCCTGGCGGAGGTAGTATCGGTTTTTCCAAAAAGCTCTTCCGCAGTTTCCGGGATGTTAATCTCTACCGCGCCCTGCCGCTGCAGGAACTCCAGGATCTTTTTCCGTTGGTTTTTCAGGGCGCAGATCTCAATGCGTTTCATTTCAAGCACTGCCATCTTATCTCACACCCTTTCTCTTTGGAAAACAACCATCTTTTCCAAATTTTTTCACCTTTTGTCCTCCTTCAGGATTGTCCTAAAACAATTTTTCTCACAGCCTCTATGGCCTGTGCCTTACGGCTGTTTGCTTCTTGCCGCAGAGCACTGAAGGAATCTTCTGTTTCCTGAGCGGCTGTTGCTTTGATTTTTTCCCCGTCGGCCCGAGCTACGCCCAACAGCACGTCGGCCCGTTTTCGGGCCTCCTTAACAGAATCGGAAATCAGCTTACTCCCTTTTCCCGAAGCCTCGGAAACTAACTTTTCGCTTTCCTCTTTCGCTGTCCTTACAAGCTGCTGCGCTTGCTGTTCTGCCGCGTTTACAGCCTGCATGGTCTCTTTTGCCAAAAAATTCACCTCCCTGCGGATCCCGAAAGCCCAAAGACTGCCCGAAGCGCCAAAACACGGCGGCCCGCGCTGTGTCTGCCCGGCCAACCTTTGGAAATTCCTCGTTTTGCCTTCTGAAAATTCAGTTAGAAGCACTTGGAATCCATTATTGTCCTTATTATAATCCCTACCAAGAATAAAGTCAAAAGGTAAATGTAAAAAATACCTCCGAAAACAGCGGTTCTGCTCTGCCTCCTTGGTAGCTCTGTAAAATTAGATGAAATTGCCCAAAGTGTTTTTATATTAATTAAACTATATATTAAATTCGGTTATTCTCTCTTCCTATAGGAAACCCCAACCCTGCTACTTTGCCTGTCCAATTAGAAAACAAAAACGGCCTCACCCAAAACAAAGCAAGGGTAAGGCCGTACAGGTTTATTTAGATTGACACTGCTCACTCCTGAGGCGCTGCCGCCACAGTTTCGGAAGCATTTGAAGAGCCTCCCGCCTTGGCCATCGCGGGAGTATCCGTCTCTTCTGCGATGTTCACATAAACGGTGTAAGAACCTACCGGCCAGCAGGAATCCACTCCGGAAATGGTGACCGTTACCGGCACCGCCACAGAACCGGTCTGGTTGGCAAAGTTAGAGAGGTCTGCCGTACAGGAAATAGATTCGCCCGTCAGCTTTGTCACCTGAGCCTCAGCGCCCACCAAAGAAATTTGCAGGGACTGGGTAGTCAGGTTCACCAGCTTCCCCTTTCCGGCCGGAATATTGGAAAGGGTGATGTTTTCCGTGACAACATCCACTTCTTCATAGCCATTCAGGTTCACCGTTACTTTTGCAGTGCTCATGTTGCTGGCACCTACATTCGTGATGTCCCGTACCCCGGTAGGAATAGGAATTTCCAGTTGGAACTCCTTTTCCCCGTAGGGCGAAAGTTCGGAAAAATCAATGGCATGGGAGAGAGCGATTTCATCGATGCCCTTTAGGGCCTCCTCAGAGCCCGCAATGGAAATCTCCGCCGGTTCCACGGTAATGCGGGAAGCAGAGAAATTCTTGGGGCCGTTAATGGTATTTACCACCAAGGGGACTGTCTTCTTGGACATAACCGGAATGGTAACACCTACGGTCTCCACGTTCATGCTCAAATAAAGGCCGGTATAATCGGAAATTTTCTGGTCATTCTGGTCGTAAAGGGTTAACGCGCAGGCAGAAATCACCTTATCTTCCCGCAGCATTTCGTTCACCGTGTAATCGGCGGAAACCCGGCTGATCTTGTTCACCGCAGACTCCGGCCCGGAAATGATGACGGAATCTTCCGAAAGGGAAGCCAAACCTGCGTAATAGTTCGGGTCGGCGCTGTATTTGATATTATTCTCGATGGGAAACCTGACTTCCGCGTAGCGGTCATATTCCACGGTGACCTCCTGAGGGGTCACTTGCGCAATGGAATAATCGGCGATTACGTTTTTCTTTTCGGCTTTCACTTCCAGTACAGCCTTTTGCAAAGTGTTCCCGGTAACCAGCTTGGTAGAGGCGGGATTCAAGGTAACAGAGGCCGAAAAATTTTCCGCTGTGAGCTTACTGGTGACAATATTGCTCCCGGAAACGGCGATATCGGCCGTTGTAGAGGAAAGGTTAAAGACCTGCAGGCCTGTTTCCTCTGCCGCCGTGGAAAGCTTTACCTCAATAGGCACGTCATGGATCACATAAGGGGAATCCTCGTTACCCGCCGCCATCACAAACCACATGACAACTGCCGCCAAAAATGAAAAGAGTAAAACAAAAGGGTTATGGTAAAACACCCTTCGCCAATGGAACCCCCGCTTTTCTTCTGCTTCCCCTTCCTCCTCCGAGAAGCGCTTGTTTTCTTCGTCCACCTTTCAAACCTCCTTTCTGGAAGAGCCAATCCCCAACTTTCCCAAGATCCGCTTGCGGCCGGAAGTGGAGCCATCGGAGCTATCCAAAAGCAGCTCCGAAAGCTTTTCCCGCAGAGTGATTCGGTTGTAATTTCTGGTGAGCCTGCCGTTTACTGCCACAGAGATTTGGGCGGTTTCTTCGGAAACCACCACTACTATTGCGTCGGAATTTTCGCTCATGCCCAAGCCTGCCCGGTGACGGGTACCCAACTCGGCGCTGACATCATCGCTGGCTGTCAAGGGCAAAATGCAGCCTGCGGCGCAAATTTTGCCGCTTCGAATGATCATAGCACCATCGTGCAGGGGCGCTTTGTTAAAAAAGACATTGGCAATCAGCTGAGCGGAAGGAGCCGCATCCAGCAAGGTACCTGTTTCAATAACCTCCCCCAGTTTGGTATTACGTTCGAACACAATAAGGGCCCCCATGCGCATTTGCTGCAGCATGGCCGTGGCATCCACCACGCCCTCAATGGCCCGACGCGTTTGAGCATTTTCGCCCTCTTTATCTTTGGCGCCCACCACATTCACCAGCGACTGGCTCACCTTACTGCGCCCCATCTGCTCCAGTGCTTTGCGAATTTCCGGCTGAAAAATGATCAGAAGGGCCAGGAAAGCAAACTGCAGGAAAGTCCTGAGAATGGTGTTGAGCATCAACAGGTCGAACTGAGAAGAAAGCAGGAAAATCACCACTAAAATGATAATTCCCTTCACCAGCTGTCCGGCCCTGGTCTCCCGCAGCAGCTTAATGGCGCTGTAAATTAAAATTGTAACTACAATTACGTCAATGGCGTCTTTGAAGGTGAATTGGCGGGCTATGTTCAACAGGAACTGGCTTGTCCGCGCAATGTAATCTGTCAAGCTGCCCATTGTTCTCCTTCCTTTCCTTTACAAAAGTCTTCCAAGGTGCTTTTTCACTTGCCGCTTCGAAAAAAGGCCGAAACCTGAGCCTCGGAAAGGGCGGTCCAAAACTCGGCACGCCCTTCCGAAGCATTTCCAAAACTATTTTATCATAAACAAAAGTCAAATAAAAGGTTTTTTTCGTTTTCCCCTCAAAGGTTCTGCTAATTTTCCCACCGAACCTTTGTTTTCCGGGGCGCATAAAGCCTGGAAAGCCTGTTTACAAACCCTTCCAGCTCCTCCTGTCTTGTAAACACAGAAGGCGATACCCGGATCGTCCCTTCTTCGGTACCCATTTTCTGGTGGGCCGCAGGGGCACAATGCAGACCGCAGCGCACCGCCACTCCCAACCGGGCCAGGGCCTCTCCCGCCTCTTCACTGGCCACCCCTTTTACATTCAAGGAAAGCACCGGCACATAATAGGGGGCCTGAGGCCTAGGCGTGTAAAGGGTGACCCATGGAAAGGCGGAAAGTCTATCGTAAAGGTATCCCGCCTTTTGAAGCTCTGCCCGGTAAATGGCTTCGGTGCCCTTCTGTGCCACGAACTTGATTCCCGCCCTAAGTCCCAAAATACCAGGCACATTCAAGGTGCCTGGTTCAAAGCGCTCGGGCGGGTCTTCCGGCATAAACAGGCTGCGGGACTGGGTTCCGGTGCCTCCTTCTACCAGCGGAACCAGAGGATCGGCCGGATCCCGCACCAGCAGAAGCCCAATGCCCATAGGCCCGTAGAGACCCTTGTGGCCCGCGGCACACACGTAATCCAGCCCGCCCGCCTCCAGGCGGATAGGCAAAACTCCCGCCGTTTGGGCACAGTCCACACAGATCTTGGCTCCATACTGGTGGCATAAAGCCCCAAGCCGTTCCACCGGCAGGCAAATGCCGAACACGTTGGAGGCGTGGGTACACACCACCAGCTTGGTGGCAGGGGTCATGGACTTTCGGAAAGAATCCATGGTGGCATCGTTATCGCCGGGAAAGGTTTCGACTACCGTATAAGAAACGCCCCGATCCTTTAGGATCTCTAACGGGCGCATGACCGCGTTGTGTTCCAAATCGGAAACCACCACATGGTCGCCCTTTTTCAGGGTTCCCTTTAACACCAGGTTCAACGCCTGGGTGCAGCTGGGCTGGAAGCTGACGCATTCAGGGCCCCGGGCGCCGAAAAAATCGGCAACCTGGTGGCGGCAGTCATACACGGCCTCTGTTGTGCGTCTGCTCATCTCATATCCGCTTCTACCCGGGTTGGCCCCAAATTCCAGGAAGGCCTGCCGCACGGCTTCCCGTACCGCCAAGGGTTTTGGGAAGGTGGTGGCGCTGTTATCCAAGTAGATCATGGTTCCTCATCGTCCGTCTGGGAAATTCGGTTTAAAATGCGGATTCCCTGGTCCTTCAAAACTGCCTCCGCCTCGTCAGCCCTCTGAGGGACGTACACGCCATACCCGCAGCCGGTTTCTTTGGTTTGGGGAATTCGCTCCACATAGGCCCGAATCCCCCGCCGCAACAATATTTCCTTGCTTTTCATCGCATAAGTGACAGAGCTTACCACCAGTAAAGGCTTGCCCATAAAAATCACCTCATTTTATTAACACTCTAATTCGCCGCCTTTCTATTCTATGTAAAATTCCAAACAGGGTTCCCAAAACCTATTCCAAAAGACATACCGCCGAGGCGGCCATGCCCAAACCTTCTCCAGTAAAGCCCAAGCCCTCTTCCGTGGTGGCCTTTACGCTCACTCTCTCCGTGTCTATCCCGCAAGCGACAGCCAGGTTTTCCCGCATCTGCTGAATATAAGGCGCCACCTTGGGCTGCTGGGCCACCAGAGTAACATCTATATTGGAAATGGAAAAGCCCGCTGCCCGCACCCCTTCGCACACGGTGGAAAGGAGCTTTAAACTGTCGATCCCGGCATAGCGCGGGTCTGTGTCGGGAAACAGCTTACCAATATCTCCCAAAGCCGCCGCCCCCAAAAGGGCATCCGCCACCGCGTGAGTCAGCACATCCGCATCGGAATGTCCTAAAAGTCCTTTTTCATAGGGGATTTCCACCCCGCCCAAGATCAGCTTCCTGCCTTCTGTAAGCCGGTGTACATCATATCCGGTTCCCACCCGCATGGTTCCAACCACCTTCCTCTGTAAATACGCTTCTGCCGCCAGCAGGTCCTCCGGCGTGGTTACCTTCAAGTTCCGGTATTCCCCCTCTGTAAGATGCACCCTGCCCCCGGCAGCCTCGATAAGTTGGCAATCGTCTGTATAGCCAAGGCCGCTGTCTACGGCCCGGCGAGCCGCATAAAGGTAAAGGTCCCGCTTAAAGGCCTGAGGCGTCTGTACGGACATCAGCCATTCCCTAGGCGGCGTTTCCTTGACAAAACCGCTGCTGTCTATGAGCTTGCAGGTGTCCTTAGCCTTTACAGCCGCCGCCGAGGCCCCATAACGCAGCGTATCGGCACAGACACGCCGGATCAATTCCGGGGTGACAAGAGGCCTGGCCCCGTCGTGGATGAGCAGGTAATCCCAATCTTCTGTTAAGGCGGAAATACCGGAAAGCACAGATTCTTGCCGTTCCCGCCCCCCGAGGGCCAAGGTGACAGGCTTGGGAAGGCCCCGGGCCACAGCAGCGGCAGCCTCGCTGTCTTCCTCCCGGCACACCAGTACCAGCTGGCCAATTTCCTCGCAAGCGCAAAGGGCCTCCAAGCTCCAGCGCAGTAAAGGCTTTCCCCCTAAGGGGGCCAACACCTTCGAAACCTTCCCTCCCATTCGGGTAGAATTTCCTGCGGCAACCACCACCGCGCCAAATTTTTCCAGGTTCATTTTCCCCGCCTCGCTTTCCTGGTTTTCTGCTTCCATTATACTTTTTTTCGCTTTTTCGTCAACCAGGGAGTTTTTTTTGAAAAACAGATTGAATTGCCGGGTATATGTATGGTAATATGAGATTATCATATTTAGAAGAAATTCCAAAGGACAAAATAAAGTTTTGGAACATAGGTAACATTTTGAAGGAGTTGTATTTGTGGATATTTTTTCCGTCTTTACACTGTTCGGTGGGTTGGCCTTTTTCCTATACGGAATGAATGTGATGTCCGGCGGGCTGGAAAAAATGGTGGGCGGCAAGCTGGAACGGGTGCTTCGCTCCATGACTTCCAACAAATTTAAAAGTCTGGCTCTGGGGGCGGCCATCACCATTGCCATCCAGTCTTCCTCTGCTATGACCGTCATGCTGGTGGGCCTTGTAAACTCCGGCATCATGGAGCTAAGCCAAACAGTGGGTGTGATTATGGGCTCCAACATCGGCACCACCCTGACCGCCTGGATTTTGAGCGCTACCGGCATTCAAAGCGGAAACCTGTTTATGCAGCTGTTGAAGCCGGAATCCTTTTCCCCGTTGGTGGCTCTTATTGGCGTTTTGTTAATAATGGCCTCCAAGGAAGGCCGCAAGCGGGATGTAGGCACTATTCTGGTGGGCTTTTCCGTGCTGATGACGGGCATGACTTTTATGAGCTCTTCTGTAAGCCCCTTGGCGGACATGCCTATTTTCAAAGATATTCTGGTGATGTTCCAAAATCCCATTGCCGGTATTTTGTTAGGAGCTGTAGTCACAGGCATCATTCAGAGTTCCGCTGCCTCGGTGGGTATTCTGCAGTCTCTTTCCCTTACTGGGAGCATCACTTTTGGCATGGCCATTCCTATTATTATGGGCCAAAACATTGGCACCTGCGTCACCTCCCTAATCTCCAGCATAGGCACCAACAAAAACGCCAAGCGGGTGACCGCCGTACATATTTATTTCAACGTGCTGGGTACCATTATCTGCCTTTCCCTGTTTTACGTGATAAATGCCTTTGTCCATTTCGAATTCGTAGACCAACCCATCAGCACGGTGGGCATCGCTATTGTCCACAGTCTGTTCAACATACTCACCACGCTAATTCTTTTGCCGTTTTCCAAACAATTGGAAAAGCTTGCCAAGATCACTATTCGTGAAAAGAGCGTAAAAGAGGAGATGTTGGACGAACGCCTGCTTCTTTCTCCCTCTTTCGCCATTGCCGAATGCCGGAATCTTACTATAAAAATGGCTCAGGCCGCCCGAGATTCCTTGCTTACCGGCATTGGCCTCATCTCCGATTTTGACCAAAAGACCGCCGACGCTCTCACCAAACAGGAAGACCTGATTGACCAATATGAAGACAAGCTGGGTACCTACCTGGTAAAGCTAAGCAGCAAAAACCTTTCTCATAACGACAGTAACGCCGTCTCCGAGCTTTTACACGCCATCGGCGATTTTGAACGTATTGGTGACCACGCCGTAAACCTGCTTCAAGTGGCTCAGGAGATCGAAGACAAAGAGCTTTCCTTCTCCGACGAAGCCCGGGAAGAGCTGAGGGTGCTCACCCAGGCCATTATTGACATTCTGACTCTTACCACAGAGGCTTTTGAAAAGGATGACCGCCTGCTGGCTTCCAAAGTAGAGCCCTTAGAACAGGTGATCGACGGGCTGAAGCTGGAATTGAAAAACCGGCACATCCGCCGCCTGCAAAACGGCCAGTGCACCATTGAGCTGGGCTTTGTGCTCTCCGATATCCTCACAAATTACGAACGCGTTTCCGACCATTGCTCCAATGTGGCGGTGTGCATCATTCAAATCAAAGATTCCGTCATGGAAACCCACGGCTATTTGAACGAGATTAAAACCGCCGGAGGCCCCGACTATACAGAGGCTTTTAACACCTACAAGGCCAAATATTCCTTGCCAAAACTGGCGGAAGGCTGAAAAACGGCAGCCGTCCCGGTAGACCTTATCCCCCTGATACAGGAGATTCCTGGATCAGGGGGTTTTGCTATGGGCCGTCAAACTATTTTTGAAACATTTCCCGTCCCCGCGGCAGTATATTAGATGAGAGCGCCGTTTTGTCCCCCAGTTTGACTTTTCTCTCCCCTCGCGCTACAATAATCCCGGGGGGAGAGAGCTATGACCATTCAACAGCTGCGCTATGCCATCACCATTTCCGAAACCGGCTCTATTAACAAGGCTTCCGAGCGGCTGTATGTTTCCCAGCCATCCCTGACCAGTTCTATACAAGAGCTGGAAAAAGAGTTGGGCTTAGCCCTCTTTCACCGGGGTGGAAGAGGGGTCACTCTGACGCCGGAGGGGGCCGATTTCATTTTATATGCCAGGCAAGTTTATAGCCAGTACGAGGAGCTCCTGGACCGCTTTGGCAAGGGCCGGGATCAAAAGAAGAAGTTCGGCGTATCCACCCAGCACTATTCCTTCGCTGTCAAGGCCTTTGTGGAGTTGGTCAAAGATTTCGACACCTCCCGCTATGAGTTCGCCATTCGGGAAACCCAGACGAAGGCCGTCATTGCCGATGTGGCCAATATGCGCAGCGAGATCGGCATTCTCTATTTCAGCGATTTCAACCGTTCGGCAATGGGGAAGCTTCTGCGCACGGCAGGGCTTATATTTTACCCCCTTATCAAATGCAGGCCCTATGTTTACCTTTGGTCCGGCCACCCCTTGGCCGGGCGGGAAGCCATCCGTTTCGAAGAGCTGCAGGATTACCCCTGCCTTTCCTTTGAACAAGGAGATTCAGAATCGTTCTACTTTTCCGAGGAGATCCTCAGCACCCAGGAATACCGGCGCACCATTAAGGCCAACGACCGGGCAACCATGCTGAACTTGATGGTGGGGCTCAACGGCTACACCCTCTGTTCAGGGATCATTTGCCAAGAGCTCAATGGCAGCGGCTATGTGGCAGTACCTTTCCAGGCCGGTCCCGGAGAAGAGGCGGGTATCATGGAGATCGGCTATGTGATGAAGCGGAACACCGTCCCCAGCTCCATTGGAGAGCTTTACATTCAAAAGATTCAAGAATATCTGCGGGAGTGCGGAAACCAGCCGCGCTCTTGAAAAGTCGGTCATGCTTTTCCCGGAAAGGCATGACCCTTTTCGGTTTTTAGTTATAGGCTAAATCTATAGCTCCGTATTTATCTCCGGTATTGGACAAAGGGTTCCCAGGTGATTATAATAGACCTGCGCCCCGAAAAAGAGGCAGCGATCAACATAAGGAGAACCGAATATGAAAGGAAACAAAATTACCAAGCTTTTAAGCCTCGCCCTTACCTTCGCCCTGCTGTTGTCCCTGGCAGCCTGCGGTGACAGCTCAAATGCCTCCGGCAGCGCAGCCAGGAGTTCCACCGCCGCGGGAGATACCACTTCCGGCGACAAGAAGATTACCGTAGGCGTGAACCCTGTGCCCCACGCGGAGATCTTGGAAAATGCCGTAAAATCCGTTCTGGCTCAACAGGGTTGGGAGCTGGAAGTCGTGGTTTTCCAAGACTATGTGCTGCCAAACACCTCCTTGGAGGAAGGAGAGTTGGATGCCAACTACTTCCAAACCCTGGGCTACATGAATACTCAAAACGAAGAAAACGGCCTGCACCTGGCGGCGGTAGCAGGGGTACACATTGAACCCATGGGTATCTATTCCCAAAAGTACAAGGCTCTTTCGGAGCTGCCGGACGGCGCCGAGATCGGCGTGCCCAACGACACCGACAACATGACCAGAGGCCTAGAGCTGCTGGTACAAAAGGGGCTTCTAAACTCCCTGGGCAGTTTTGGCAGCGACCCCAATGTCACCGCGGAATCTCTCACCGACGATAAAGAAGCCAACCCCCATGGCTACAAGATCACCACCCTGGAAGCTGCCAGCCTGCCCCTTTCCTTGCCGGATCTGGCCGCGGCGGCCATTAACGGCAACTATGCCATCGGCGCGGAGTTGCCCAGTAACTACCCCGCCCTGGACATTGAGGATTTCGACGAAGAGACCACGGTGCGCCGCACCAACTTTGTGGTGGTGAAGCAGGGAAACGAAGACAGCGAAAAGACCAAAGCGCTGGTCGCGGCGATCCAGTCCGACGCCGTGAAGGATTACATCGAAAGCACCTATAAGGGCGCGGTAATCCCGTCCTTTATAGACGCGAAATAAGCGTTGATCCAAATACGCGGCGTGCGGAAATCCTTTCGGGATCTTTTGGTCCTGAAAGGAATTTCCCTTGCTATAGAAGACCATGAAATCTACGGTATTGTCGGGCAGAGCGGCGCGGGGAAATCCACCCTTCTGCGCTGCATCAACGGACTGGAGCCCTACGATTCCGGGGAGATCTTGGTAGATGGTGCCCTTGTAGACAGCCAGAACAAAAAGTCCCTGCGGGCATTGCAGCGGCGCATGGGCATGATCTTCCAAAGCTTCAACCTGCTGGAGCGGCTGGACGTGTACGATAACATTGCCCTGCCCATGAAGTTTTGGGGCATAAAGCCCCGTTCGCCCGAAAGCCGAAAGAAAATAGAGGAGCTCATAGGCCTGGTGGGTCTGGAAGACAAGCTTCATGCCCGGCCTCGGGAGCTTTCCGGCGGTCAAAAACAGCGGGTGGCCATCGCCAGGGCCCTGGCCCTGGACCCGCAATTCCTGCTTTGCGACGAAGCCACCAGCGCCCTGGACCCGGAGATCACCAAGGAGATTCTGACCCTCCTGCAAAAGATCAATCGGGAGCTTGGGATCACCGTGGTGGTGGTCACTCACCAAATGGAGGTGGTGAAGCAGATCTGCAGCCGGGTGGCTTTTCTGTACCACGGCAGCGTACTTTCCGAAGGCCGCCCCGAAGAGCTGTTTATTCGGCCGAAAGAGCCGGAAATACAGGCTTTCCTGCGGGACCGCTCCGAGCTTTTGCCCGCCACCGGGGTAAATATTCAAATTTTCTTTGTAGGCGAAGAGGGTTCCGAACAACCGGTGGTCACCCAAATGGCCCGGGAGCTGGGTCGGGACTTCAGCATCTGCTGGGCTAAGCTGGAAGATTTTCGGGACAAGGTTTTCGGCAGCCTGGTGCTGAACATTGAGGAGGGCGACCGGGAAGCGGTGTGCAACTTCCTCACACAAAAAAATATCACCTGGGAGGTGCTGGAATAGTGGGCGGTGTGGTGTCTAACTCCGGCATGACAGCCGTAATTTTAACAGCTCTTTGGCAGACTCTTTATATGGTGTTCTGGTCTACGCTGCTTTCCGTGATAATCGGGTTTATTCCTGCCGTTATCTTAACGCTCACCGCACCCGACGGGCTGCATCCCATTCGGCCGGTCTATGAGCTTTTGAGTTTTTTGATCAATGTGTTCCGCAGCTTTCCTTTCATTATTCTGCTGGTACTGGTGATCCCCTTTACCCGGTTTGTGGTGGGCAAAGCTATTGGGACCACGGCCTCTATTGTGCCGCTGACTCTTTCGGCCATCCCCTTTATCGCCCGGGTCATAGAGACCGCACTGCGGGAGACAGACCCGGGAGTTATCGAGGCCGCCAAGTCCTTCGGAGCCTCCGACTGGCAGATCCTCTGGCGGGTGTATATCAAAGAATCTGTCCCCCGCATTGTGAATGGTGTGGTACTGCTCATCATTTCTCTGGTGGGCTATTCCGCCATGGCCGGCACCGTCGGAGGCGGCGGCATCGGCGATATTGCCATCCGCTTTGGCTACCAGCAATACCGGACGGATTATCTTGTCATCTGTTCTGTGATCCTTATTATCTTCGTTCAGCTCATACAAATGATCGGCAACCATTTGTATAAGCGCCTTTCCTAACCCCAAACCAAAACACAGGCGGCATAGCCGCACGCTCCGCAAAGCAGCTTTCAAAACCTTTGCGGGGCGCCTTTCTTACTAAGGAGGAAATTTATGCCAAATTATGAATTGATGGCAAAGCAAATATATTCCCTGGCAGAAGCAGACCGGGACTTTGTTCCCCTGCTTTCCAACTCCGCCGCCCTTCTTTGGGAGAACCTGGACCGGATAAATTGGGCAGGCTTTTACCTGATGGACCAGGGCAGCCTTTTGGTAGGGCCCTTCCAGGGCAAGACAGCCTGTGTACGCATAGCGCCAGGCAAGGGAGTATGCGGAAGCGCTGTGGAACAGGAGAAAATATTGCGGGTAAGAAATGTCCACGATTTCCCCGGCCACATCGCCTGCGACAGCGCCTCCCTTTCCGAGATCGTACTGCCCCTTCATAGCGCAGGAAAAGTGATAGGCGTGCTGGACATCGACAGCCCGGAGGAAGGCCGCTTCACAGAAGAGGATGAACGCGGGCTTGCTTTGGTGGCAAAGGCGATAGAAGCTGTCACCGATTTTTCCCGGCTGCGGCTGGAATAAGGCAGCTTTCGGGACACATCACGACCGATCCAGAACGGAGAAAAGTTCAGCGGTAATAAAGTGCATATTTTTCCATAGCATCCATCAATGCTTCCACATTTTTCATGGGTATGTCCGGATAAAGCCCGTAAATCATCATAAGCCCGCCCTGTGGGTTTCCCAGCTGCTCTACTTCTTCCAGAATCAACCGGTCAATTTCTTTGGGCGTGCCAAAGCGCGTCACGTTTTGACGGTCGATGTCCAAATCGATACACACCTTTCCTTTCAGCCTTTCCCGGATCCAATCTATCCCATTGACCTTATCCTGCAAGTTTATGCATCCCACGCCACTTTCCAGCAAATCATCTATCAACAAACGGATGTCGCCATCGGAATGCATATGGACGGACACCCCCTGTTCTCTGGCCGCCTGCATCATTCTGCTGTAGCTGGGCTTAATATACTTGCGAAAGCACTCCGGTGACAGCATCGGTCCGGTTTGCATACCCAAATCCTCCGGCAAGCAGATCACATCTGCTCCCAATTCCAGATAACGGCGCACAATTTCCATATTAAAGGCTTCCAGCTTCTCGATCAAATCTATTAGTAGAGGCTCCTCGTCGGCCATGTCGAACATCAAATTGCTATAGCCTCGCAAATCGCAAAGCTGCAAAAAGGTATGGCCATGCCGCAGGCCGCCGTCTGCCAGTTCTCCTGCTGCCCGCAGCCCCTCGATCCGCTTTTTTTCCTTTTCCCAGTCTACCGGGCCAATCCCCGTTTGATGCGCCGGGTCCGGGAATTGATAGGTTTCGTAGGCGGCCCAATTCTCCAGCGGATGCCCTACCACGGTTCCGGTGATCCCATCATCCGTAGTTTTCCAAAGGCAGCCGAAATCATCCGTGTAGGGCTCAGCCTTCCGGGCACACAGGGCATATTCCGGAACATAGGGAAGCTGAGGGGCCTTAAAATTCGGAAACAACAGCTTGTGGCGTTCCATCTGCTCCGCCAACCAATCTTGGGGATAATGGTTCCAGCAGGCAGGACATATCCAGATATTCATAGGAATGTAGTCCGGATTTTCAAACAATATAGCTCTTTGCCTGTTCGATTTTGTCATATATTTGCCCTCTTCTCTTTCTTCTTTTTTCATGCTACAATTCATTTTAACAGGACAGTTAACATTCGTCTTACAATTTTCTTTATTACACAATAATATACACATCGGAGAAATTATGGCAAAAGAACGGCGCTGCGTTTACGATTACTATTATGAACAGCAATTTTTGTTTCGGATTGGCCATGTCCGTCTTTTGGAGGCCGACCGTCCCATGTCTCTCCATGATCATGGCGCCATGGAAGAATTTGTATATCTTGAAAAGGGGTCTCAAAACTATTGTATTCTCGGGGAAAATTATACGGTAAACCAAGGGGAGGTCTTTTTCACACGTCCAAACGAGCCCCATAATACGGGCACGTCCCTGACTGAAATCTCTGCCTTATATTACTTAATTCTCGATTTCACAGCCATCTCCAAACTGAACCTCTTTTTTTCCGCTGAGGAAGCCGCACATATCCGTACCTATATAGAGCAGATCGAAAATCGAATTTTTAAGGCTTCCGCTCAGCTTCCCACCGCGCTAAAGCGTCTTTCCAACTGTTTTGCGGTACAAGACCTTCATTTTCATACGCGAATTAGGAATTCTTTATCCGAAGTATTGATCGCCCTGACGACACCTTACAAGGCCAACCCTTGTTCCCTGCCCGCCAACCTGAGCAAAAGCCTCGCTTATATTGAAGAGCATTTGACAGGGACCATACCTGTCGCAGAACTCGCTGCCCTGGAAAACATGTCCCTCTCTTCTCTTCACAAAAAGTTCGCACAGATCACGGGACTTTCTCCGGCAGAATATATTTTAAAAAGGAAAATTGAAAAGGCCAAAGAACTTTTGGCCTCTACAGATATGTCTGTCACAGACATTGCCTATCAATATGACTTTTCCTCCAGCCAGTACTTTGCCACTGTGTTCAAACGTTTTTGCTGTTGTACGCCGTCACAATATCGGAAGCTCCTGTAAATTTCTTTCATTTAGAAACTAAAAAAACGCCGAAAGCCCTGTAAACTCAAGGCTTCCGGCGAAGTTTTTGGCGTCGCTAAGAGGATTTGAACCTCCGGCCTACCGCTTAGGAGGCGGTCGCTCTATCCAGCTGAGCTATAGCGACATTTCAAAAGCGAAAAAGCGCTTCGGCACTTTTTCTATTTTACAATACGGCAGGAGGTTTGTCAAATAAAATTAAGGAGAAATCCCCATAAAAATGGGATTGACAGGCCGCTATGGTTTTGGTATACTATTTTAAACTACTATATTTTTATCAATAGACAAATTAGCAGTAGAGCGCTTTTGAGAGGGAGTAGATGAGCTCATGAAAAAAAGCAGTTATCTTACCCGGCTGAGCCGAGCGGCCAGGTGGCAGCTTCCAGCAGAGGAGGCCGCGGAGGTGATCGCCGATTACCGAGAGCTGCTCTTCTGCAAAGGGGAAACAGATGCCCAGCTGGTTCAAGAGCTGGGCACCCCTTGGCAGGCCGTAAAGCTGGCAGGGGCCCCGAAAAAATACAGGGGCTGGCTGGCCGCCTTTTCCCTTTTGGCCCTTTTCCCCGTAGTTATGACCATTTGGCTGTTTGCCCGAGAGCACCACTCCCCGGCAGCTGCCTGCTTGGCGGTTTTAGGGGCGCTTTTTTCCCTTATCTGGTTTCAGGCCGGCCCAAAGCCAAGGGCACGCCAAAAAAAGCTCTTCCTTTTTCTGGGGGCGCAGGTCCTTTTTCTTCTGTTGGCGGCGGGAGTTTTCTTTTCTTTGCTATGGCTGGTATCTCATCAAAAGGCTGTCCCCCTGCCTCCCGGGACAATGGGTCAAACCGTCACCTGGGGGTTCCGCTCCGCCGGGCTCTTTTCTGCCTTGCTGGCCTTGTGGGGACTGGCAGGGGCCAGAATGGAGAACCGGGCCTGGAGAAGCCTGTACGTCATGGGGCTTACGGTTTTGGCCCTGTGCCTGCTGGCCCTTTCCTGTTTGCACAGCATGAACTTAGATACCTCTGCCCCCCAATGGTGGCTGCCCTACCTGCTGCAGGGCGGTGTTACCGGTCTTTTAGGGGCCTTGCTCACAGGTGCTGCCCTATGTTGAAAAAGGAAGTGTTGGAGCTTTGCCTGCTGCAAATGCTCCTGAAGGAAGACCAATACGGCTACGAGCTGCTGAAAAGGCTTCACAGCGCCTTCCCCGATACCCAGGAAAGCGCCATTTACGCCCTGCTGCGGGGCTTGTGCCGGGAAGGCCGCACAGAAAGCTACCAGGGCCGGCAATCCGGCGGCCCTGCCAGAAAATATTACCGCCTGACGCCGGCGGGCCAGGAATACCAAAAGCAGCTGCTGGCTCAATGGCAATCCCTACAAAGGGCCATGGAAGAGCTGGGCATTCTTTAAGCCCTTTGAAAAGCTTTTGGCCCACCTGGAAAAGTGTTCCGCAAAAAAAGCCGCCGCCAGGGAAATCGCCGGGCAAAGCCAAAGGGCACGGTCCCGGGCCAACCCGGCGCTGCCCCACAGGGAAGCCAGGAAGGCCAAAACCATCAGCGTAGCACAGCCCAAGCCTAAGTCCCGCCCGTTTTTTGGGGAAGCCTTTCTCAGGAAGAAGGGAAAAAGAGCTGTCGCCGCGGCTCCTAAGCCGCAGGCTTCCAAAGCGGGAAGCAAAACGGCAAGGTCGAAGCAGGTCTTTTCAGAAACCAGGAACCGAAGCAGCTCTTCCCTTTTTTCGGCTGCCAGCCTTCCCCAAAAATCGAAATCGGACCATTTGGCAGGCAACAGCTCTAGGGGGAGCTGAAGGGAAAAGCCAGTGGCCCACAGCAGTAAAAACCACAGGACCCCAGCCGCCGAAAGGCCCACAAGAAAAACAAAAGGATATTCCGAAAGGGCGAAGGCCGTTTTTAAAAAGGCAAAAATGGCAGAAAGGACCAAGGCAACGGCCGGCAGCAGCGAACACAATCTCGCCGTCGCTGCCCAGCTTCCCGGGTTGCTCCACAGGCCGGAGAGTCCATGCCTGGCTTGGAATTCCGCCAAAATCCGCCAGGGCTCCCCGCCCTCAGAGACCTGCAAGGTGACATGGTCCAATTCCTCTTCGTCGGGGGCTCGGACCAGCAGCAGGAGAGAATTGGTCTGCAGTATGCTCCGCACCGTAAGCTTTTGGCCGTTCCATTCCACCTTGCTCCCCAAAGGAGCGGCGCTTCCGAAAAGCTCTTGGGCAGCGGGCTCGCTTAAAAGACAGTCTCCCTCCCCTTCCAAGGGCGGCAGGCTCTCCTGGGGAAACAGTGGCGAGGCAGCCCTGGCAAGTAAAACTACTTCCCCCTGCACAGAACGGCTCAGATCCTGGTTTTCCAGGGTCTGATAATTTTTTTGCCTCCAAGCTGTAAAGGCAACGGGCTTTTCACTTTCCAGTTCCCGCAGTTCCATTTCCCGGGCAAGCTTTCCCGTGACAGGCGTTTCCAACTCCAAGCTTCTGAGATTTGGGAATTCCTCCAGGCTTTTGGCGGCAGACCGGGAAAGGGCAAAGCAAAAAAAGAACAGCAGGCATAAGCCCAGGCGCCCGCCCAGTCTCAAGGCCCTCATGAGTTTTCCAGGCGAATACGGTCGCCTGCTCTTACCGCCTTGTTGGAATAGGTCAAAAACTTTTGGCCTCGAAGAAGGCCGCCTTCATCCAAGGCCGCATAGCTTTCGCTCTTTTCCAGCACTGTTACATCCAACCGGGCCGCCACAAGATCTTTTCCCAAAACTGTATAGGTTTCGCGGGGGACCAGTAAATAGTAGCTGCCGTTTTCTTCATGAAGGGCACTCAGCGGCACACAAACCGGGTATTCTTGGGAATTGTTGGAGATCTCCATTTCTGCGGAAGCCCCGATCTCCATGGTGCCCTCCGGCAGGCGTACTGTCACGTTGAAAAGGCTCGGGTCTTCCCTATCCTTCCTTATGCTGTCCAGAGTGAGGCCTGTGAGCTCTTCCTTTCCCGCCCCGGGTTTTAACAAGACTTCACCGCCGGGAGCCAGATATTTTTCCTGGCTCGCCGGTACCTGGGCGGTGAATATCGCTCCCCTGGCGCTATCGGCCAGCAGCAGGGCCGCTCCCTCAGGCACAGGAGACCCCACCTCCAGAAGGACCTTGGTCACCGTTCCCCTTTGGGGGGCGCGAACCACGCCACCCTGTTCCAACAACTCCCGCAGCACGCGGACTGTTTCCCTTTGGGCCTCCCGCTGGGCCTCCGCTTTTTCTTCGGAAGTATTGGGCACGGAAGGCCTTTGGGCATCCTCCACTGCCCTGGCAGCTGCTCTTAAGCTAGTATCTTGGGATTCCTTGGCCTGGTCGTAGACCCTTTGGGCGCTTTCCATCGCTTCTTGGAGCTCTAAAATCCCGGTGTTTTCCTCTTGGGCTCGGGCAAGGGCGTCCTGGGCTTCTTGATTTTCTTTTTGTGCGGCTTCCCGCTTTTCCCCGGCGGCCTCCAGTCGAGAGGCGTACTGCTCCCGCAATTTCGTCTCTGCCTCGTCAGGGTCTTCCCCCGCTTCCTGGGCGGCCTTCCGGGCTTGCCCGGCCTGCTCCTCCACTTCCTGCTCCAGCCGCTGCCAGGCCTCTTCCGCGGACTGCCGTGCTGCTTCTGCTTTTTCATAGGCTTCTTGGAAAAAAGAAAGGTCGGGGACGGGCTGTGCCTGGGCCTCTTGCAGCTTTTCCTTGGCCCTTTTCAGGGTCTCGGCGGCCCGTTCCACCTCCTTGCCAGTGTTGGCCTGGGCGGCGGTTTGGTCTTCCCAGGCTCGGGCAATGGCCCTTTCCCTATCTTGGGCTTTCAGGGCTTCCTCTGCCTGCAGGGCCTCCAGATCCAACTCCTTGTCTTCCAGCTCCTGTTCCGCCTCTTCCGTTTTTTTGGCCAAGTCTTCCCGGTCTAAGGTAAAGAGAGGTTCATCCTGTTCCACCTTTTCCCCCTCTCTTACGGCGATTCCCGCCACCCGTATACCCGGAACAGAAAGCACGGCTGTGGCGGAAAGTTCCTCCGCTTTCCCAAAGGCCGTCACCTTATGATCCACACGCCTATTCTGGGGCTCCTCCAGGGAGACTCTAGGAATGGTGAGCTCGTCTGCCGTTCGGGAAAGCAACGTGAACAGGAGCATCAGCAGCAGAAAGCCCCCCAACCACCGCAGGGCCTTTTCCCTTAGGCTTTGCCCCTTGGGAACCCGAAGATGGGCAAAGCGCCGTCCCGCTTCCGCTACTTTTTCTGCCGGCGGCATCATCTGCCGCCTTCTCATTTTCGTCATGATCTGCTCCTTTCCGGGATGTTCTCCCTGCTATTCTTTTATGGCCGCCGCCACGATGCCCTGTTCCAAATAATCCCGGCCGCTCAAAAACACCAAAATGGCAGGTATCAAGGCCAGCAGGGAACCGGCAAAGGCCGGTCCCGCCCGTTCCAGGCTGAGAGTTGGAAGGTACAGGGAAAGGGGCCAAAGACTCTTTTCTTTCAAAAAAGCCATAGGCTGCTCTATCTGATTCCAGCTTTCCAAAAAGCCCAGCACCAAAGCAGAAACCATTCCGGCGGAGCCCAGCGGCACCCCGGTATACCGGAACACTTGGAAGGCGTTTTTGGTGTCTAACCGGGCCGATTCTAAAATGGCCTCAGGAATAGAGCGAAAAAACCGGTACATCAAAAACACCGGAAAGGCAGAAAATACGCCGGGCAAAATAAGCGACCACAGAGTATTTAAAAGGGAAAACCTTTCCAATACTAAAAAACCAGAAAGCATGGTGACCTGGAAGGGCATGAGCATAAGCACAAGGTACAAGCCTAAAAACACCCGACGAAAGGGGAAGCGGAACCGGGCCAGCCCCCAGGCCGCAGGGGCTCCCACCAGCATTTGGCCCAGCAGGGTTCCCCCTGTGACCCACAGGGAATTCCAAAACATGGGAAAGAACTCCGGGGAATCTAACAGCAGCTCTACCACGGAACGCAGGGTGGGTTCCCGGGGCAAAAGGCTCCAGGCCCCATAGCCCTCTGTCTCAGCCAGCATAGGGCCCAAATTTTCCGAAAGCTCACGGGGACTCATAAACGCGCCGGAAAGCAGAAGGAGCACCGGGCAAAGGGCCAGAAAGGCCAGGCAAAACAGTAAAAACAAAAAGAAAAAACGGGGAATACGCATATTAAAATTCCTTTTCCGCCCCCCTTTCCAGGGGCAAAAGCAAGGCGAGAACAACCAAACACAGCAGAACGGCACCGGCTGCCATTCTATCGAAGGAAAGATCTCGAAACCAGTTGTTGAACAGGTGCTGCAACAGGTACATACTTTCGTGGGGGTAATCGCCTGCCACCAGGTAAGCCTCCCGGAACACCTGGAAGGACCGAAGCAGCGAAAGGGCAAACACCGTGAAAAAAGCAGGCCGCAGGCAGGGCAGGGTGATCCTCCAAAAAATCTTCCATTCGCCCGCTCCGTCTACCCGGGCGGCCTCATAAAGGCTTTCCGAGATCCCGGAAAGTCCTGCCAGCCACAAAACAATGTCATACCCCAGGTTTTTCCACAGGTAGCTCCCCACCAGCACCCAAAAGGCTGCTGGAGTGTTCATCCAATCTACCGGAGCGATCCCAAGGCAGTTCAGCAGACCGTTGAGCATCCCTTTGCTGTGGAACACCGCCTGCCACACCAGCGCCATCGAAGCCACCGGCACCGCCACGGGAAACAGAAAGGCTGTTTTCAAAGTCTTTCCCAGCTCTTTTTGCCGGTGTAAAAACACGCCGGCAAAAAGGGAAAGCACCAGCAGCGCCGGCATACAAACCAAAGAAAACCGAAGGGTATTCCAGCAGGCCAACTGGAACGCCGGGGTTTCCAGGGCGGCGGCATAATTTTTCAGGCCAACCCATTCTTCGGAAATCGCGCTGAGAAAGGAACGGTGTACTACATCTAAAAAAGGAAACAGCACAAAAAAACATGTTCCGCACAGGCTGGGCAGCAGGAAGAAAAAACCTGCCGCCCCGGCCCTTTTCCTGCCTTTTCTCATGCTTCGGAAAGATAGAGGCCCACCTGGCTCAGCACCTCATCTACCGCTTCCCCTAAGCCCTTCTCTCCCACAAGGAAAGCCATACCCTGTTCCATGACTGCGTCGTGGATGGTTTGGTCTTGAAAAGCGGGGATATCTAAGGCTGCCACCAGCTCCAGAAGCTGGGCGGTCTCCTCCCGGGTAGGAGACCTCAGCTGCAGCTCTATATTGTAAGAGCCATCACTGCTCATAACGGCCATGCCGCCTTTTTCCATACTTCCCGATTGCAGCAGCGCCTTCAGCGCCTCCTGGTTCACCGGCAGGCCGATGCCCTGGCTGTGCTGCTGGCCCTTTTCCGAAAGGAGAAATCTCACAAAATCCTTGGCCTTTTCCGGTTGGCTGCTTTTGGCGCTGACCCCCACCAGGGCGGTTGGGGTGAACACATTGGCAGCTTGCCCCTTTAGGGGCGCAAGGCTTATGTCTTTCATTTTATCTTTCACAGAGGTAAAACAGGAAAATCCCGATACGGAATCTAACGTTTCCAGCAGGAGCTTGGCGTTGCCGGAAAGCAGGTCTATCCCCAGCAGAGAGGGGCCAAAGGAGGAAACCGTGAAGCTTAAGCTATCCTCAGAATTTTCTGCCTTCGAGAGTTTCTTTTCCGCTTCCGCCAGGTAGATCCTTTGGCACTGCCGGAAGAATTCCTCCAGCTTTTCCCGGTTCAGAGTGCCGTCTTCCCCTTGCCAGGCCGGAGCGCTTGCCACAAACAGCCGTTCCAACAGGTTATAAGGCCTCAGCCCGGTAATGCCCTGCTGCTCCGGAGCGGCCTTGCGCAGATCTTCCACTGTTTGGGCCAAATCGGCAAGGGTGGAAGCGGAGGCCAGTTGGTCTTTGCCCCCCACCAGAACAGGCATGGTGAAGCGGCCGGGTACGGCATAGATCTTGCCATCCTTTTGGCAGGCGGAAACAATATTTTCCAGCAGGCCGCCTTCCTTTTTTGCTTCCTCCACCACTTGGGTGAGGTCTGCCAAAAGGCCTTTTTCCATGTAGTTTTCCACGGGCATGCCATCTAAAAAGAGCAAGTCGGGGCCATTCCCTGCCATAATGTTGGCATTCAAGGTCCGCAGAGCGTCCGATTTTGTAAGAGCGCCGCTGTTCTCCAAAGCTACCTCCAGGTTGATGTAAACATCGGGGTTGGCCTTTTGGTACATGGCAATGAACTGTCGAAGCCCGGCGCTATCGGAAAGGGTATAGGCCCGAAGCTCTGTTTCCGGCACAGCGGAGATCTCCGGGTCGAAATCGTAGCTCACAAGGCTGTAGGCCCCATTTTCAGATTCTGCCCAGCAAAGAGCCTTGAAGGAGCCCGATTCTGTCTTAAGCATATCCGCCACGTGAAAAGAAGGATCTGCCAAAGATGTCATGGCTCCATTGATCACCTGTTCCATGCTGGCGCCGCCGGGAACATGCCGGTATACGCCGCCGCTGCCACAAAAGTACAAGGCGTCTTCCCCCTGTTTGGTAAAGAGCTTCACGGTGCCCCCAAGAGAAACACTTCCTCCGTTGGAAACGAAGTACTCGGAAGGGGAATCTACAATCACATTGGTGTCGCTCTCCGCAGGCTGGCCCACAACTCCCTTCTCACCGCCGGCCAAAAAGCTGCTCAGGGCCTCGTCGGGCGCTTTCCGCTGCCAGGTGGCAAGGTCGTAAAGCTCCGCGCCGCCCATGGAAGAATACGCCACCAGGGTATCTTGTGTTACGGCAAAATCGTCGTAATAGAAGGCCTCCGGGCCAGGGGCAATGGTGTGTAAAATTTCCCCGGTATTTTGGTCTATCTGGTAAATAACCCCTCCCTGGTCCCGGCCAAGGAGAGAGCCATTGGGCAGCAGTTGAAATTCACTCAGACTGTTTTCCAGAAGAAAGCCCGATTCCGAAAATTCTGTTTCTCCCTGTGTTTCTCCTTCCACTGTCGCCGTGCTTTCCACTCCCTGGGAAGAAGGGTCGCTTTCCTCTTCTCCCAAATCTATCTCGGGCAGGGAAATGAGAAGCTCCCGTTCTTTTCCCGCACTGTCTAAAAGGTAATAACGGGTTTTGTCTTCCGCGTCATAAGCGGTAAACAACAGCTCGCCCCCGGCCCCCCAGCTGCCTTGGGAAATCCTGCCCTCCCCGCTGAGCTTTTGAAAGTTGGAAGATCCCAGTTCCAGCTTCTCCCAGGTCTTGCCTCCATCGGTTGAACTGTAAGCGCCATTATCGCAAAGCAGCCGAAGTTCATCCCCGGTTTCCCCCAAAGCCACGGGCACGGAATCTTTGGGCAAGGCGAGGGCTGTCTCTACATAACGTCCCTTGGCGGAAGAGCTGTTGGAGGAAGCGGGCTCTTCCCCTGTGCCGCACCCCGCCAAGGAGAAAAGCAACGATATCGCCACCAGGAAGGCCGCAGCGCGTTTCCCGGAAATTTTTCGGTTGGTCTTGTGTTTCATGGAACCATATCCTTTCTGTAAATTCTGCCAGACATCTTAGCATGGGTATCTCTAAATAACCTCTAAACTCAAAAAAATTTTTTTGAGAAGAGCAGTTCTGATCTTTAGAGGTTTTTTGGAGATTTCTATGGTAAAATGAGAACATTACAGTTTCTATGGATTTGGGAAAGGAAGCTTCTATGCGCATTTTACTGGTAGAAGATGATAAACGACTGGCGGAATCGGTAAAATATCAACTGGAAAAAGAGGGCTTTACAGCCGATATCTGCGAAACCGGGGACGACGGTATGCAGTGGATCTTGGAGGGGGCCTGCGACCTGGTGCTGCTGGACCGCATGCTCCCCGGTATGGACGGCCTCACTCTGCTAAAAACCATACGGCAAAAGGGGATCAACCTGCCGGTGATCTTGTTGACCGCCCTGGGGGAATTAGAAGATAAAATTCAGGGCCTGGACGCCGGGGCAGACGATTACCTGGTAAAGCCTTTCGCCTTTGGAGAGCTGATGGCCCGTATCCGCAGTGTGAGCCGGCGGCCCTCTGCCTGGAAACAAAGCAAAAGCCTTTCTTACGGCGATCTTACTTTAACTCCCGGCCAAAAGCAACTAAAGGGCCCGGCGGGGATTTGTGAGCTTTCTAAACGGGAGGCCGACCTTTTTGAGGTCTTTTTGAAGAATCCTGCCCAAACGCTGCCCCGCGGCACCCTTTTGCTGCGGGTTTGGGGCCCGGAAGCCGAGGTGGAAGAGGGCAACTTGGATAACTACATCCATTTTTTACGGCGCCGCCTTTGCATGCTGGAAAGCACCCTGCGCATCGTCACCGCTCGTGGCATAGGCTACCGTTTGGAGGAGGGGCCTCATGTTTAAAAAGCAGCACCGGCAGCTCACCCTGTTCTGCACCCTGGTCACCGGAGGAATCTTCCTTGCCATGAGCCTGTTGTGCCTGGCGTTTTCCGAAAATGCCATTCGCCAAAACCACCGTCAGGCCTTCCAAGCCACTTTGAGCTCCATGGTCTCTTACCTGGAAAACCAAACCGTGGTCACCGACCAGTGGATGGCCAAAACCGAAAACGGAGGGCGCCTGCTTTTGAACCTTTACGACAACAGCAAGCCTTTTCACTATAACACCCTTTCCGGTGGCGAAAAGAAAAAGCGCCTGTTGGAAAAGGCACAAAAGACTGCCGCCGAAGAATATGGGCTGGATATTTTTTTGCCTTCCGCCAACGCCGTGCTTTCTCAACAGGCAAATTTTACCATGAAAGATGAAGATAACCAGGAATATTACGGCGCCGTTATGGTCTTCCCCCGAAAAATCGGCGCTCTCAGCGCTGTGGCGGTGTACCCCCTTGCCCCGCGCGATAGAGAGATCCTTCTGCAAAGGCTGCTGTTCGCCGCGGCGGACCTGCTGGGGGTAACAGCCCTGGGAACCTTCGCCCACTTTTTCACCCGCCGCACCCTGCGCCCCATTGAGGAAAGTCGGGTAAAGCAGACCCAGTTCATCGCGGCGGCCTCCCATGAGCTACGTTCCCCCTTGGCGGTGATGCTTTCCAATTTATCTGCCCTGGAAGGAGCCGGGCCCGAAGAACAAAAGCAGTTTGAAGAAAACATTCGGGCGGAGGGAACCCGAATGTCCCGGCTTATCGACGATATGTTGGCCCTGGCCAGCGCAGACAGCCACACCTGGAGCATGCGTGGAGAATGGACCGAAGCGGATACTCTGGCGCTGAACATTTACGAACGTTTTTTGGGCCCAGCCCGGGAAAGGGATATCGCCCTCACCGTGTCCCTTCCGGAAGGCCCTTTGCCAAAATGCTTCTGCGACGGCGGCAGGGTGGAGCAAGCCCTTTCCGTGCTGCTGGATAACGCCCTTTGCTACACGCCTCCCGGCGGGTATGTAATTTTGCAGGTGCGGGCCCTTTCGGGAAACCAAGTCAAATTCACCGTACAAGATACCGGCCCCGGCGTGCCCGACGAAGAAAAGGAGCAGATCTTCCAGCGGTTCTACCGAGCCGATTCCTCCCGGCAAGACAAAGAACACTTCGGCCTTGGCCTCTGTGTGGCCCGAGAGATCGCCAAGCTGCACAAGGGAAAGCTCTGGGTAGAAGACGCTCTCGGCGGCGGAGCCGCCTTCCACCTGGTCATATGAACCCCGCCATAAAGTAAGAGGGCAAGACAGACCCCACGGGTTTGTCTTGCCCTCTTTCCCCAAAAAGACACGAAAAATAATAAAGTGGAATTTACCTGTTTTCCTCAAACGCAACCGATGAAGGGTATTTGCTTTGGCTGATAGCCGCTTTGGATTTGATCACCTGCTCTAAATCGATATCGTATAAATTCGCGATCGCCATGGCGTAGTAGATCACATCCCACAGTTCCTCATCGATGGTGCCTTTGATCTCTTGGTAATTTGGGGCCTTCTGGCCCTTTCGCATGGCACGGGAAAGCTCCCCCACCTCTTCGGAAAGCTTTAAAAAATAATCCTTAGATAATTCAGGGTGGTAATCCTTTTGCCTGATATAACTTTGCAGATATTTCACGGTAGTTTTTCCATCCATAGCAAACCCTCTTTTCAAAGCGCTCCCACACCGGGCGCGCTCATTTTTTTGCTTTACAGGATATCCTTTGAGAACTTTATCAACTTTTAGAAAATCGGGCGCACCCTGGAGAACACTTACAAAGAAACCACAGCCCGCTGAAAATCCTTTCTTTTTCAGCAAGTACTGTTGTCCAACAAAAGAAACGTAAATAGGAAGGCTTCTAAATGTCATTATTGGTTTTCAGAACCGGAAAAAAGCTCTTCCAGTATTTCTTCTGCCTGGGGCTTCTTTTCGGCGGGAACAAAAATTCGCATCCGCTCCTTCACCCCCGCCTTTATCACTAGCCCAGCCCCATATACAGGCAAAGCAGTGTACGGAATGCCATTTTCTTTTAAAGCCTGGATCAGCATTTCTGCCCACATGGCTTCTTTCTCTACCAGAAATTCATAACCGGTTTCTTGCAAATTCTGTTTCATTGTGAACTCCTTTCAAAACAGCAATATTTTTTTGTTTTTTACGGCATATTTGTGAGGGAAAACCTGTCGGGACAAAAACTTTCCCTTTAGCTTCCCAGACGGTTTTTGAAATCCTGGTAATCGAATTGGGCCAGACACTCCAAGGCGCCGTTTTCCCGCCGAACGTAAATATTGGGCAAAGGCATGCCGTTAAAGGTGTTGTTTTTGCAGGTGGTGTAAATGGCCATATCGCCAAAGGCCAGCAGTTCCCCTTGGGCCAGGGGGGCAGAAAAGCTGTAATCGCCCCACACATCTCCCGCCAGGCAGGTGGGGCCTCCCAACCGGTAGGAAAAAGAAAGTTCTCCGGGCTCGCCCGCGCCATGGAGCGGCGGGCGGTAGGGCATTTCCAACACATCCGGAGCATGGCAGGCGGCACTGGCATCTAAAATGGCCAATCGAAAAGCTCCGTTTTTGGAAAGATCCAGCACCCGGGTGAGCAAATAACCGGCGTTTAAGGCCCAAGCCTCCCCCGGCTCTAAATAGACCTGTACCCCCCAGGTGTTTTGGGCATAGCGGATGCAGCTTTCCAGCCGTTCCATATGGTAGCCGGGGCGAGTAATATGATGGCCTCCCCCAAAGTTCAGCCATTTCATTTTGGGCAGCAAATCCCCGAACTTTTGCTCCACCGCCTTCAAGGTAAGCTCCAAGGCGTCGGAATCCTGCTCACAGAGGGTATGGAAATGAAGGCCGTCCAGCAGCTCCAAGAGCTCTTCCCCGCCCTGTTCCTGCCATTGGGCTCGAGTAACGCCCAAGCGGCTGCCCGGGGCACAGGGGTCGTAGATGGCATGACCTTCCTGGGTGGAACATTCCGGATTGATGCGAAGGCCAAGGCTCTTTCCGGCGGCTTTAGCCTTTGGGCCATATTTTTCCAGCTGCCCCAGGGAATTGAACACAATGTGATCTCCATAGCGCAAAAGCTGTTCCAGCTCTTCTTCCCGGTAGGCGGCGGAAAAAACATGCACTTCCTTACCGGGCAGCTCTTCCGCGCCCAGCCGGGCTTCATAAAGGCCGCTGGCCTCCGTACCCACCAAAAAGGGGGCCAATACCGGATAAAGGTTAAAATTGGAAAAGGCCTTTTGAGCCAGCAGCATCTTACAGCCTGTATCGTTTGCCAGCTTGGCCAATATTTCCCCATTCCGGCGCAGCCCTTTCTCTTCCAGCACATAACAGGGCGTGGGAAGTTTCCCCAGCGCCTCTTCCAGGGGACGGCCCTCCAAAAGCCGAAAGGCCGGGTGAAGTGTTGTCTGCCCCATTCTCAATCCACCAAAGCAGGGGCGTGATCTTCCTGGTGGGGCAAACCGTATTTGCCCAGGGCTTCCAGGAACGGGTCGGGGTCAAACTCCTCTACAGTGAACACGCCGGGCTTGTTCCAGGCTCCGGTAAGGAGCATCAGGGCACCGCACATGGCGGGCACGCCGGTGGTGTAGCTGATGGCCTGGGAACCTACCTCCCGGTAGCATTCCTGGTGGTCACACACGTTATAGATATAGTAGCTTTTTTCCTTGCCGTCTTTTTTCCCCGTGAAAATGCAGCCGATGTTGGTTTTTCCCTTGGTGCGGGGGCCCAGGGTGGCAGGGTCCGGCAGCAGAGCCTTCAAAAATTTGATGGGCACAATTTCCCGGCCTTCAAAATTCACGGGCGTTGCGGAAAGCATGCCCACGTTTTCCAGGCAGCGCATATGAGTAAGGTAGCTTTGGCCAAAGGTCATGAAGAACCGGATGCGTTTTACCTCGGGGATATTCACCGCCAGCGATTCTATTTCCTCATGGTGGAGCAGGTACATATCCTTTTCCCCTACCTGTTGGAAATTGTATTCCCGCTTGATGCTCATAGGAGGCACTTCCACCCACTTCCCGTTTTCCCAATAGCTGCCGGGAGCGCTTACCTCCCGCAGGTTTACCTCCGGGTTGAAGTTGGTGGCAAAGGCATAGCCGTGGTCGCCGCCGTTGCAGTCTAAAATATCGATGGTATCGATGGTATCGAACTCATGCTTTTGGGCATAGGCACAGTAGGCCTGAGTGACGCCCGGGTCGAAGCCGCAGCCCAAAAGGGCAGTAAGACCGGCCTTTTGAAACTTTTCCCGGTAGGCCCATTGCCAGGAATAATCGAAATAAGCGGAAAAGCCTGCTTCCCTGCAGCGCTTTTCGTAGATGGCCCGCCACTGGGGGTCGTCGATATTTTCCGGCTCATAGTTGGCGGTGTCCATGTAGTTGACACCGCAGGCCAGGCAGGCATCCATAATGGTAAGGTCCTGGTAGGGCAGGGCAATGTTCATCACCAAGTCGGGCCGATAAGACTTGATAAGGTCTATCACCTGCTGGGTATCGTCGGCGTCTACCTGGGCAGTGGTAAGCTTTGTCTTGGTTTTAGAAGCCAGCTCCTCTGCCAGCTTATCACATTTCGATTTGGTCCTGCTGGCAATGCAAAGCTCAGAAAAGACCTGGCTCACCTGACAGCATTTTTGAATGGCCACCGAGGCCACTCCCCCGCAGCCGATCACCAATACTCTACTCATGTTTTTCCAACTCCTTTTCCTGATTTACAAAAAGCATATAATAGAAGCACTGAGTTCCCCTAATCGATACCGTCGTTTCCGGCTTTTAAGCGTTCCTCTCCGGATTATACTCCCGCCGTTGAAAACAGCTCCGGCCAGGTACCATGCTCCCTCATAGCTAAGAAAGATCTCCATTTGCAAACAATAGGGTTTATGTATCTCTTCTAACAATTTCGGCAAGCGCTTTGTTGCGATAAACCAAATCTTCACGAAGGGAAAACCCCAATTTTTCCCAAAATTTATTGCCGTCTTCGTTTCTTTCAAAAACCACCAGCGCCACCTTATGGATGCCTATCTGCTTTAACGCATCCAGTGCGGTATCTACCAGCTTCCGTGCAATTCCTCGCCTTCTATGCTGCGAACTTACGGCCGTGTGGTAAATATATCCCCTTCTGCCGTCATTGCCGGCCATAATTACGCCCGCAACCTGGTTCCCGATTTCACAAACAAAACAAGTATCCGGGTTTCTTCTCAGAAACACGTCAATTCCAGCCCTGGAATCGTCGAGATTATTTAGCCCCATTCCTGCACACGAGGTCCACAGGGCATAAACCTGCTCATAATCGCCAATCCGCATTTTCCGTATTTTCATATTGCCCTCCAACTCCCGATGTGCCAAGGTTAAAGCAGGGCCAGCATCAGCTCCCGCAGCACTTTGCAGGCCACGGCAGTGGAGGCTCCGCTGGCATCTAACATAGGGGCGAGCTCGTTTACATCGGCCGCCACAATTTTGGCCTTTGCCGCCAGCTCAATGGCGGCAAGCAACTCCGGAAAGGTGACGCCGCCGGCTTCCGGCGTGCCGGTGCCAGGAAACAGGGAAGGATCCAAGCAATCCAGGTCGATGGTAAGGTAAACGGGGGTATTCTGGGCTTTTAGGGCGGCTACCGACTCTTCCAGGCCCTGAAAGGAAAAGGTGGAAAGCTCGGTGTGCCCGGCTTTGGCAAAGCGGAACTCTTCCCGATCGCCGCTGCGAATACAGAATTGATGGATTCTCCCATCTCCCAGAAGCTCGTGACACCGGCGCATAACGCAGGCATGGCTGAGCCGTGCCCCCAAATAGTCCTCCCGCAGGTCGGCATGGGCATCGAAGTGGAGAATGTGCAGCTCCGAGTATTCTTTCACTACCGCCCGCACCGCACCCAAGGTCACCAAATGTTCCCCACCCAAAAGGAGGGGGAGCTTTCCATCTTTTAAGATTTCCGCTGCCCTGCCTTCTATCTGGCTCAGAGCCAGTTCGCTGCTTCCGAAGCAAAGCTCCAAATCACCGCTATCGAAAATGGCGTAGTCCGCCAGGTCCTTTTCCTGGTAAGGGCTGTAAGTTTCCAGCCCAAAACTTTCATGGCGCATGGCCGGAGGGCCAAACCGGGCTCCAGGGCGGAAACTGGTAGTGGAATCAAAGGGGGCACCATAAAGGACGATACTGGCGCTTTCATAGGAGGCATCACAGCCCAAAAAAGTTTCAACGTTGGGAGCTAGCACGGTTTTACACTCCGTTTCCTTCAAATTTTGTAAGGGCTTCTTTTCTCTCCAAGGCCCACAGGTTTCCCGCAAAGCCAATATAAAACTGGCATCGGGGCCCGACGGTCACTTCTCCACCTCGCAAAGCATCTCTTCCAAAAAGGCAGGCAGGCAAAAGGCGCCCAGGTGAAGGCGGGTGGTGTAATAGCGGGTGCGCAGGTTCAGGGCGTTCCAAGCGGCGGCGTCCAGGTCGTCGGTGGGGTGGTACTTTTTACTGGCAAAGCCAAACAGCCAATACCCTGCCGCATAGGTGGGAATATGGGCCTGGTATACCCGGCTGATGGGGAAGGTGTTCACAATGCGTTTATGGCTGCGCTTCATGGCCTCGGCGTCATCGGCATAAAATGGGCTGCCCTGCTGGTTCACCATAATGCCGTCATCCTTTAAGGCGTTGTAGCAGTTGCCGTAAAACTCCCGGGTGAACAGGCCCTCGGATGGGCCGAAAGGATCGGTGGAATCTACAATAATCAAGTCATATTTCTTTTCACAGCGGCGAATGAACTTCAAGGCGTTTTCAAAATAAATATGAACTCGACGGTCGTCCATACGGCAGGCGTTGCTGGGCAAATAAGCCCGGCAAGCCTCCACCACCAGCTCGTCCATCTCTACCAGGTCTATACGCTCTACCCTGTCGTAACGAGTGAGCTCCCGCACCACGCCGCCGTCTCCCGCGCCGATAACTAAAATATCGGTGATTCCTTGGTGTACCGACATGGGCACATGGGTGATCATTTCGTCGTAGATAAATTCGTCCCGTTCGGTGAGCATCACATTGCCATCCAAAGTGAGCACTCGGCCGAATTCCGGGGTTTCAAAAATATCGATACGCTGGTAGGCGCTGGTTTTGGAATAAAGCTGTTTGTTCACCCGAATGCTGTGTTTTACATCGGGCGTATGAAATTCGCTGAACCACATTTCCATTCTGCCAATGCCCCTTTCTTTACTCCAATACGTTGATGTTCTCTATGCCAGGATCTTCCGGGCCCGTCATGCTGCATCCCTTGGCCTTGGCATATTCGATATAGTCTAGAATTTCCTGGGTAATCCGTTCTCCCGGGGCCAAAATGGGAATTCCCGGCGGATAGCACATCACAAACTCTGTACATACCCTGCCGCAGGCCTCTTTTAAAGGAACGCTCACTTTAGGCGCGTAAAAGGCCTCCTGGGGGCTTGTGACCACCTGTGGGTCAATATACTCCTGGCTCAAAAGCCCGGTGCCATCAGTTTGGTAACGGCGGCGAATTTCCGCCAAAGCACTGACCAGCCGTTCCAACTCCTGGGGCCGGTCGCCAATGGAAAGGTAGGCTAAGATGTTCCCGATATCCCCGAACTCAATTTGAATGTCGTATTCATCCCGAAGAATATCGTAGACCTCTATGCCCGCCAGACCGATCTCCAGCGTGTGGACGCTGAGCTTGGTGGTATCGAAATTAAAAACGGAATCCCCGTTGACCAGTTCGCTGCCAAAGGCATAATAGCCCCCCACCGCGTTGATCTCCTCCCGGGCATAGGCCGCCATAGTGGAAACCTGGTGGAACACCTCCCGCCCGCGAAGGGCCAGGTTCCGCCTGCTAATATCGAGGCTGGACATCAAAAGGTAGCTGCCCGAGGTGGTTTGCGTCAGGTTGATGATCTGCCGCACGTACCCGGCATGAACCCCGGGACCGGTAAGCAAAAAGCTGGATTGGGTAAGGCTGCCCCCGCTTTTGTGCATGGAGACAGAAGCCATGTCGGCTCCGGCCGCCATAGCGGAAACCGGAAGCCCGTTGCCAAAATAGAAGTGGGTGCCGTGGGCCTCATCCGCCAGGCACAGCATGCCTGCCTGGTGAGCCATGCGCACAATAGCCCGCAGGTCGGAGCAAACGCCGTAATAGGTAGGGTTGTTCACCAACACCGCTACCGCGTTGGGGTGTTCCTGTATAGCCTTTTGCACCTGTTCCCGCTTCATACCCAGGGAAATGCCCAGCCGCTGGTCCACCTCTGGATTTACATAAATTGGCACCGCGCCGCAGAGCACCAGAGCATTGATGACGCTTCGGTGTACGTTTCGGGGCAAAATGATTTCATCTCCCCGCTTGCAGGCGGTAAGCACCATGCTTTGTACAGAACTGGTGGTGCCTCCCACCATTAAAAAGGCATGAGCTGCCCCAAAGGCGTCGGCTGCTAACTCTTCTGCCTCCCGGATTACAGAAACAGGATGGCAAAGGTTGTCCAGGGGCTTCATGCTGTTGACATCGATGCCAACGCATTTCTGGCCCAAAAACTCGGCCAGTTCCGGGTTTCCCCGGCCTCTTTTATGGCCCGGAACGTCAAAGGGCACCACCCGCATTTGCCGGAATTTCTCTAACGCCTCATAAATTGGTGCCCGGCGCTGGTCATACTTCAAACGCTTCATTTCCCTTCCCTTTCTAAGGCTTTCTTTTCCCCAAAAATAAAAAACGCAAGCCCCGCGCGGCGCGGCTTGCGTAAAATTCTAAATAAGCGTTTTTCTTTTGCCCGTTGCAGCACAAATCGGCAAGAAAAAAAGGTGCGCTATAAAGAAAAATTCGTCTCTCAGAGTCTATATAGCAATTATACTTTTACTACTCTTATTGACCGTTTCACAAGTCTGCGCAGAGCGCATTCGGTTTTTAAAAGGAACCAACTTATAAAATTTGAGCTTTTAACTCCATCAATAAGGGCGGCGAAAAAACCGCCCATCGGCAGTGGACCCGGCTGTCCGTATGGCCTTGACCCCGAAAGACCGGAGTGGTCCAGATAATCGCTTCCAAAAGACTCTAAGGCTAATGTCGTTTCGATTGCATTAAGTCTACCATAGGGGAAGGAACCTGTCAACAGGTTTTTGCCGCTTCCCTCAAACAAAACCGCGCCAGGTTTTCAAATGGCTCCTTCCCTACCTTTCCCTGTATTCTCCCGGGGTGATGCCCACTACCCGCTTAAAACTGCGGCTGAAGCTGGAGGCGTTGGCGTAGCCCAGCCTTTGGGAAATTTCTTCCAGAGTTAAGCTGGTTTCCACCAAAAGGCTTTGGGCCTTTTCTACCTTTTTCTTAGAAACATACTGCTGGAAAGTGATTTGGTAGCACTTCTTAAAATAGGCACTCATATTGGAAATTTGCATGTGATAATGCTCCGCCACCGCCGCGATGGAAAAATTCTGGTCTAAAAAATGTTCGTTCACATAGGCCATGATATCCCGGCGGTGGGTACCCACCGAACGGGTTTCCTGTTCAAAGAGCTGGGAAAGCTTTTGCTCCTGCTCTCGCAAAATCAGTGCCATTTGGTTGGTGGAATAGAGTTCGGAGCCTTCCCCCTCAGGTTCTGAGGGAAAAAGAAAATTGGGATTGGCGGTTTGGAACACAAACATGGCCTGGCCAAAAAGCATTTTCGCCACGGCGATGGAAGTAGAGGCGGAGGTAAGCACCTGAATAATAGATTCCACCACCTGGTGGACCTTGATAACATCCCGGCTGTCCACTGCATGGGTAAGATCGTAAATCGTACCAAAAGGATGAAGAGGGCCTGAGCTTTCCGAAGCCTGCAGCCGTTCCACCTCAGAAACAGAATAGTTGGGCAGGTTTTTGATAAGGGCGGAATCTAAAAACTGGTAAAGCAGCTGTACGTTTTCTTTTGCCTCGTAAATGTCGTCGCTGCCCTTTCCTATGACCGCGTAAAAGGGGCCTGCCTGCTTCATCTCAAAAAGGCCAAAAACCTCCCGCCGCAAAAAATCCTCTAAGAGGCCGGAACGGAATTCCTCCGGCTCTCCCCGAACACTGGCCAGGCAAAAAATGGAATTCTTTTCCATACAGGCAGAAAACACCATTTGAATTTCTTCCTGGTTCAGGCTCCGGAAGCGCCGGTTGAGCATGTCTACCGTAAGCAGGATAGGAGAATCGGCCAGGGCTTTATCTTCCCGAAATTCCAGGAAAACGGGTACAAGAAACCTGTGGTAAAGCTCAATTTCCAGCCGCTCCTCCACATCTGTGAGGTCATTGATCTTTTGTATGCTGCCCGAAAGGAACTCATAAAGAAACAACGATTTGTAATTTTCCCGGTAAGCCTGCAGGGTGGAATTCAACTTGATATTCCGGTTCTGCATGTTGGAAATGCCGCTTTGCAGCCGCTCATATTCCGAACCTCCCTGGGCGCCTTCCGGAAGGTCTGGCGTGCCGGAGATCTTTTCCAAGATATGAATAAGGGGACGGTAGTTGGTGCGAATGATCACCAGCATGGCGGAAACTCCGGCCACAACAATGAGCAGTACCACGGCAATGGTGGTTTGCAGCAGGCGGTTCAAATCGCGGTAAAGCAGTTCATTCACTTCGAAAACCTGGTAGGTGAGCTTCATCGTCTTGCAGGAACAGGAGTAAGAGGTAAAGGAATCTACCTCTACCCCGGCCCGCTGTTTTTGCACGGTACTCCACATTTCTTCCTGGGTAAGGGTGGGGGAAGCGGAAAGATAAATGGTTTCGGCGCCGTAGAGCAAATAATTGTGGGAATTGCCGCTGACGCCGGAAATAAGGCCGCGCACCTTATTTTCCGGCAGGAAGAAGAGCGCCCACCCCATCTTTTTTGAAAGAGGATAGGCCAGTACCAGCATGGGGCTGGAATTCAGTTCGTTATAAATGCTGTAAGAAAAGGAAGGCACATAAAACAAAGAGGGGGAAGCCGAGCTCAGTTCGGAAAGCATGTCCTCTTTGTTGGCCCCATGGAAGCAATACAATATGTTTTGGAAATATTCCTGGCTTATCGTGCCGTTTTGGGAATAAATATGCTGGCTTTCCGGCTGGTACAGCAGTACATCCTCTGCCAAGGTGCTGTTGCTTCTGGCAGTTTTCAGCAGCTCTCTTACCTGCTGGGCATAGGAGTAAGAGCCTTCTTCTCCCCACACCTGCTTAAAAAAAGTGGTTTTAATGTCAATGGCAGCTTTGAAGATCTTTAAAAATTCCTCGTCCAGCTTTTCCACCGTTCGCTGGGCAGAACCGGTAAGCTCGTCTTCCATGACATTATTCAGAATTTTATAATTTTGCGGGTAAAAGAACGCGGTGATCACTCCTACCGGAAGAATAGTAATAATAAAAAAAGCGGTGATGATCTTCCATAATACAGACCTACCTTTCATTTCTCCCTGCCTTTCCCCAAAAAACGCGTCTATTCGTCTGGTTTTATTATCGCAATTTATAATTTTCTTGTCAATATATCCGATTCATTCCTTTTTTATACAATTTTTATACCGTTATAACTAAAGTACAGACAGCTTTGACAGCCAAAACAAAAACACCGGAAATTTCTTTAAAAATCCCGTTTTTTCATCATAATTTATGTGGATTGAAAATCGAGAAGCGTTTTGCTAAAATTTTTGCAAATAAACAAAAACATTTTGACAAATTTGCCGGGCAAGATTTCGTTTGTCAAAGGAAAGATGGGGTCTCCATGAAGAAAAAACCAAACACGCCAGGAAAACCTTCCGGGCCTTCCTTTTCTCTTTGGAAAAGATGCCTGCAATATAAAGAGCTGCTGCTGTTTTTGCTGCCCGCCGTGGTGCTGGTGCTGGTATTCAACTACTTTCCCATGTATGGCATTATTATGGCTTTCCAAGATTTCGTTCCCAGCAAGGGAATTTTGGGAAGCTCCTTTGTGGGACTGGCCCAGTTCGAAAGGTTTTTCCGGCTGCCTACCTTCGGCAGCTTAATTGGAAATACGGTGAAGATCAGTCTGCTTTCGCTGGTTGTCAACTTTCCGCTTCCTATTTTTCTGGCCCTGCTGCTAAACCAAATTCAAAAAGAAAAAGTGCGCAAGGCAGCCCAAACCCTTACCTATATGCCCCACTTTATTTCTGTGGTGGTGGCGGTAGGCATGCTGAACGTACTGCTTTCTCCCTCCGGCGGCATTTACGGGGGCATTTGCAAGGCTTTTGGCATAAAGGGGGTAAATATTTTTGGCAAGCTGGGGGCTTTTCAATGGCTTTATGTGTTCTCGGATGCCTGGCAGCACACCGGCTGGAATTCCATCATTTACCTGGCAGCCCTTTCCAGCGTGGACCCTTCCCTTTACGAGGCCGCCACGGTAGACGGCGCCAACCGGCTGGACAAGCTGTTCCACATTGATATTCCCACCCTGGTACCCACTATGGTGATTTTGCTGATCCTGAACACCGGCAACATTTTAAACGTGGGCTTTGAGAAAATTTTCCTGATGCAGAATCCCTCTAACGCGGCGGTTTCGGAAGTGATTTCTACCTATGTTTACAAAATAGGCTTGAAATCGGCCCAATACAGTTTTTCTGCCGCAGTGGGGCTGTTTAATACCGTTATCAATTTTATTGTGCTGCTTTTTGTAAACCAGGTCAGCAAAAAAGTAGCCGACACCAGCCTGTGGTAAGGAAAGGAGTATTCTCATGAAAAAAAGAGTCCATCGCCCTACACAAAAACGCCTTTCCGATATTCTCATCGACATTCTGGTGTATACTGTCATTTTCCTCGCTGTGGTGGTCGCCGCTTACCCGGTATATTTTGTGTGTATCGCCTCTATTAGCAACCCCATGGCAGTTTCTCGGGGCGAGATCTTGCTTTGGCCCAAAGAAATCAATTTCATGGGCTACGAAAAGGTTTTTGAAGACGCCCGGGTTTGGATTGGATACCGGAACACCTTATTTTATACCTTCTCCGGCACCCTTTTAAGCCTTCTGTTTACCATTCCTGCTGCTTACGCCCTTTCCCGAAAAGAAACGCCTTTCCGGCAGCCCTTGATGTTCTTCTTCACCTTTACCATGTTCTTTTCCGGCGGGCTTATCCCCACCTACTTCCTTATGCAGAACTTGCATTTGGTAAACACCATTTGGGTGATGATCGTGCCCTTCTCCGTAAGCGTTTATAACCTGATTGTCACCCGTACCTTCTTTCAAACTTCTATTCCGGAGGAGCTGTTCGAGGCGGCGCGTATAGACGGCTGCAGCTACACCCGGTTTTTGTTTCAAATTGTCCTGCCCCTTTCCAAAGCCATTATCGCGGTGATAGGCCTTTATTACGCGGTGGGATATTGGAACGAGTATATGAGGGCATTGATTTATGTGCAAAACAAAGACCTTGTACCCTTACAGCTGGTGCTGCGAAGCATTTTAGTGGAAAACCAGGCAGTGGAAGCCTCTTCTCTGGGCAGTGAATCCCGGCGGCTTTTGGCCGACCTGCTGAAATATGCTCTGATCGTGGTTTCTACTCTGCCTATGATTATTTTGTATCCCTTATTACAGAAGTATTTCGAAAAAGGCGTGATGATCGGCTCCATTAAGGGCTGAAAAAAAGGCCTGTATTTGTGCCGTCGGCTTTTGGGGAACGGGCCCATTTTCCAAGGTCTCCGGCCATGAATATAGATTCATTGAAACGGAGGAAAAAATATGAAAAACACACGAAAGCACAGCCTCACGCGCCTGACATCCCTTCTGATATCGGCCCTCTTGGTTCTTGCCTCACTGGCGGGATGCGGCGGCAACGCCAACAATAGTTCCGGTGATGCCGGCACGCCCAACTCCAGTAAAACTTCTTCTGCCGGTGAGGCCGGGGAGCCCAGCGATACCGGGGAAACCGGCGGCAACACCCTAAGCGCCATCATTTGCATGAGCGAGCAAGGTAAGCTGGAACCCAACGAGTTCCCTTCTATTCAAGAGATTGAGGCCTCCACCGGCGTTCATGTAGAATGGGAAATCTACCGGTCGGTAGATAGCTGGAATGAACGGAAAGCCTTAGTATTGGCCGGCGGCGACCTACCGGATATGTTTTTTGGAAACCATACCCTTCTGGCCACCGACGTGGTGAGCAACAAAGATTTGTTTACCGATTTAGCCCCCCTGCTGGACAAGCTCCCCAACGTGGCAAAAATGTTTGAGGAAGAGCCCGGCATCAAGAACGTGGCTACCCTGGAAGACGGTTCCGTGATGTTCCTGCCTTCCCGCATGCCCTTGCGTCCCAAAACCTTGACCAATGTGTTTATTAACAAGTCCTGGCTGGATACTTTAGGCCTGTCCATGCCCACTACCACCGATGAACTGGTAACCGTGCTGGAGGCTTTCCGGGATAAAGACCCTAACGGAAACGGCCAGCAGGATGAAATTCCTATGATGGGCAACGGCGCGGGCTATAACAATAACGCACTTCTGGCTTTGCTTGGCGCCTTCGGCGTGACCTATAACGAATTTTCCGATAACGAAGAGCTGCTGATGATAAAGGAAAACGCCCTGCACTTCGTGCCCACCATGGAACAGTACAAGGAATGCCTAATCTACCTAAACGAGCTGTTCGAAAAGGGGTTGATCGATCCGGAATCCTTCACTCAGGATGGTTCCCAATATTCCGCCAAAAACTACGCCTCCGACCCACAGGTTGTAGGGGTTGCCTCTGCCTGGACAGTTTCCTCCGGCGTAGGCGAGGCCAACAAAGACAGTTATGTTACGCTGCCGCCTTTAAAGGGGCCTCATGGCGACCAGCTTTGGAGCTCTAACCCCCTAACCTTGTCTACAACCCAATTCAGCTGGGCCCTTTCCGATTCCTGCCAAGACAAAGATGCGGCCCTAAAATATGTCAACGAATTCTATGACCCCGAAATTGGCGTCCAATTTTACTTTGGCTCTTACGGCGTCAGCCTGGAAAAGCAGGATGACGGCAAGGTAAAGGTACTGGAAAGCGGCGATCCCGAGGTCACCTTCGACAGCTGGCTGTGGATGAATGGCTTCGGTGACCGGGGCCCTTACTACATCAGCAAGGAATTCGATGAAAAGCTCATCCCCAACAGCTGGGCAGAGGAAAAAGTGAACATCGACGCCATTTACACCCCCTATATTCCTTCGGAAGACGAAATTTACCCCATGATGTTCTATTCTTCCGAAGACAACGCTGAACTCAGCGTACTGCGGACCGATATTCGGAACATTGTGGACCAGAAGCTGGCCCAGTGGGTTACCGGCGAGGCCGATATCAACGCCGAATGGGACGATTACCTGGCTTCTTTGGAAAATGTAGGCCTGTCCCGGGCCATGGAAATTTACAACAAATATTGGGAAGCCTCTAAAGGCTGAACAAAGCTCTGGGAAAGCCATAGTGCCCCTGCCGGTTTTCGGCAGGGGCACTTGAAACTGCAAAAAAGGACCGGCGTGCTTTTAGTTGGCTCCCCCTTTAAGAATAGCTACCCGCAATAAAATTTGCCGGAAGGCAGAAGCAGAGTTCCCGCCTTTTCCGGCAGGAACTCTGCTTTTCGCTTTACAGGCAAGGCTTCCAAAAGCCCTTAGGCAGTAACGTAAACCCTGGCCTTCCAGTTGATGGAATTTACCCAATTTTGGAATTCAAAGTAGCTGAGGGTTCGTTCCGCTCCATACTCGGTGAGTACTGCTGTATCAGAAGCGGACTGAGGTTTATCATGGATGTAGTTTACCTGGTAATTGCATTCCGCAGCCTTTTCCAGTTCAGTTCCCAAAAGCCGGTAAAACTTGTAAGTTCCATTGCGGCGGAAGCTTTCCCCGCCGGTGCCGCCGCTTTCCAAAAACACACAGGCAAGAATTTCCCCGTTCTGTTCCACCGCGCCTATACGGCCGGAAGGGCCGCCCGCCAAGGTGAACATGCTTTCTTCTGTCAGCAGGGGAACCACTTCCCCGCCGCTTATTGTATAAACGGAAGCTACCTCACAAGGAAAATCGTTGAGCTTGGAGCCATAGGCGGTGAGCAGCTCCTCTTGACCGTCGCCGTCCAGGTCGTAGTAGAGGCTGCGATTAAAAGCGCCTGTGCTGTTCTTCAGCAGTGGATCCAGCGTGCTTTGGTAGCCGGTACCCTGCTCCTGAGGAAGTTCGCCGAACCTCCTCAGCATGGCCGCCACCTGAGCTCGGGTAGCCTTCCCGGCAGGATCCAGTATCGTGCCGCCGTTTTTCCCTGTGATAATCTTTTTGGAGACACACCAGCGCATGGCTTTTTCGGCATAAGAGCTCACCTGCCAGCCGTCCTGGAAATCGTTTAAATCCACATCGCCGGCGTAACCGTCCACCCCCACATAAAGTACAGCGTAACGGTAAAACAACGCGGCCAGCTGCTCCCGAGTCACCTTAGAGGCAGGGGAAAACTTGGTTTCGCTGGTACCGTTCACAATGCCTCTGGAATCGGCCCAAAGCACCGCGTTTTTGTAGTAAGATTTAGACGAAAGGTCGCTGAACAAGGTATAGCCGGAAACCTTAGGGCTTTTGGCCTGCTTGTAAAGGGCAGTGGCTACCATGCCTCGATCCATATAGGAATTGGGGGCAAAAGTGGTTTTGGTCGTTCCGGAAAACAAGCCCTTCCGGTATACATAGCTCACATCTTCAAAGAACCAATCGCCCGCCTTGACATCCTTAAAGGGCAGGGAAGCGGCAGCAGCCGAAAAGGGCAGACAGGCCCCGCAAAGGCATAAGGCCAAAAGCAGCGCAACTAATTTTTTGAACTTCATAAGACACCCTCCTAAAATTTATCTCTTTGATATTCCCCAGCCCGGTTTCCCCTCAAGATATCCGGCTAGGCTCTGGAATCATCATACAAGATATGGAAAAAGATGTCAAGCTGCCGGATATTTTGGAGGTGCCCATTTCGAAAAGAAAATGCCAGGGCCTGTTGCAGAACGAAAATTCTGCAACAGGCCCTTTACTTTATGAGAAATTTCGGAGATGGGTTCCGGGAGATCTCCGCTTTTCCCCGGTTTACTCATGACCCAAAAGGCGACCGCTGTCTTTGCCCAAATCTTCTGCCCTCAGCAGCCGTGATGGCTCCCGTTGTGGTGGCCGCCGCTGTAATGGTCTCCGTCCTGGTGGCAGTAATCCCAATGGAATTCCCGCACATTCCCCGTAATGGCGTCGATCTCGCAGGCATATTCCCTATCGCCATAAAGGATCTCTACCTGGTAACAATGGCCATGGCTATGGCTTTCCAGCTCCAGACAGGTCACATGGTGGGAAGCAGCCCCCGGCACCTTGGCCAGCGCGATATCCCTGGCCTGGTCGCTGCTGATTTCTGTGGGAAAACTGCCATGCTCCTTTTCGCACTCCATGCTCAAAACGGCGCCGGTAGCAGCGTCGATCTCATATTCATACTCGCACTGGTTCTGGGCGAAGAATTCGATTTCATAAACCCAGCGGCCCTCTTCCCGGTGAAGCTTCTGCTTGGAAAAGGTGACCTGCCCGGCGCTCAGCCCCGCATGGGCCAAGGCCTTCGCCTTTGCCTCTTCGGCAGAAAGCAAGCTTATGCCTGTGCCGCTGAAGCTATCGGCATCGGTTACAAGGTCATCGTCTTCAGAAAGGGTGGCGGTTTGAGTGGTTCCATCCCATTGGACCTTCTTTCCCATAAGCTCCCCAATGGCACGCACAGGCAGGTAGGTAGAGCCCTGGTATAACACCGGGTACACCGTATTCCCGTTCACATCCGCGAATTTACGCACCACACCGTCCACAACAATGGTGAAATCGTCTCGAACGGAAAGGTCCACCGGCTGCACCTTTGCCTGGGGATCCGGCACTCCCGTCGTGGTTGGGGCGGTACGGGGTCCGGAAAGAGTGGCGGTTTTGGTGTCGCCATTCCAATCGACATTCTTCCCCATCAGTTCCCCAATGGCACGCACAGGCAGGTAGGTAGTACCCTGATAAAGGATGGGATGCACCTGCTGTCCATCCACGTTGAAAAAGCTGCGCTTACTGCCATCGATCACAATGGTGATATCCGGGCGCATGTTGGCCGTTACCCTTGTGACCGCGCCGGCCTGAAGGGGGAACAGCCCCACCGTCAGCGCCGCGCAGAGCAGCAACGCAAAAGGCTTACAGAGTTTCTTTCGCCAAAGCACTGGCATTCTCGCTTCCTCCTCGCAATAGATTCCCGGGCTCCGGCCGGTTTTTAGAAATAGAACGGCAACAGAAACCCACTTTATTCTAATTATACGCCCAAAAAAGCGAAAAGTCAAACAGTCGGCCGGCATCAAAAGTATCAAAGCCTAAAGCCGGCCTGCGTTTTGCTGTACCTTCAAAAATTGGGATCTACTTTTTACAAAATGGCGTTTTGCTATTTGCTTTTTTTGCAAGCATTTTATTCCACAAAACACCTGCTCCCAAACCGCAAAGGGAAATCAAAATACCTGCTGCCATGTAAGAAACATTGGGAAATTTAAAAGCAAAAGCAGCTGTCTCTGTTTCTTGTATAAAGAAAAACTGAGTATATGGAACTGTAAGAAACGTGATAGCCGCACCTACGATACAGAACCATTTCCCTTTTCCAAAATAATCATTTTTCGCAACAATTGCTGTTATAACAAACAAAAGAGCAGGCAGTAAAATCCACCTTAAAATAATATCCAACTCTTTGGCGACGCTCCCCGTAATATTCCAAAACAAGAGCATTGCAAGAATCCATGTAACAAAATATGCCGAAAGAATTACGATCTTGCCAAGGTTCTTTTTTGCCCTCACTGCGTTCGTGCTTTCTGCTAAAAATTCTTGATAGGTTTGGTTCATGGTATTATCCTCCTTAAGCAGGTGGTCAAGGCTCACAGAATAAAGGTCGCTCATTTTTATTACGCGAATGATATCCGGGTAAGACTTATTATTTTCCCAATTTGAAATCGTCTGTCTGCTAACACCAAGTAACTCGGCCGCACGTTCTTGTGTGATACCCTTCTCATTTCGTGCATTTTTTAATTTGCTTCCAATTTCCATATTTTCCCACCTTTATTTTTGCCTCGAAAAGAAGCATACCCAACATACCATAGCCTTGAACGCTTTTCTATCAATTTATTTTTACACAGCGAATAAATGATGCCAAAATCCTTTTACATCGCCCTAAAACAGGGATTTCCAAGCCTGAAAATCTTTCGCGGCAGCCTCATGCCTTTACCCGAGGTCTATCCTTTTCTTTTCAGCAACAAATTTATGCCCAGCACAAAGGCAAAGCCCCCAAGCAATAGAAAAAACGACCATACAAAATTCCAATAGATGGAAGTTGTATCAAACATCCACAATAATAGTTTGTTCCAAAACGCCAAGTTAAGGGCAATGGCAGATAGATCAAATAACAAATAGGCGCCGCCAAACAAATAAACCCATCGCCACCAGAAATTGTTCCGCCTGTTTTTCAAAAAGGCAGCGATGCCTAAGACGCAAAGCACGGCCAATATTCCCATGAGCAAAAAATAAAAGAGGCCTTTCTTCTCTAATATGCCCAGCCAAAACGCAGCGTAAGAACTTCTATCTATCAGGCCCCATATCCTGTGCAAATGAAACAGGCCAAAGGCAAGGAAAAACCAAGGTTCCCATGGGAGTATTTTCCGTTCCATCACGCGCCTCCTTCCAACTTTTGATTTGTTATTTCGATTTTATCACGGCGAGCTCTCTGTTTCAAGCTGCAGCTGGTGGAAGCAAAGTGCTTTTGACCTGCCGCCATACGTCTCACCCACATCGAAGAGGGGACCGACGTTTCGCGCCGCGGCTGGGGCAAGCGGAAGACTGCTCACGGCAGAAACAGCCCCGCCCAGGGGTCTTTCAAAGGCACACCGGGGCGGGGCTCCAATGGGGAAGGTCAAACGCCCTCCAAAAAACGATCTACCACCAACTGGCGGAATTCTTTGGAAAGGGCGGCAAAGTAACCCCTTGGTTTTTGGTGTAGTTCACCAGCCCCCGGTCTCCGAAAAAGCGGGGCCAGCCGTGGCGGTCGGTAAACAGGTATTCAATCCCCTTCCGAAAGAAGGCAGGGTCTATTTTGTCGTGGACCCGAATGGTGAGGTTGGCAGAAATGTTCAGGCGGTGAGCCGCCTCCAAAACCAACCAGGAAACCTTGTTTGTCAGGTCATTTCCCTGTTCGTCGCAGCCGGAAAGCTGGTAATAATGGGTTTCCACCACCAAGAGGTTTGCCAAAACGAAAATGGCGTCCTCTTCCGTAATTCGCCCTTCTGCCAAATCCCGCTCGTAATAGGGCAAAAGCAGCACATCCAGCATGCATCCGACCCCGTCCCTGTCGTAAATGCGGCTGACCGAAGCATACCAGGAAATCCATTGGCAAGCCTCCAAAAAGGTTCGGGGCTCCCGGAAAAGCAGGTTTTCGTTGCATTCCAGCATTTGGCTCAGGGTGCGCAAAAGCTCCGGGTCGGTCTCTGCCGCCATAAGGCGCCGGATTTCGGGAACATGCCGCCGAATCCAATTCATAATAGCCAAATACACCGTTTCTTCTCCATCATAAAACTCTTTGCGCTCTGGATGAAGTTTCCGACAAACGCGAATTTTTTCTAAAATCCCAGGGAATCCCAGGGACAGGCCTATTTTAAAATCGGGCGCGAAGTGGGTATCGGAGCCAATACCATGAATGATGCCATAACGCTCCTGCTCCGGCTCCAGCCGGCCGTAGGGGAAACGGTCGTGAGGCCATTTCAAATTGTAGCTGGAAAGCTGGACACGCCACCGGCCACACAAAATTTCCAAGGGGTCCACATAAATGGGGTGGATCTCCATAAGCCGTTTAAAATTTTCGCTCCAGCCAGAAACCCCGAAAAAGCCACCGCTTTCATGGTTCGGGGCCGGCTGGAAGCTAAAATCTTCCGGCAGGGCCAAGGAACCGTAATCGTCGGAATCCATAGGACCGTTCTGGCGGATCTTGGCCATGGTATCCTGTACCTTTTTTTCTTTTAAAAGCTTTATTCTTTCCTTGTAGGTCATTGAGATTCCTCTTTTCTTGTTACCACCCTGCCGGCCACCCGGAGGCTTGGGCAATAGGGCGCTACGGCCTGTCCCAGCTCCATCACCCGCTTCAAGCTTATTTTTTCAAAAGTTGTAGGAACAAACCCGGCAGGCTCTAACCGCCCCTTGGAAAGCCCCAGGCTATGGTAGGGCAGCAGCTCATAATAGCGCAGGTTAGGAAGCTGTGCCGCAAAAGCGGCGATCTGCCCCAGTTCTTCTTGGCTGTCGTTGACTCCGGGGACCACCGGCGTGCGCAAAACAAGAGGGGTATTCCATTCTTTTAGGCGAAGGAGGTTTTCCTTGATCTGCTCATTTCCTGCCCCTGTCCATCTTTGGTGGGCCTCTGAGCAGAAAAGCTTAAGATCGGCCATAAGAAACTCTGCCTGCTCCAGCATGGGGGTCAAAACTGCCCAGGGGGCAAACAAATTGGTTTCTACCGCTGTGTGAATGCCCTTCTCGCGGCAGGCCTCCAAAACGGCAGCGGCAAATTCTGCCTGCACAGAGGGTTCTCCCCCTGTCACTGTAACCCCGCCCTCTGCACCGTAGTAAGGGGCATCCAAAAGCACCGTTTCCACCACCTCTTGGGGTGTCATTTCCTTCCCGCACAAGGTGCGGGCGCCGGAAAAGCAGCCCTCTTGACACTTCCCGCAGCCAATACATTTGCTTTCGTCTATGAGGTACTGGGAGTAGGGGGCAATGGTTTCCGGGTTATGGCACCAGGCGCAGCTCAGATTGCATCCCTTTAAAAACACACTGGTGCGAATGCCGCCTCCGTCGTGATAACTGCACCTTTGAATATCGGCCACAAGGCCGGTTTTTCGGCTCATGAGGCCATCACCCGCTTCAGGTATTCCAGTCCCATTTTCATATACTCTTCCGGGTCCCTGCTGAACTCTACCTCTACGGAAACATTCCCTTTATAGCCCACGTCCTTTAAGGCCCCAAGCACCGCCCGGTAATCTACCAGACCGCAGCCCGGCGCCAGGTTCCCTCTGGTGAGACCGTCGGAATCTTTGGCGTGGACATGAAAAATGTGTTCTGCCCCCAGCATGTAAATGGCCGTTTCAATATCTAAGTTCTGGGCCATCAAATGGGCGGTATCTAATTGTATCCCCAGGTTTTTCTGCCCGGCTTCCTCCAAAAGCCGGAGCATGGCGTGGGGGGTAGAACACAGGGTTCTGGCAAAACATTCCAGCACCACCTTAATTTGGTACTTCTCCCCCAACTCCGCGGCCTTGCTCAGGCTGGTTGCCAAACGGCCCCAGTCCGCTTGCCAATCGTAGCCCTTAGGCGGACGGTCAGCCAGTTTATCGGAGGGAGAGGGCCTGGGGTTTGGCTTTGCCCCATAGGGTCCCGGCAAAATGCAGGAAACCATACCGGCCCCCAAGCTCTTCGCTGTTTCCAGGCATTTTTCAAAATAGTAGAACTGCCGTTTCATAGCCTCCGGGTCCGGACTGTTCCAGCCGGATCTCTGGTACACAAGGCCCCCAATCCCCAAGCCTAAGCCCCGGACATATTCCCCTAGCTCCCGGGCCCTTTGGGGCGTGAAGAAGCTTTCCAGCGATTCCTCTGTGCTGAGATAATCTACAAAATCAAAACCCAGGGCCTTTACCTTATCGGCAATGCGCTCCAGGGAATCGCCCTGGGGCATGTCTTCCGGAATAGAGGTATACCCCCAAGCCACACTTCCTATTTTCATAAACCGCACCTTCTTTTCTTTGTTTTCGGGAAGCGCTCTGCGTCCCCGGCCAACTGGTTTCGCGCGAAGGAAGCTTGTTTTCCCTTCGCGCGAATCCCACTTAGAAAACTATGGTTTTTCAGCACGGCAAAGCCATGCCTTTATTTGCTTTCCAAAGTCTTTTGAATAAACCGGAGGCTTTCCTTTAGCCCAGGAGTCGGGTCACCCGCAAATTCGAACTCCACGGAAACCATTTCCGGGTACCCCTGCTCCCGTAGCCTTAAAAGCAGTTCTCCCAAAGGCGCGTCCCCGGTGCCCAAGGGCAGGCAGCCCTCACCGCCTACTAGAGTATCTTTATAGTGGACATGATAAATCTTTTGGCCGAAAAGCTTGGCCGCAGCCAAAATGTCGTAGCCCTGCATGTTATAGATGCCGCTGTCCAGGTTGGCCCCAACGGTTTCAAAACCTTCCATGGCCTTGGCCACCTCTTCCGGGCTTTCCAGGTTGGGCGCCGGGTGGTTTTCTATGGCATATTTCAGGCCATATTCTTTTCCGCAGCGCTCCACCTCTTTCAACAGTTCCTTTGCGCCATCCTTGCGGATGCACCCGGTGACCACCCGGGCACCCAGGGCTTTGGCGAACCGGTAAGCGGTTTCCACATGGGGCTTATCTTCTACACCCCAGCCGCCAATGCAGTAGGCGATGAGCCCAAATCCCATGTTCTTCAATTCCTGGGCCATGGCGGCAGCCTCTTCCGGCGTGTAGACAAAATGGGAAAAGGTGGGTTCCCAAATTTCCAGGGAATCGTAGCCCAGCTCCCGAATCTCTTTTGCCAGCTTTAAAAAATCTTCCCTGTGAAACTCTTGGTGGTATTTTTCCGTCATGGCACCCCAGTTAAAATTCTCTGGGCGCTGGTAACCGTAAATGCGCATGAAATAACTGCAGGTAATGGTTCCTATGTTCATGTGGTTGCCCTGCGTACAGGCCCTTTTCCTGTACGGTTCCTTTCTTTTTTATTTCTCCAATTTACTTTTCCAATGGCATTCTTTTCTCAGCAATCAAAGGTAACAGCCTTGCCGCCGTTTCTGGCGGATTGGTAAATGGCTTCCAGCACCTTTACCACCTGAGCTGCCTGACGGCAGTTTACAATGGGCTCTGTATCGGTGACAATGGCGTTTACCCAGGCGGCAATTTCCCTGTCGTAGGGAGTTTCTTCCTCGTTTTCGGGGAAGGGCTCCGGCCGGTACTGCCACAAATGGTCGTTTTCCTCACCGTTTAATACCAATTCCTTGCCTTTTAGCTCTGCCCCGGCCTTTACGCCCAGGAGTAGGGAAGTGTTTACGTCCATCTCCCTCACATTGGCGGCCCAAGTGGCCTTCACCACCAGGGTAGCACCGCTTTTCAGGGTAACTGTGCCAAAAGCGCCGTCTTCCACCTCGAACTTGTCGATGTCCCAATGGCCGCCATTGTTGAAGCCCCCCAGAGGAATTAGTTTGTCGTAGATATTGCCTACAGCGGAAACAATGGGGGAACAATCGTTCATCAGCCACAGAGTACGGTCTACAATGTGGGTACCAATGTCGATCAGCGGACCTCCTCCTTGCTTTTCCTTGTTCAAAAACACACCCCAGGTGGGCACGCCCCGGCGGCGCAGGGAACTGGCCTCGGCATAGTAGACCTCCCCCAGCTTGCCGCTTTCAATTTCTTTTTTCAGCAGCATGGTTTCTTGCTGGTACCGAAGCTGGTACCCCACGGAAAGCTTCCTGTGGTTCCGTTCAGAGGCCGCAATCATAGCGTCGGCCTCTTCCCCGGTAATGGCCATGGGCTTTTCGCAGAAAACGTGAACCCCGGCCTCCAGGGCGGCAATGGTCAGTTCGGCGTGGCGGCAGTTTTCTGTGCAGACGCTGACAATATCGGGCTTTACGGTTTTGAGCATTTCCCGGTAATCGGTAAACACCTGGGTGTTCTCACTCCCGAATTTTTCTTTGGCTGCCTGGGCCCGTTCTTCTATCAAATCGCAAACAGCGGCGATTTCCACGTTGGGAAGCCGTTTGTAGCCCCTCAGATGCACCGGGGAAATAAACCCGCAGCCAATGACGGCTGCTCGCAACAATTCACTCATAAGTAAACTCCCTCCATTATTTCTGGCTTTCGATGTAATCGGTAAGCTGCTTCTGGTACTCCGCGATAACCGCCTCGCAGCCCGCCGTTCTCATTTTTTCCATGGCGCTTTCAAAGCCCTCTTCATAGGAGACTACGCCCACCTTAATAGGCAGTATAGCTGTGGTGTATTCCGCTTGTAGGTTGGCATATTCCACCTTCACCGGTTCGGAATTGAACCCAAAGCCCACCATGACACTATCTACCGTATTATCGGGATAAATATTGGAAACATAGTCGGCCCTTTCCTCTTCGGTGCTCACGTCGTCTACGCTGAACCGGTGGTAGGGAACATATTCGATCATCCAGGAATCGAACTGGTAGAGGGGCTTATTATCTTCTCCCTTGATCAGTTCATACTGGTCGTCGCCCACCGGGTTCCAGTGGGTGCCGGGAATGCCGTACAGCACCAGATCCTGGTTCTCCTGGCTGGAATACATCCAATCCAAGAACAAAAGTCCGGCCTGGGGGTTCTTGCAGGTTGCAGGTACCGCGTTGGCATTGAGCAGGGACAGGTTCCGCAGGTAGGGCTTTTCGGGCTCCAGGGCCTTACTGGATACCCGGGCGCCCTCTATGCCGTTTGCCAGCAGGGTACTTTCTGTGGGGCCTGTCATAATGCCCATGAGATAATCGCCGTAATCTAAGGCTGTTCTTCTGGTATCGGCAGGCAAGTTCAAAACGTCGGGATGAATGAGACCTTGGGTATAAAGGGTGTGCATGAATTCACAGTCTTTTTTGAATTCTTCCGTGGTGAAGTACAGCTGGGCCGTACCGTCCTGCCGGACGCAGAACAGGCCGTCCTGGGAAGTGAAATAGGGCCAGGTGTCGTAGGTCCTGTGCAGGGCCAGTGGACAGCGGTTTACGGAGTGCTCGTAAACATAGCGTTTTTCCCCGTCCTGCTCTTCCCACTTCTGCTGTAAGACAGGAAGGGTTTCCAGCACCTCATCCAGGGTGGTGGGTACGGAAAGCCCGAACTCCTCCAGCTTGTCCAAACGGAAGTTCAGCTGCCCTTCGCCATCTCCAGAATTATCTCGCCAATAGTCGGGAATCGCATAAATCTTCCCTTCTACAGTGGCGCATTTCCAAAGGATATCTTCAAAGCGGTCCTTTAGAGCGGGGGCGTATTCCTCAATGAGCTCGTCCAAAGGCGTCAAACCGTCTCGGGAAACGTAGGCGTAAATGGGAATGTAGTCGTCCATTACATGGAGCAGTTCAAATTCATCGCCTGCGGAAAGCATGAGGTTAATTTTATTGGTCCACTGGTCCCAGGGCACGTACATGGGGGTAAAATCTATGGGAACACCGTCTGCGGCCAGCTTTTCGTTGATAGCTGCTGTGGCCTCCTTTTCCTGGGTGGTGGGCGCGCCGGGCATATAATACCGCATGGGCATGACTTCTGCCGGAGTTTCTACAGAAACCGAGCTTTCCTTTTCCTTGCTCTCCGTGTGCTTTTCTTTTTCATTTTTTTCATCCTTTCTGAAATGAGAAATACTTGTAAATATATTTTTCGTACCTGTTACCTTTTCAGCCTTTCACCCCCCCAATAATCAATCCCTTTACAAAGTATTTTTGTAAAAAAGGGTAAAACAGCACAATGGGGCCAATGGTGACAATGGCCGTGGCCATTTTCAAAGATTCCCCTGGCAGGCTCTTCACCGGAACTCCCGGGGAAAGCCTTTGCAGCGCCGCGATTTCCGACTGAATTTTATACAGCATATATTGCAGCGGGAACAGGTCGCTGTTGTTCACCAGCATAATGGCGTTGAACCAATCGTTCCAATAGGCAACCCCGTAAAACAGCGCCACCGTGGCGATGACAGGCTTCGAAAGGGGAAAATAAATGCGAAAGGCAACGGTGAACTCGTTGGCGCCATCCAGTTTGGCCGATTCCCCCAGGGAACGGGGGATCTCCGCCATGAAATTCCGGCACAGGAACATGTTAAAAGGCGAAAATACCAAGGAAGGGATGAGCAGGGAAAAATAGTTATCTACCAGGTTTAGCTGTTTACAAACCAGGTACCAGGGCACCATGCCCGCATTGAACACCATGGGAATGAAGAAGTAGAAGGCCACCCCATTCCGGTATTTGACATCCGGGTTACTGATAGCATATCCGGCCATGGCCGTAATAGCGGTGGCTAACAGAGTTCCTAGCACCGTCACAGAACCGGAAACCAAATAGCTTTTCATAAGGGCAAAGTTGGAGGCGAAGATCAGCCGGTAGGCCTCCAGGGAGAATTCTTTGGGAATCAGCTGGTAGCCATACTGCTTAATAGACGCGTCAGAGGTGAAGGAGATGGCCAGCACCAAAAGCACGGGAAGCACACAGAAAACAGCGAAGAGCCCCACCGCCAGGCATACCAGCACATAAGAGACCGTCCCCTTTTTCCCCTTGGTTCCCCCGGAAATATTTTTCATATACTCTCCTCCTCTCTTAAAAAATAGCCCCGCCGGGAAAATACTTTTTTGCGATGAAGTTGGAACCGAACACCAATACAAATCCAACCGCCGCTTGGTACAGCCCCACCGCCATAGCCCCGGAAGGGTCGCCTGTCTGTCGCAGGGCCCGGTACACAAAGGTGTCGATCACATCGGTCCTTTGCAGTAAAATACCGTTATCGCCCACCAGGGAATAGATCATTTGAAAATCCCCGTAGAAAATTTTTCCAATGGCCAAAAGCGTCAGAATGCAAATGGTGAGAGCTAACAGAGGCATGGTGATGTAGCGGATCTGCTGCAGCTTTGTGGCGCCGTCTATTTTCGCCGCCTCATAATAGCTTTCATCTATACCCACAATGGTGGCCATGTAGATTACAGAATTGATGCCCGCGCTTTTCCAGGTTTTTACCACTACCAGAATCAAGGGCCAAGCATCGGCACTGGAATAGAGGGAAACAGGTGTGTGGCCCAAGGATTTTATGATTTGGTTAATCCAGCCATATTCTGTGGAAAGCATTGCGAATACAATGTAGTTTACAATGATCCAGGAAAGGAAATTCGGAAATAAGAGCATGGATTGGGTCACCTTCAAATACCGCTTTCCCCGAATTTCGTTCAGGAGTAAGGCCAGCAGTACAGAAGCCAGCGTGCCCACCACAATAAAGAAGAAATTGAGATATACAGTGTTGAAAGTCACCAGGGCAGCCCGGTTGGAGCGAAAGAAAAACTCAAAATTTTTCAAACCTACAAATTCAGAACCGAAGATTCCTTTGGTGTAATTGTAGTTTTGAAAAGCAATGACAATATACGGCAGGGTGCAGTACCCAAAAAGCAGGGTGTAAATTCCGGCCGGGAGCATGAGCAGGTAGGAAAGCTTGTTCCTGCGGATGTCCCTCAAAAGGCCGCTCTTTTTCTGTTTTTGCGTTTTCTGTTTCATAAAACCAGCACACTTCCCTTCTGTTCGGCGGCCCTTTGTTGTGGCGTTAGGACCTTGGAACTTTTTTCATGCTACCATGGCGACTACTGGAAAAACAGTCTAAAATGTGGCTTTTTCATTTCAAAATCATGCTAAATGTACATTAACATCTTGAAATTTATTTGTTTTTATGTATATTTTACAATTAAGGCTCTTGGAGAAACCAAAAGCGCCGGGGGAACAACAAAGAATGCCCGCCCCGGAGAAAGGAAAGGTTTTATGCGCAAACGGTTTTGGCTGCCCCTTTACTGAGAAATATCAGCAATGCGCTGTTTGTTTTAATGCTGTTATATACCACAGCACTCTCTTTATTCACCTATTCCCTCTACTCAAAGCAGATCACGGAAGACACCTACCAGTCCTTCGAGAAAGCCGCTGTATTAGCCGACGGCGCCACGGAATCCTTTTTCCACGAAGTTTCCCGGCTTTCCGCTCACTTGGCCACCAACGAGCCTGTTTTCATTCCCGTCATGTTCCAGAATCCCGCTAACACCATAGCCAAATACAACGTAACTATCCGCATGCAGAATGTTCTGCTTTCTTACGATTACTTAGATTACATTGCCGTATATAACCAGGGAACCGACCAACTGATAAGCACTGCCGAAATCGGGGAGAACTCCGGGGAAGAAATGAAGGCGGAGGTGCTAAAAGGTTACAAAATCGGCGCCTCTACTACTTCTTTTTTCCACACCTTAAGTTCCAGCAAAAAATATTCCCCCAGCTCTTCCCGGGATGTGCTGACCTTTGCGGCCTATTCCAACCTTTCAAGCCCCGGCAAAGTTGGCGCAGTACTTATGGGCATAAAAGCCAGCTATTTGGGGGACCTGTACGACCAAATAGATTCCACCAAGTATGCCCCCTTCTTTTTTTTGACGGGAATGGCCGTCTACTTTCCGGCTCTGGTAAAGACGTTCCTATGGGAGCAGAACAGTCGCTATGGGAAAAAGTGCAAGAAGCGGAAGAAGAAAGCGGGTATTTTTTGGAAAAGATCCAGGGGAAAAAATTCGTGGTAAGTTACAGCAAAAACCAACGGTTGGGTTATTCCCTGCTCCAAGCCGTACCCTACGACGATATCTTCTACCTGCTGTCCCAAATGCGTGTCAAAGCCGTAGCCCTCACTTTCTTGTTTTTCGGAATTGGAGCCGCCACTTCCTATTTGCTGGCCTACTGGTTTTTGTCACCCCTTTACGCGCTGTTGCGGAAATACAACTATCATCTTCCCCGTAAAAACACGAAGCCCCTTTCCGAGGTGGCCTTTTTAGATCACGAAATGCTAAAACTCTCCTACGACGCGGAAAAATCCCAAACTCTCATGCGCCGTCTGGCCTGTTACGACCTGCTGCTGAACCAATCGCTAAGTGATAATGTGACCGAAGCAGTGCTTACCAGCCTTTCCCGATTTCCCTTTTACCTGGTTGTGCTTCTTTCTGTGGACCGGCAAGCGGCGGACAAGGCCGTTTCCGATGAAGAAAACTCTGTTCTGCGCTATGCCGTTTGCAACATCGCGACAGAAATTTTAGAGCGGGATTGCGGCCCGGCCGATACTATTTTGGTAAACTCCACCGATGTGGCCGTAGTGCTCTCCCTTTCAGACGGCCAGTCTCCCAAGCTTCTGCGGGATGCCTTGGAAGAAACAGCAAAGCTCATTGAGGAACATTACCAGGCCAAGGTACTGGCTACCGCTAGTTCGGTAGTGAGCGGGATCTATTGCTTGAGCGATGCCTACAGCGAGGCCTTGTTTCTCATGGAAGAGAATTTCCTGGCGGAAAAAAACGTCCTTCTTTCCGGTGAGCCCCTTTCGGAACACCAGCATAAACCCTTTCCACTCACCTTGGAGGAAGAGATCTTTTCTGCCATTTCCGGCTTTCATTGGGAAAGAATACAAAAAAGCCTTTCTGCTTTTTTCAACTACATTGCCGCCACCAATTACGAATATGCCATGACCTATATATCCCGGCTGGTGATTGACCTTTTTTACTTCAACCTGGAATCCCTCCCCTCCACGGCCTCTATTCCTGTACACAGCCTGCTGCCCGAAATACACCGGTCGCGATCCCTTAGCCAGGCCAAGGCCTTGCTGGAACGATTATGCCTGGAAACAGCAGAGTGCTGCGTTCCGCAAAAACCCCAATATTCCCAGGCGGTCCGGCAGGCCATGGAACTTACCGAACAAAACCTCACACGGGTCGATTTTTCCATCAATACCGTAGCGGACGCTTTGAACATCACCAGTTCCTATTTCAACCGGGTTTTTAAGCGGGAATACGGCGTCTCTTATGGGGAATACCTCAACGCCACGCGCCTGAAGTATGCCAAAACGCTTTTACATACTACCGAACTTTCCATCTCCGAAATCTGTACCCGCTCCGGATTCTCCAACCTCTCTTACTTCTATACCCTTTTTAAAAAAAATTACGACATCACCCCTATGGAATTCCGGGGCAGCCGGGAAAGAAAAAACAGCAAGAACTCGGGGCGCTAAACGCAGCCCCGAGTTCTTGCTGTTTTTGGAACGATCGTATCCTTGCAGCCATTCCCAGTTTATTTTTTACTGTAAAGGCATTCTCCTTTCGTATTTTGCCATTTTCGTTTTCTAAAAAAAGTAAAGCAAAATTGCTTTCCAGCACTTTTCAAGTTTTTCATACTGCCGTCACTTCCGATGGGAAAGAGAAGGCAAAAATTTCATCTCTTGGAATTTGTCTCTTCTCATCGCTGCTGTAAAGGAGCAGCCAAGTTTCAAAAGGAGCGAGGGGAGGAAAACAATATTCGGAAATTGTCACATGAGCGGCTAATCTCCAGGGAACGAAAGCCAAAAACAAGCGGCGTCCCGCAGCTGTTTTGGAATAATCCCCGGCGCTGCGCATATGCTATATCCAATATTTCAGAAGTGGAGGAAACAATGTGTGTACCAGCATAGCCATGGCCAAAAACGGTTTCTACTTTGGCCGCAATATGGATCTAAACTATGAATTCGGCGAAAGAGTGGTGATCACGCCCCGAAATTATCCCTTTTCTTTCCGCATGGCAGAAGAGCTGCCCCGTCATTACGCCATAATTGGTATGGCCAGAACAGAAAATGGCTACCCGCTTTATGCAGAGGCAGCCAATGAAAAAGGGCTTTGTATCGCGGGACTGAACTTTCCGGAAAACGCTTGGTATTCCCCCATGCCAGACCCCGTAAAAACCAATGTTTCTCCCTTTGAGCTAATCCCCTGGCTGCTGGGGAGATGCGCAAATTTGACGGAAGCCCGCCACCTGTTAAACCGCACCCATTTAATTGCTATCCCCTTTAGTCCCGACCTTCCCCTTTCGCCATTGCATTGGCATATTGCGGACAAAACGGGATCTATCGTGCTGGAATCTACCAAAGAGGGAATTTTTGTTTATGACAATCCCGTCGGCGTTATGACCAACAATCCTCCCTTTCCCTTTCAACTGCAAAACCTATGCCAATATATGAATCTTATGCCCGGCACACCCGACAACTGCTTCAGCACTGTAAGCGGCCTAAAGCCCTTCGGCCAAGGCCTGGGCAGCGTGGGACTTCCCGGCGATTTTTCTCCGGCCTCCCGGTTTGTGAAGGCAGCATACCTCAGTCTCAATTCCGTGTGCCGGGAAAATGAAGAAAGCTGTATTGCTCAGCTTTTCCATTTGCTGGATTCTGTCGCCATGGTCCGGGGCAGCGTGATTATACCTGACAAGCAGCTAGATATTACCACTTATTCCTGCTGTATTGATGCTGACCGCGGTCGCTATTACTACCGTTCCTATGAAAACAGCGGGATTGCAGGCGTGGACCTGTACCATGAAAACCTGGACACCAAAGCCCTCATTCCATATCCTTTAAAAAGGAAGACCAGCATTGCCTGGGAAAACTAGCCGAAAAACCATAGGTCAAACAAGGTGTTTTTAGAGCGCCTTTATTCCAGCTCTTCCAGAAGGTAAGGCAGAGCCTTACCTCTGGCGGCGACAGCAGCTCCCAAAACACCCGGCGCCGGACAACAGCAGCGGTGAAGCGTGATATTGTTATCCAGAGAAATCGTTTGAAGCCGCCTGCCGATCTCCTCAAAGAAGCCTTCTCCCAAGAGGTCGAAGACCTCACCACCCAAAGAGACATTACCGCAATCGTAGCAGACCACTACATTGTGGATACACAACGCCGCCCAGTGGGCCGCCTCTTCCTGGGCAGCCTTCCGGTTTTCCGGGAGGATCTTCCCGTCGGGACCCACTCCATACCGCTGCTGCAGGGCCCGCAGGTTCATGCGGCTTTCCAGCCAGCCTCCCTTTTCCGGCTCCGGCATTTCACCGGAAAAGTTCAGGTAGCCAATTTCACCGCAGAGATAATGAGCGCCCCGGCGAAGCTTCCCGTCTAAAATAACGCCGCTGCCCACTCCGGTGCCAAAAGAGAAATAGAGCAAATCTTCCTGTTCTTCCAGGTCCAGGGCTAAAAACTCCCCCTGAACCTCCATATTTAGGTCGTTATCTACCACCACGGGCTTTCCGTAATAGCTTTCCAGCTTCCGCAGGGCCTTGGAGAGCTTGGTCTGCTGGGAAAGACCTGCCAGAGGAGCCAAAAGCAGCCGTTCCTTTTCCACATCGTAGGTCCCCGGAATCCCCAAGCCCAAGGCCAGCACATCGGAAAGCCGCAGGTCACTTTCTACCAAAAGCTCGTTCACCGCCTGGAACAAAAGATGATCCAACACCTCTTCCAGGTCGCCTCCGGTCCGGTACTTTTTTAGGCCCACAATTTCGTTTTTCAGGTTCACCGCCCCTACCTGCAGGTAGCTTCCCTCATATACCGCTCCCAAAGAGAGATAGCGATTTTTGTTCAGCTTAATCATTTGAGGCTTTCTGCCCAGGGCAGATTGGCCGTCTCCCAGCTCCAGTACCAGATCTCTCTCCACCAGGTACTGCACAATTTTCATGACAGTAGGGGCACTAATCCCTGTCAAGTGAGAGAGCTCCGACTTAGAAGTCTCTTCCAGCTTACAGAGCATCCGAAATACTGTTTTCCGGTTCATATCTTTCAAGTGAGAGGATACATAAGGATTCACAATTTCTGCCGCCTTTCTTCCTGTCAAAGCCGCCCTGGGTCCACGGGGGCATAAACCAATGTTTATTTTTATTATATCTGGTACTCGCTTTTTCGTCAAGACTCTAAAAAACTAAAAAACAATAGATAACTCTTGACTTTTTTTCATTTCAGCTTTATTATTTAATAAACTTAATTAATTGAAAACAAGGGGAGATTCCCTATGGAACAAAAAATTTTTAAAACAGAACTGCAAATGGCAGAAGCTGCGGCAGAGCTTATAGAGGAAACGCTAAAAGAAAATCCTAAAAGCCAAATTTGCATTGCGGCCGGACATTCTTCCGTTCCCTTGTTCCGGGAACTGGTACGCCGCTTTCGAGAGGGCAGGCTGGATTTTTCCCAAGCCTATTTCACCGCCATGGATGAATGGAGCGGCATGAACGAAACCATCCCCGGAAGCTGCGGCGACCTGCTGGTACGAGAGCTGCTTTCCAAGGTGAATTTCCCGCCAGAGCACATCCGTTTGGTGAACGGGAAGGCGAAAGATCCCCAGGCGGAATGCGAGGCCCTGAAAGCCCATGTGGAAGCCCACGGCGGCTTTGGTCTTTTGGTGCTCGGCATGGGCATGAACGGCCATTTGGCCCTAAATGAACCGGGTACCAGCTTTTCCCTTTCCTTCCATATCGGCAAACTGGACGAAGTCACGGTACAGGTAGGGGCAAAATATTTTGAAACCGCGCCCCAGCTTACCGGCGGCCTCACCATGGGCCCCCAGGAGATCGCTCACTCAAAACGTGTGATACTGCTGGTATCCGGCGAAAGAAAAAAAGAGATCTTACGCCGTCTGCTGGAAAGCCCAATAACGGAAGAGCTTCCCGCCAGCTTTTTGAAAAGCCTGCCCCAAGCGGCCTTGTGGTATGACACCGCCTGCGCGCCTTTTTAAACCCAAGCTTTTGGGGCAGGATTTCTTTTCCCAGGCTTACCCATGACGCAAGCAAAGGACAGCTGGTGCCTTTACACGGCCCATCTCCGTTTGCGTTTAGATTTTTATTTTCCAAAAGGGGCCTCGCCTCCTTTTGAACCCCACGTTTCCAGTTAGCTTCCCACAATAAAATTTGCCAAAGCAGGGTTTGGGAAAACAACCCCCAAAAGGCAATTTTAAAAACGCTAGTTTTTAAATCCTCTCGCACGATGGTGCAGGTTAGGGAGAACGGCAGGCCTTCCCTCGTGCGAAACCGACGGGCCAGGGAGAGCGATAAGCAGGTTTCGGATTGTGGAGGCTTGGGATAGACGACGAAGGGCGCCGCTGTTTTGCGGCGCCCTCTTGTATGGGGAATGCGTTATGAGCTCAAGGCTTCCAGTGGGCTACTGCCGCCTGTTCTACCGGCAGGCAGGCGCTGTAGCGCTTGATGTATTCTCGGAACCCTTTGACGTCTTCCGGGTCGGGCGCTATGGTGGTGCTGTTGGCTCCGGCGAATATCCGCTGGTTCAAAAATTCTTCCAGGCTTTCCCCGGAATTTTTTTTCATGAGGTAGGCAGCCAGCAGGGCCATACCGTAAGGCCCGCCTTCCCCGGCAGTTTCCATAACGCTGACAGGCACATCCATGGCAGCTGCCAGGAACCTCTGGCCCACCACCGGGGTTTTGAACAGGCCGCCATGGCCCAGGAGCTTATCCAGGGAAACATGCTCCTGCTGGAACAGAATATCCATCCCCAGCTTTAGGGCGGCCACGGTGGCGTAAACCTGGGCGCGCATAAAGTTTGGCAGGCTAATGGCTCCCGGCCCCCGCACCAGAAGAGGACGTCCCTCTTCCAAACCGGTAACCGGCTCCCCGGCAAAATAGTTGTAAGATACCAGGCCTCCGCAGTCCGGCATTCCAGCCAAGGCCTGCTCGTAAAGCAGGTCATAGAGGGCTGGCTTGGAAACCGGAGTCCCAAGTTGCTCCGCGAACTGTCGGAACAGACCTACCCAGGCATCCAAGTCGGAGGTGCAGTTGTTGCAGTGGACCATAGCCACCGGAGCCCCGCTGGGAGTTGTCACCATATCGATCTCGGGGTAACATTTGCTCAGGGGCTTTTCCAGCACAGCCATGGCAAAAATAGAGGTGCCGGCAGAAACGTTGCCGGTCCGCTTAGCCACCGTGTTGGTTGCTGTCATCCCCGTGCCCGCGTCGCCTTCGGGTGGGCAAAGAGGAATTCCCGGCTGCAATGTGCCCGAAGGGTCCAGCAGACGGGCCCCTTCTTCGGTGAGGCTGCCGGCCTCTTGACCGGCAGCCAGTACCTGGGGCAGCAGCTCCCGAAGCTTCCAGGGGTATTCCCCGCTGAGGCTATCGAACTCTTGGAGCATGGCCTCGTCGTAATTCATGGCATCGCTGTCAATTGGAAACATGCCGCTGGCGTCGCCTACGCCCAACACCTTCCGGCCGGTGAGCTTCCAATGGACATATCCAGCCAAGGTAGTCAAAAATGATATGCTTTTTACATGTTCTTCCCTGTTCAGCATGGCCTGGCGCAAATGGGCCACCGACCAGCGTTGGGGAACATTGAAGCCAAAAAGCTCGGTAAGCTCTTCCGCAGCCTGAGCCGTGGTGGTGTTGCGCCAGGTACGGAAGGGAACCAACAGAGCGCCGGTACTGTCAAAGGCCATGTAGCCGTGCATCATAGCAGAAAAGCCCATTGCCCCCACGGTGGTGAGCTCTGTGCCCAGCTTTTCCTTTACCTCCCGAGCCAAAGCCCGGTAGCTTTCCTGTATTCCTTCCCAAACAGCGTCTAAACTATAGGTCCAGTAGCCCTGGGAAAATTGGCTTTCCCAATCGTAAGAGCCGGAGGCAACAGGAGCGAGGTCCGGCCCCAGCAATACTGCCTTCACCCGGGTGGAGCCCAGTTCTATCCCCAAGGCTGTTTGTTTTAAATCCACCGTTTTCACTTTCCTTTCCAGGAATTTTATTTGGTTCCAGGAGATATTCCCGAATTTATTCCTTCGCCGGTAAAACAGGGCAGGGCGCGTTTTACCTTAAGTCTTTTCCAGCCGAAATACCGCGCTGGCGTGAGGAGCAAGGAGCACAGCGGCTCTGCCGCTCTCAAAGCTTTGGCACTCTCCTGTCCAAAGCTCTTTTCCCCTTTGTGCCTGGGGCCAAAGCTCCGCCAGTTCTGCAGCGATTTCCCTCTCCTCTTCGGAAAGGTTAAACAGGGCCACATATTTTTCCCCGGTTTCCCGGTTTTCCGCCGCCCACACGGCCTGAGTATCGTCCCGGCAAAGCTGTTCCGGCCTGCACAGAGGCGTCAGCATGGCCAGCACCTCCCGGTTGGTCAGCAGGGAGAACGTCCAGCTATCCAGCTTTGTCAGTTCCGCTCCCAACATCAAGGGGGAACCGAAGAGGCACCACAATGTCATCATGGTGCGCTGCTCCGTTTTGGTAAAGCCTGTTTTCCGCTCCCCATGGCCAAAGCCGCCGCCTATTGTGCCCAAAGGAAGCATGTCGCAGTCCGGGTAGCAGCCGGGAGCAATGTGGTCCTGCCAAATTTCACACCGGGGAAACATGGCCTTTAGGAGCTGCCAATCGTCCCAAAAATCGTCGGTGATACGCCACATGTTGGCGTATTTTTTGTATTGCCAGGATTTTTGTATGATAGCCGGCCCCGGCGACAGAGAAAGTACAATGGGGCGTCCGGCCTTTTGAATGGCGTTGTGAAGCATTACAATCTCGTGCCTGCGTTCAAAGCCTTTTTCGCTGTGGTCTACCAGGTTATCGGTATTACAAATATCATCGCACTTGATAAAGTCTACCCCCCAAGAGGCATATAGTGCAATAAGGGAATCGTAATAGGCCTGGCCCTCCGGACAATCGCGAACGCCGTACATATCGGGATTCCAGCGGCATACGGAAGCCGGATCGGCCAGCATATCAGCTGTGACATCGGCACCCAGGATCTTGGCATGCTTCTGGGCGGCTGCCCGGGGAATTCCCCGCATCATGTGAATACCAAATTTCAAGCCCAGGCTGTGGACATATTCCGCCAAAGGCCCAAACCCCCTGCCCCCCTGGGAAGAAGGGAACCGCTCCGGGTCCGGTAACAGCCGGGAAAACTCATCCATTTCCACAGAACCAAAAGGAATGTATTGGAATTTTTCCCGCTGGGAACCCGGCTTATGGGCATACCATTCAATATCGATCACCACATACTCCCAGCCGAATTCTTTCAGCTTCTCCGCCATGACCTTGGCATTTGCCTTTACTTGTTCTTCATTTACTGTGGTGTCGTAGTAATCGTAGCTGTTCCACCCCATGGGCGGGGTGGGTGCGAAGCTGTTTTTATTCATGTCCCTTTTCCCCCCTCATAGCGAATCCAGGAAATAGGCGTTGGTGCCGCAGGAAAGGCCACGGCTGTCCCGGCATTGCAGGCGGAACCAGCCCTCCTTTCCCGTCAAGGAAAACTCCGCTTCCGTGATGGTCCGGCCGCGCTCCGCAAGCTTTTGATGGCAGTCCCGGCCCTGAGAAATCACATAGATTTTTTCTACCGGAGAAGTCTTTACGAAAAGCTTTCCGTCTTTCAGGGAAAAATCTCGAATCTCCGGGCCCATGGACCAGTAAAAATTTCCTTTTTTCAAAGCGTCGATGGTGCTGGAGTAGTCGAGTCTTTCCGCCTGAAGCTGGATAAATCCCCCAAAGGAATCGCTTCCGGCGCTCTCCAAGGGAAAGCGATTGTGATTGTCGTCGGTAGCAAGGCAAAAAAGCCGCTGACCGGTACGAAGCATTTCGTCATAGGCTTGAGGGTGGAAGCCGTAAAGGCCATCCAATTCACAGCCGTGGTTGTAGATCTCCATGGCAAACAGGCCACGGAGGCCCTTGTAATCTTCATAATTTTGCAGGGACCAGTAAGGGTGGTTATAGCAAGAGAGGAACCCAAGCTCCGCCATTTCCTGCAAGTAACCGTTGATGGCGGCAAAGTCCCCATAGCGCCTGGGAGGAAGCTTGCTTTTCGCCTTTTCCTGTGAGTTCCGGGTTGGATCGGTGTCATACAAGTTAATATGGTAGGTCGAAAGGGTGGGCCAGCCGTCGGGAGATTTTGGAAAATCGTTGATATCTACCTCATAGGCTGCCAGAGGCAAAAAATTTTCGTCTTGCAGCTGCTTTTGCCAAACATAACGGTTGTGGTCGGTAAAGGCCACAATGGAATAGCCAGCCTCCCGGTAGGCGGCCTTCATCTCTTCCGGAGAAAAAATGCCGTCGGAAACCGTGGTGTGACAATGCAGATTAGCCTTATAGTAGGGCTTTTTTTCCGAAAGGAAAACATGGTCTTTCATAACAAAACGCTCCTTAGCAAAACGCTTCTTTGGGAATATGGGTTAATCGCTGACCTCTCCCTCCAGCATTTGGGCGAACAGGGTGTTGGCCCAGGCAAACCATGGGCGAGTGAATTTGGAGGGGTCGTCTACGTGGAAACCCTCGTGCATGAAGTTGGTGCCTGCGTGAGTGTTGGCAATGGTCTTCAGGCACTCCTCCTTTTCCTCCTGGCTGATGCTGGTGAGAATTTGCATACAAAGGCCAATATGCCAAATGAACCGGGGCGGTGTGTGGGGGCTGCCCACACCCTTGGCGACAGTGCCGCTGTAATAATAGGGGTTATCTTCCGAAAGCACAAAGCGGCGTGTGTTCTGGTAAATGGGGTCCTCTGCCGGGCGGTAGCCCAAATAGGGAATGGCCAACAGGCTGGGAGAGTTAGCGTCGTCCATCAGGTTATAATTTCCAAAGCCGTCGGTTTCGTAGGCATAGATCTTACCGTATTTCGGGTGATCTACCACGCCATAGGCCTCAATGCCGTCTTCTATTTCTTTGGAAAGCTCCAGGCAATCCTGGGCCAAGGCAGCATCCTCATAGCCGGCATTTACAAGTTCCGCCGCCTTGCGCAAGGCCACCACTGCCATCATGTTGCTGGGAATGAGATAGCCGAATTTGCAGGAATCGTCCGAGGGCCGGAAGCCGGACCAGGTCATGCCGGTAAAGTTTACAGGCCTGCCCTTGCCATTCATGGGCAGAGTGTCGCTGGGCACAGGAGCGTTTTCCCGCACAAACCAGTAAGGAGAGCGTTCCCCGTGGCGCTGCTCTGTCCGGAACACAGAGACGATCTTCTGAACCATCAGCCGGAACTCCTCGGTGAAAATGGAAGCGTCTTTGGTAACCTGGTAATATTCGTAAGACAAATACAAGGGAGCGCAAAGGGAATCCACCTCATATTTCCGTTCCCAAATCCAGCCGCTGGAAAAATCGGAATGGTCGTTCTCGCTGTAGCCCTTTTTTAAGGGGGCCCGGTTAAAGGCATTGGTGTAAGGGTCTAAATTCACATAAAAAGCGTGCTTTTCGATAACGCTTTTCAAAATAGCCTGGAGCTCTGGATCCTCCCCGGCGTATTTCAGGTAGGGCTTCAGCTGGGCGGCGCTGTCTCTAAGCCACATGGCGGGGATATCCCCGGTGATGACGAAAAAGCTGCCGTCGGGGAGCTGGGTCACTGTAGTCTCCATGGTGTTGAGAAAGCATTGCTTTGCCAAAGGCGCAAGCTCCGGGTATTTTTTCTGGGTCTTTTCTTCCAGGGCTTGGGCCTTTTGAAGCAGAATTTTAGGTACGTTCATGGCGGTTTCTCCTCTCTTCGGTTATCCGAAGTTCTCTTTGCCCATTGTAGCATGGAACGGGGCGGGGGACAAGCCCAAATGCCGGACAAATAAAAATAACGTTCCCCCGGGCCGAAGCGCCCGGCCTCAAAACCGGGAGCCTCCCGCGATCTCTTTCCCGGATGCAGCCGCTGCTTTTCCGCCGTCCGGTTCGGGGCGCGGCCTCGAACCGGGAAACACGGTTTGAAAAGGCGCTTTTGACAAAGCCAAGGAAGATGTGATATGCTTAAAAAAATGAAAGATAAGGAGAAGATGCCATGAATACTCTGGAAGCTATTTTTAACCGGCGGAGCGTCCGGAAATTCACTCAAGAAGCCATTGGCAACGAAGCTCTGCACACCATTTTAAGGGCGGGCATGTCCGGCCCCAGTGCGATAAATTCTCGGCCCTGGCGTTTCCTGGTGGTCAAAGACCCTGCCACGCTTCAAAAAATGGCCGACGGCAACGGTTCCACCGCAGAGCCCCTGCGGCAGGCGGTTCTGGGAATTTTAGTGCTGGGCGACTTAGAACGGGCCATAGAGCGCGCTCCCGAATTCTGGGTAATCGACGCCTCCATTGCTTGCCAGAACATGCTCCTCGCGGCCACAGAGCTGGGAATTGGCTCCGTATGGCTGGGCACCTGGCCTGTAAAAGAAAAAGTAGAGGCTCAGCGCCGCCTGTTTTCCTTGCCGGAAACCGTAGTACCCCATTCCATTTTAGCCTTCGGATATCCCGAAGCTTCCCAAAAACAGCTGCCCTCCAAAGGCGGCTATGAAGAAGACCGGGTACGCTTTGAAAAATGGTGATAAGGAAACTGAGACGCAGGCCGCAGCAAAAAAGAGACCACGAAAGGAACGGCGACGAGGATTTTCTTTGTCGCCGTTTTTTCGCAATCACTTAGTTTGAAAATAAAGTTAAAAAGAAATATAATAGTCATATCAGATTAAATAGAAGATATTTTAATAGCAATGGCGGCAAGAATTTTTTATTGCCGCCACTATTTATGGTCAGTTAATAGTCTATGAATTTTTCAATCCTTCTTCAAAAGAAGTTTTGAATTTAAGTAGACTCTTTCGTGCAATTTTCATAGCCTCGACAGACTCTTCTGTCTTTTTTATTTTGTCTTTTAATTCTTTCTTTTCTTTCCCGGTTGCCACATCTGCCTTTAGCTTTAACTCAACCAAGCCTTTTTCAATGTCTGTGATATTCTGGACATATTTTTCATAAATACTGTTAGAATATTCCACATCATGCTCATCATTAAGGAATATTTCTCTAATTGATACGAGCAACTTTGCAGACTGCATAATAGTGTTTTTCTTACCTATTAAACTTGCTCCACCAACAGCACCACCTACACCCGCACCGACGCCAAGTCCAAGAATAGCACCGCCGCCTACAATAGCTGCTGTACCTCCTGCCATTCCTAAACCGCCTATTGCGATCGCTCCACCGCCAAGATAAGCTAAGCAAGCACTGGTCAGGGCTGCACCGCTAAGCCCTGCAAAATTTGAGCCAACCAAAGCAACGGCGATTGCAGGCGCAAATGCTCCTGCTGTTGCAATAGCAGCAATCGCAATGACTGCGGTAACAGTTACCGATGTCAACACAGTTTTTAAAACTTCATTTAACTCATACAGCACTTTATCATAACATTTTCTAAGTCTGTTTATATAGCCCTTTGTATAATAATCACCGATGAAAATCGAATCAAGATAGCTGTCGCCAACACCTTTTTTATACCCGCTAATGATATTTTGAACATCCTTATACTTTCGGCTCGGTGCATCGTTGCCGTCTTTATCTTTTTCAAGGCTTAACGGATAGTATGGCTCAAAAAGCATAGCTTCAAGTAGCAATAAACGAAACCAAGTATTATTCGGCTCATTTTCCTCCACCTTTTGTATTAGTTCATTTTCATCGCTATACCAACGAAGTTCCAAACCTTCAGTTTGCAAAAAACTCGCAAATCCGTTTGACATATACTTTTTCCACTCATCAAGCCATTCTTGCTTTAATTGTTTTACACCATCGTTGTTAATTAGTAATTTTGTGTTTTTTATATCGTTCAGCGTTTTATAATATTCGAGATTATATAAAATCTCTATTTGCTCAACTGTTAGGCCAAGCTTGTCTATATCCACCATATCGTTGCCTATTTTTTCATAAATTTTCTCGTCTGCTTGTGAAAATGAAAACCGTTTTATATCCTCATACATTTGCTTGACTTTTTTGACTTTTCTCGCTTTTAAGCACCAATTCACATCTTCCCCTATGGCAATAGCAAACCGTCCAACACCTATATAGTTAACAGAAACCCAATATTTTTGAGAAATCACAGCTTCACCTATATCGAGGGTGGTAAAAACTCCAGTTGAAATTACAAGCATTCTCGCAATCGTTGGATTATTCGCTGGCTTTACTTTTGCCCAGTCAATATTCTTCATATCAGAAATTGAATGAACATTATTTATGCGCATTTCTATTGCAAAACGACGAAGAAAATAAAAAGTCCTTACGATACATTCATTTGCAATAACGGGAATAGCTTGTCGCCCAAGTTCAATTCCAACGCCAAGTTCTCCCCGCAAATCAAACTTTAATACAGTATCTTTGATAATGGTTCCAGATTCATCGTGCTTTGCAAGTAAAGCTCCGTTGAAGAGTTTTGACAAAAACACAGACAGAGAATTATCATCAACCTTTAGATTTTTAAAAACGGGAAGTATCGATAGCTCTTTCGCTAAAGCAAGTATCGGACCAGGTATTCCCGTACCGCCGCCTTTTCCAACAGAACTACTTGATCCAGCCACATCACTAACAAGGTGAAAAAACCAAACCAGAGTGCCGAACAATATTTTTGTAGGAACATCTTTACCTATAAAAATCTTGCTCTTTTCAGGAACATCCACGACCATAAAACAACCATTTACATCTGTGCCATATGATTTTAAAGTAAATTGAGTAAGTAGTGAAAACATTAACCCCACTATCGTTGGGTGATGAGCAAAATCCCGCAGGTGATGTTGCAATCCGCCACCAAAATCAGGCGTATTGCCATCACTTGGGATAGGAAATTTCTTTTCAAGGAATTCAACCGACGATTGCAAATCATTATCTTTACAGCCAAGCATTTTAGCAGTCTTTTTGACAAATTCATCAATCTTATCGCTTGCAATATTTCGTCCACGCTCTAAGCTAAACCCGCCAACCCAGAAAATATCAAGTATTCCGCAAAGTATTCCGCTGCCAACAGACACTAAATAATCGTATTTATCCGCTTGACTTGATAGCAAATCAACTTGACTATCCAAGTCAAAAATGATTTTGTCGAAATCGTATTCACTTGAAACAACCATTTCATTGTTTGGCACAAGTTCAATTTCAAGTTGTTTTTTATCATCCATAGTTATTATTACCTCGTAAATTTCAACATTTAGCAATATTCATATAAAAATTATACTACACTCATTCGAATAAATCTACAGCAAATTGACAAAATAATAGTTTTTCACCTTAACGAAAAGTGCATTTTGCGGTAAAATTAAAAATCTTCCATGAGGGCAATAACTAAATACCATATGAAACTCGATTTTAGGAAATACCAGCGGCAGTTGATAATTGCCGCATCACCCGTTTACGCAATGCCTGCCTTCGGACTGGGTAACGAGCCGACAACACGGATTGGAATTTTAAAGCCGATACATAGTTTCATCATTTTGAGGCGAGAGCAATGTTCCCGCCGATTTTTGATGTCTCTGTGTATCGGCTTTTTTGTTTGATGATATTTTATATAAGCACAAAGCCTTGAGGCACCTTCCTTACGGTGGGCGCCTCAACAGGTTTTCACTTGAAAAGGGGGAATCCCCGCGTTTTTCTTCGACTGGCCCCAGGCTATACTTCCTGAGGACCGATCAGGCTTTCTATGGCTTCCAATAGCAAAGGGAAATCCACAGGTTTGGGAAGGTGCAGGTCAATTCCGCTTTCCTTGGACTTGCGGAGATCAGACGCCAAGGCATTGGCAGAAAGAGCGATAATGGGAATCCGGGCAAGACCCGGATCTTGCAGCCTGCGAATGGCGGCGGAGGCCTTCCAGCCATCCATCACCGGCATTTGCAGGTCCATAAGAATGAGATCATAATCCCCGGTGGAGCTGCCCTCTATTTTTTCAAGGGCAAGCTTGCCGTTTTCCGCCGTTTCTACCGCAAAGCCCATGTTAGTCAGCAGCTCTGTTTCGATCTCCCGGTTGAGCTCGTTATCTTCTACCAGCAGAATTCGCCGGCCGGCCTTTTGGGTTGAAACCTCTTTTCCCAACACCACGGTATGAGGCTGAACCCGGAACTGGAAGGCCACAGAGAAGGTAGTCCCTTCTCCTACCGTACTCCGCGCCTCAATGGCGCCATTCATCATATCTACAATATTTTTTACAATGGTCAAGCCCAGGCCTATGCCGTGGATACCAGTGAGGGTTGTATTCTTTTCCCGGCTGAAGGGCTCGAATACCTGCTCCAGGAATTCCTGACTAATGCCCACACCGTTGTCTTTTACCACCAGGCGATAAATCCCGTAATTGTTGGGCAGTTCTCCTTCCTCAGAAACCGAAACGGACACCTTCCCTCCAGGCTTCGTGTAGGTGACGGCGTTGTTCACAAGGTTCAGCATAAGCTGTTTCAGCTTCACCTGGTCGGCATAAATGTCGCTGTGGACGACCCCGCTGTCATCCAGCGTGAGTGAAATTTCTTTTTCCTGGGCCTGGGGGAACAGAAACTCGCACACCTCCCGGACAGTATCAAGCAGGTTGCACTCCTTTTCCTCCGGACCGGCTGCGCTGGAAAGGGACGAGACATCCAACACATGGGTAATCATCTCCAGCAACTGGCGGCTGGCGTCTTCCACCTGCTTCAAATACCCCATGGCTACCTCTGGCTGGCTAATATGGAGCTTCGCCAGGGAAGTAAAACCAAAAATAGCGTTTAAGGGCGTACGCATATCGTGGGAAACATGGGAAAGGAAGGTGTTTTTGGCATTGACCGCTTGGTTGGCCTTTTCCAGCGCTTCGGAAAGCAATTGCTTCTGTTCCATATGCTGTTGGCTTTTTTCGTTGGAGGCCTCTCCCAAAAAGACATAAAAAATGTCTTCTCCCAACTCCCTGTGAACGTAATGGCCGTAGTCTTCCACCCAGCGGATGCTGCCATCTTTTCGGCGAATACGGTACTCCACATAATCCAGGCTGCGCCAATCCATGAAAATTTGTTTTTGTATGCTTTTTTCCACCGCGTCCAGGTCTTCCGGGAATACAATGCCCCGGAAGGAATTTCCTGTGAGTTCCCGGAACTCCTGCATGGTTTCGCACTGGAACATGCGCAGAATTCCACGATTGGCATAGATAATCCGTTCTTGCTCATTGGCGTAATAAATGAAGAAGCCGCCTGGAATTTCCTCCATAAATTCAATGAGGTCAAAGGCGGCCTCAAACTCTTTTCTTTCCCCTTCCGAAATCCCTGTGACAGGCCATGCCTCTTCCAAGACCTGATCAATCTCGATTTGGTTGTCCTCCAACAGGTGCAGCAGCCGCAGCAAGCGTTCCAAAAAGTGAGGTTCTCGGTCCCGCGCCTTCACAGCTACCCCTCCTTCCCAAAAAAATCACGAAAATATCCAGGCTCTTATTTTCCCGGATGGGGGTATGCAAAGTAAAGCTTTCCTTGGCCTTCCAGCAAGTGGGCGCAATCCTCCGCTTTTCCCTGAGCGTCAAAAATGCCGAACACCGCCGAACCACTTCCTGTCATAATGGCGCCCAAAGCCCCAGCCGAAATCATGGCCCTCTTGATTTGCCGCACTTGAGCCAACTTCATGGTCTCATCAAAGCGGTTCCCCAAGGCTCCAGCGATTTGCCGCAGGTCCCCGGATTCTAAGGCCGCCACCATTTTTGGAGTGGCCCGATTGCTGGAAAGAGGGAATTGGTCCATAAGAGCGTAGGCACGGGGCGTACTCATGCCCGCCGGAGGCTTGCAGATAAGCAAATGACAATCTGGCATAGGAGGCAGCGGTTCCAGCTTTTCACCAATCCCAGTACACCGGCAGGCCCCGCCGGCCACACAAAAGGGTACGTCGGCACCAATGGCAGCCCCCAGCTCCATCAGCTCCTCCCGAGGCATCCCCATGTCGTACATCTCGTTGAGCCCCCGCAGCACCGCGGCAGCATCGGCGCTACCGCCTCCCATACCGGCCCGGTTGGGAATGCGCTTTTTAATGGAGATCTCCAGACCTGTTTCCTCCGGCATGCCGCAATGGTCAAAGAACAACTTTGCAGCCCGGTAAGCTGTATTCTTTTCGTTTTCCGGCAAATATTTATGGCTGCTTGTCAGCCGAATGCCTGGCTCTTCCTTTGGGATAAGCTCCAGCTCGTCCCAAAGGGACACAGTCTGCATTATGGTGTCCAGGGTATGGTAGCCGTCCGGCCGCTTTCCTGTGACATCTAATGTCAGATTGATCTTGGCGTAGGCGTTTACTTTCATGACGATTTTTCCTTTCTTCTCCGCACTTTCTCTCTATAAAAATCTCCAGCCCGCCCGGCCTTCCGCCGTCCCAGGGAAGAAAGCGCGGGTCAAAAGTAAAAGCAGAATGATTAAAAGCGGAACAGACCCAGCCTGCGGACTTCTATTACGTGCTGAGGGCACATTTCCTGACAACAGAAACAGCGGATGCAATGCCGGTAGTCGATCTTTGCTTTACCCTTTTCCAAAGTAATGCTGTGCATAGGGCAGCTTTCCTCGCACTTTCCACAGCCCACGCATCCGTTTTTTTGAACCTTTGGAGAGGGCCTGGCCAGCCGCTGGGCCACCGGCCGCAAAAGGCCGGGCACACGGTCCAGAAAATCGGTACTGGCGGCCCTAGCTCGCCGGAAGTCGGGAACCCGCAGCTGTTCCGGAGACGTTCCCAAAACGGTGAGCTCCTCAAGGCCCTTGGGGCCCAGGCCCCGCTCCGCAGCCCTGCGCAGCATCACCAGCTCTTCCCCAGTCATACCCACCAAGGCAGCTCCGACCACATCTAAGGCCCAAGGACTTTTCGAGGCCAACACCGCGCCTACGAACCGGGGCCTCCCACCGGTGGGTCCGTCTCCCTCCATAGCCCATACGCCGTCCAATATGGAAAGCCGGGGCTTTAAAAAATCACACAAATCAAGGAGCATGTCCGCAAAATCTTCTTTTTCCGGAAACCTGCAGTGAAGCTCCGGCTTCGCAAGACCCGGCACTGCGCCAAAAAGATTTTTGACCGCCCCGGAAAAGCCCAACATGCCATGGGTTTTTAACTTGGCGATATCCACTAAGTAATCTGCCTCTAAAAAAGGCTTTATCACGCTTAACCGGCGACAGCGCAAGGCATGCTCCAAAGAAACCTCCCGGCTTTCGCAGGCGGTATACAGGGAAAAGCCGTAACGGTCGGCTATTTCCGTGTAGCCGCAGGCAGAAAAGGTGCCCTTGGCAATGCCAGGCGTGTAAGGGCCTCCGCCGCTTTCGGCGATAAGCACCTTAGCCCCGGCCTTTTGCACGCAAAGCCCCACTGCCGCCGTCACCGCAGGATGAGTAATGGCAGCCGCCTCCGGCTTGGAACGCATGATCAGGTTGGGCTTTAACAGAGCTGTCATACCGGGCTTTAACTCTTCATAGACTCCCAGCTTTTGGAACTGGCTGTCGAAAAGGCGGAAGAGTTCTTCTATTTCATACCCTTTGCAGGGGTCTACGGCTACCGGTTCCATTATAGCTCCTTTAAAAAAGCTTCTATCCGTTCCAGAGCTTCTGTAATGTGCCCCACTGAATAGCAGTAGGAAATGCGCACAAAACCCTCGCCGCTGGCGCCGAAGGCATCGCCCGGCACCACCGCCACATGCTTGGAATAGATGAGCTTTTCACAAAACTCCTGGGAAGTGAGCCCGGTGGAGCGGATAGAGGGGAACACGTAAAAGGCGCCCTTGGGCTCAAAGCACCGCAGGCCTATGCGGTTGAGCCCATCTAAAATGAGCCTGCGCCGCATATCGTACTGGGTGCGCATATAGGCGATATCTTCATCGCCGTTTTTCATGGCCTCTATGGCCGCGTATTGACTCATGGTAGGGGCACTCATAATGGCGAACTGGTGAAGCTTCGTCATAAGGGAGATGAGCTCCTTGGGACCGGCAGCATAGCCCAAGCGCCAACCAGTCATGGAATGGGATTTGGAAAACCCGTTTACCAGCACCGTGCGTTCCTTCATACCGGGCAGAGAAGAAAAGGAGACATGGGGCTCTCCCCCATAGGTTAAGGTGCTGTATATCTCATCGGAAAGCACCATGAGGTTATGGCGCTCCACCACCCGGGCCACCGCCTCCAGATCTTTTCTGCCCATCACCGCACCGGTGGGGTTGTTGGGGTAGGGAAGCACCAACAGCTTTGTTTTTTCAGTAATTTTTTCTTCCAGTTCCTCTTCTGTAAGGCGGAACTCGTTTTCCGGCTTGGTTTCTATGATCACCGGCACGCCGCCGGCCATTTGGGTAATGGGCACATAGCACACAAAGCTGGGCTCGGGAATCAATACCTCGTCTCCGGGGTTTATCAAAACACGCACACAAAGGTCTATGGCTTCCGAGCCCCCCACTGTCACCAAAATCTCCTGGCCGGGCTCATAAGCCACCTGAAAATGGCGCTTTAAATAACTGGCAATCTCTTCCCGCAACTTCAAAAAGCCCCGGTTGGGAGTGTAGCGGGTGCGGCCCTTTTCCAGGGCAAAAATTCCTTCTTCCCGAATGTGCCAGGGGGTGTGAAAATCGGGTTCTCCCACAGAAAGGGAAATCACATCTTCCATTTCGTTGGCAATATCGAAAAACTTCCGTATGCCGGAAGGCTTAATGGCTCTTACCGTATTGTTGACAATGCTGTTGTAATCAATCACAAAGGTTGCTTCCTCTCTCGTCGATCTCTTCGTAATCGCTGTGGAACACCACGCCACCATCTTTATATTTGGTGAGCACAAAATGGGTGGCTGTGGAAAGCACACCGTCAATGGTGGCAAGCCTCCGGGCCACAAACATGGCAATATCGGACATGGTCTTCCCGGTAACGGTAACGGCCAAGTCATACCCGCCCGACATCAAATACACGCTTTCCACTTCGGAAAAATTCATAACCCGGCCGGCGATTTCGTCAAAGCCTGTGTCTTTTTTGGGGGACACCCGCAGCTCGATGAGAGCGGTGGCCCGATGGGCATCGGTATTTTCCCAGTTGATCAAGGTGTGGTATCCCTTGATGATCCCGGCCTTTTCATACCGCGCGATTGCCTTTATCACATCTTCTTCCTTTTCTCCCAACATAGCTGCCAGCTGGGCGGTAGAAAGCTTCGCTTCCTTTTGCAGCACTTCCAAAAGCTGTTCCATGGCCATTTATAACACTCTCCTTTTTTACAAATGCACGATACAATCTGGTATTTATTCAGTTTAAATCCAAGGGCAGCAGCATGGGCTCCCGATCCCGGTACACCGCCAAATGGGTAAAGCCCGCTTGCTGCAAAAGGGCCATCCCTTCGTCAATGCCCTTGCCCAAATCCGCGGCGCAATGGGCGTCGGAGCCCAAGGTCACAAGACTGCCTCCCAGTTCCCGGTAGCGACGCAAAAAAGGCAGGTCCGGCAAAGCGCGGCCGATCTTCTGCCGCAGGCCCGAGGTGTTGACCTCCAAAGCCATCCCCTTTTCGATGAGCGCCCGGAAAATTTGGTCTATGGCCTCCCGGTGGGGGGCCATATCCAGCGCCACCCCGTGTTCCCCTTCAATATAACGCAGGGGATAGGTCAGGTGGCCCAGGGCATCGAATTTCCCCCATTCCACGGTTTCCCGCAGCTCCCGCAGGTAAGTGGCAAAAAGCTCTTGCAGGTAGGCCTCGGAGACCTGGGAATAATCTAAAAAGTAAAAATCTTCAAACCCCTGAATGTTGTGAACAGAGCCAATGACAAAATCGTAGTCCCGGCCCTTCAGGGCGTCTTCAGCGGCTTCCAAGTCCTGCAGGGGTTGGCCCAGTTCTATGCCCCGCAGCAGCTTCAAGGAAGGAAATGCTCTTTGGGCTGCCTCCATTTCTGTCCAAGCCCGGCGAACCACCTTGTCATAGCCGGTGCTGTAGTAGGGAGAAGACCGGTATTCGTTGCATTCGCAATGGTCGGTGACCGTGTAATAAGCCAGCTCCAGTTCCTGGGCCCGGCGGCACATCTCCTCCAGGGGGGAGTTTCCGTCGAAGGAACAGTTGGAGTGGTTATGGCAGTCACTGGCATAACGGTACTTCATTTTTGGCACCTCTCTTTCGGCATTTATGCTACCGTTTAAGCGCTATTTTGTTATTATAGCATACGCGTCGGGAAAAGAAAAGTATTTCCTTGACAGCAGTCTTGTTCTGATTCATAATAATCTTGTTACAGTGTCACGAAAACCCTCAGCCGGGTTTTCGCGGCGGGATTTCAGGAAGGATGGTTTTCATGAACAAGACAGAAAAAGCCGTGATTACAGTGATCGGAAAAGATATGGTGGGCATACTGGCCAAGGTTTCGGCCATGTGCGCGGAAAAATCCATGAACGTGCTGGAAGTGACCCAGTCTATTTTGCAGGACATGTTTGTCATGGTCATGCTGGTAGATATCACCGGCTCTACCGCAGCCATCGCCCAGTTGGCCGACGAGTTTGACGAGCTTGGGAAAAGCCTGAATTTGAAAATCCACATCATGCACGAAGATATTTTCAATTCCATGCACAAAATTTAAGGCGGGAGGGGCTTTTTTGAACACCAAGGAAATTCTAGAAACTATTAATATGATCGACAACGAAGACCTGGATGTGCGCACTATCACCATGGGTATCTCCCTGCTGGACTGTATGGATCCCTCAGTGGAAAAGGCCGCCCAAAAGGTTTACGACAAAATTTGCCGGTATGCCGAAAACCTGGTGAAGACCGGCGAGGATATCAGCCGCCAATATGGCATCCCCATTATTAACAAGCGCATTTCCGTTACCCCCATCGCCATGGTTGCCGGCGCCTGCCCCACTGCTTCCCCCGTGCATTTCGCCAAGGCCCTGGACAGGGCGGCCAAAACCGTAGGGGTGAACTTTATTGGAGGGTACTCCGCCCTGGTGCACAAAGGCTTTGCTCCCGGCGATTATGCCCTGCTGGAAAGCATACCGGAAGCTCTGAGCGAAACGGAATTCGTATGCTCTTCGGTAAACGTAGGCACCACTAAAGCCGGCATTAACATGGATGCCGTAGAAAAAATGGGCCGCATCGTAAAACGGACGGCAGAGCTTACGGCCCACCGGGAATGTATTGGCGCCGCTAAGCTGGTGGTATTCTGCAACGCCCCGGAAGATAACCCTTTTATGGCTGGCGCCTTTCACGGCCCCGGAGAGCCGGACTGCGTTGTGAACGTGGGCGTTTCCGGTCCTGGAGTGGTACGGGCTGCCATTCAAAAATCTGGCGAAGGCCGTAATCTTACGGAAATTGCCGAGCTCATCAAGCGCACGGCCTTTAAAATTACCCGTATGGGCCAGCTGGTAGCTCAGGAAGCCTCCCGCAGGCTTTGCGTGCCCTTTGGCATTGTAGACCTTTCCCTTGCCCCCACCCCTGCCATTGGCGACAGCGTGGCTTATATTTTGGAAGGTATGGGGCTGGAACAATGCGGAGCCCACGGTACTACTGCTGCCCTGGCCCTGCTGAACGACGCGGTGAAGAAAGGAGGCGTCATGGCCTCTTCCAGCGTGGGGGGCCTTTCCGGCGCCTTCATTCCGGTGACGGAAGACGCCGGGATGATCGAGGCCGCCCGCAGCGGCTGCCTCACCCTTACAAAGCTGGAGGCCATGACGGCTGTGTGCTCGGTGGGCCTCGACATGATTTGCATTCCCGGCCACACTCCGCCGGAGATTATTTCGGCCATCATTGCCGACGAGGCCGCCATCGGCATGGTAAACTCCAAAACCACCGCCGTACGGGTGATTCCCGCTATCGGCAGGGAGGCCGGAGAAGAATTGGATTTCGGCGGCCTGCTGGGCAGGGGGCCTGTAATGGAGGTAAACCCTGCCTCGCCCCTGGAATTTATTCAGCGGGGAGGCCGCATTCCCGCTCCACTGCAAAGCCTAAAAAATTAACGCGCCAGGAGGTGCGAAATCGTGAAAAGAAAACAATCGCTCACCAAGGAAGAAAAACGCAGGCGCGCTCAGTTGTCGCGAGCCAAAATGAAAGCCGAGGTAAAGGCCCATCCTTGGCTCGCCGCAGCATATTTTATTCTGCGGCTTCTGGTACTGGCTGTGATGGTGCTGCAAATCACCAACCGGGAATGGTATGACGTATTCCTTTGCGCCCTTACTCTTACCCTATTCTTCATTCCCAGCTTCGTGGAGCGCCGCCTGCACATCGATGTGCCCAACACCCTGGAGGTCATTATTCTGCTGTTCATTTTCTCGGCGGAAATTCTGGGGGAAATTCAGGAATATTACCTGACCTTTCCCTTCTGGGACACTATGCTTCACACCATCAACGGGTTCTTAATGGCCGCCATTGGCATTGCCATGGTCGATATTCTAAACCGCTCCCGCAAATTCAAAGTGCGGCTTTCTCCGGTGTTCGTGGCCGTGGTGGCCTTCTGCTTCTCCATGACCATCGGTGTGCTGTGGGAATTTTTTGAATATGGCATGGACTGCTTTTTCGGCATGGATATGCAAAAAGATACCTGGATTACGGTAGTAAACTCTGTGAGCCTGCATCCCGACGGAAAAAACATCCCCGTTTCCGTGCCCATTGAAAGCGTAGTAGTGAACGGAGAAACCTGGCGGGGTTATTTGGACATTGGCCTGCACGACACCATGAAGGACCTGCTGGTGAACTTTATTGGCGCGGTGATTTTCTCTGTCATTGGCATGTTCTACATTATGGGCCGGGGAAAGGGATGGTTTGCTCCCCGTTTTATCCCCAGGTTAAAAAAGGAAGAGCTGGAACAAAGGGAAGAAGAGGGAGGCAGTTTGCTGGACCCCATCCCCCTGGACGAAGCAGTACCGGACAAGCCGGAAGGCGCCGAAATGATGGATGTGTACGCCTCCGATGGCCAGCCTACCGGACGGAGGGTAAGCAGAGGCACAGCTCTTACGGGGAAGGAATTTTACCAGGGGATCCATGTATTCCTTTATGATGGGAAAGGCCGTTTTCTCCTGCAAAAGCGCAGCGAAAACGCTCACTTTCGGCCCGGCCGGTGGGAAATCACCATGGGCCATGTTCTTTCCGGAGAATCCAGCCTGGAATGCGCAGCCCGAGAGGTAGAAGAAGAACTGGGCTTGAAGCTTCCTCCGGAAAGCTTTATTAAGGTGTACCGCATGGTCACCGAAGAGGATCATTTCCTTACGGATATTTACTTTGCCCAGGCTAAGCTGGAAGAACGCCGCCTGCGGCTGCAAAAGGAGGAGGTCACCGGCGTGCAGCTCCTCACCCAGGAAGAAATGCTGGAATTCATAAAGGCCATGGATTACCGGCCCCCACTATATCGGCAGGTATTATGCCAATATATCGAGGCCTGCATAAAAGAAAAAACAGTGTAAGCGTTTCGCGCGCACTTGAGTTTATAAGGTAAGGAGGAAATTTCATGCAAACTGTTGTAACCACCAAACAAGGCGCTGTGGAGGGGCTGCGCTCCGAAGACGGCAAAACCATCATTTTCCGTGGAATCCCTTACGCGGAGCCCCCTATAGGAGAGCTTCGCTTTCGCCGTCCCCAAGAAAAGAATCCCTGGAAAGGGGTACTCCCCTGCCGGGAATTCGGCTCCAGGTGCCCCCAGGCAGACTTGGCCGGTATGGATTTTTACGGTAAGGAGTTTTACGATACCATGGTACCCAAGGCCAGCGAGGATTGCCTTACCTTAAACATTTGGACACCCGTGGACCAACCCAAGGAAAAACTTCCCGTGCTGTTCTGGATTCACGGCGGAGCTTTCCTCCACGGATGCGGCTGTGAAAAGGAATTCGACGGCGAAGGCTTCGCAAAAAAGGGCGTGATCCTGGTGAGCATCAATTACCGGGTAAACGTGTTTGGCTTTTTTGCTCACCCGGAGCTGGAAAAGGAAAATCCGGAAGGGGTTTCCGGAAACTACGGCATTTTAGACCAGATCTTCGCTTTAAAATGGGTACGGGAAAACATTGCCGCTTTTGGGGGTGATCCGGAACAGATCACCATCGCAGGCCAATCTGCCGGCTGCATGAGCGTGCAGACCATTGTTTCTTCTCCCCTGGCTCAGGGCCTTATGAAGGGGGCCATTCTGCAAAGCGGCGGCGGCCTTCCTCCCCTGCACAAAACCCCTGAAAAGGAAGCCCTTTGGGAAATTTCCCAAAAGCTCATGGATCACTTGGGGGCAGCTACCATTTCCGCCCTGCGGGCCCTGCCTGCCGAAGCCCTGCGGGAAGCTGCCTATGCTGTGCTGGGAGACCAGGACCTGCGTTGGACTCCCCATCGGGACGGCTGGCTTTTACCCGGCGACACCGGCTGCCTGGCCCTTTCCGGGCAAATTCACGACATCGCCTACCTCATTGGATCCAACGGAAACGACATTGGCGGCGATGACGCCCTGCAAAGGGCTGGCGCCGGCTGGTGTGAAAACCTGTTGAACCTGGGCCGCACCCCTGGTTACCTTTATTTCTTCAACCGCAAGCTTCCTGGCGACAGCGCCGGCGCCTTCCACTCCGCCGAGCTCTGGTATGAATTCGAAACTTACCCCCGGTGCTGGCGGCCCTGGGAGCCCTGGGACAAAGAACTTTCCCGCATCTTTTCCAGCTACTGGGCAAACTTTGTGAAAACCGGTGACCCCAACGGTCCCGGACTTCCCCGGTGGGAACCCTATGGTCCAAACAGCCGTGTGCCCCTTGTGCTGGCCGATACCATAGGAATGAAAGCGTAATCCCAAAACAAAAACAAGGGCGGTATTTCCCTGCGAGTGTCGCATAAGGAAATACCGCCCTCCTATTATTTCTTTCCAAGTCCTATATCGGAAGTTGACGCATCATTTCATTCTTCCTGATTGCCAAAATCACATCTAAATAGGGCATAATATCCCCTAATTTGTATCCGATCTGTTCTAAATATTTACTTTGAACATTATTATCATACTTTAGCAGGAAATAAGTTCTTGCAATATCATATAATCTCGGTCCTCTGCACATATTCATCATATCAATGAGCACCAAGTTGTCGTTTTGATCAACCATTACATTCGCCGGATGAAAATCACCATGGAGCAAGTAATTCCCATCTGCCAACCCATCGATTTTAGCAATCGTTTCCTCATCGGTTACAAACATTTTTAAAAAATCTTTATAATTCATGGCATCCTCTATGCTATGCTGCAGTAACTGCTTATGAAAATTGACAAATGCATCCAGCCACATACCAGACAGCTCTCCGCTTATTGCATATAATTTGAGAGAAAGTTTTTCTCCCAAGATCTGATCATAAACAATGCCATCCCGTCCCTCTGCAGCGATGAGTTTATGCGCCTTTGGCGTCTTTATTCCCAATTTTTCCACCACAGTCGCATTATAAAACTCATGCTTAATATAAGGCATCGGATATTCAGGATAAAACAGTTTGCATACCAGATTATTGCCATATTCATATATTTCTGCAGTATTCCCCTTCGCTATCAGTTTCATCTCTTACTTCTCCACAAAATTTTGGATTTCTAATTTCACCATCGTTCTAATTTATTTGTTGTTAAAGACTTTTTGAACTGCCTCGAACCCGTGTAAATATTGGGTCCTTACGACCCCCAAATTATTTTTGCTCAATGAAGCTGGGAGGGATTTGCTTTTTCTCCTACCAATTTTTCCGCCGCATATTTGGTGAAAAAGGTGATAAAGGGGCCCAAGCCTAAAGCGCACACCAGCGTGCCCAGGCCGATCAAGCCTCCCAAAAAGAAGGCGATAGCCACACAGACGGAATCGGTAAAAATGCGGCACCAAAAATATTTTACCTTGCTCCTGTGGGAAAGCACCAGAGAAAGGGCGTCATAAGGCGCAATGCCCAAATTGGCGGTTTGGTACAGGGCACAGGAAAAGCTGAGGATCAGCACGCCTGCCACCATGACCAGCAGCTTCTGCACCAAATTTTCCGGCACACCCACTCCGGCGGAAATTTGCTTTTCGAAAAAAGAGGCAATGGGCCCAACGCAGAACCAGTTGATAAAGGTACCTATGCCGATCAGCTTCCGTTCCAGAAAAAGCTCCACCAAAAACCATAAACAGTTCATCGCAATAAGCACCAGGGAAAAATCTATGTTGATCCTCTCCCCAATGGCGATCACAAGGGCAGTGGAAGGGTCGTTTCCCATCAAAGAAATTTTAAACAGCCCTACCCCAATTCCCATAATCACAATGCCAAACAGCATGACAGCTAACCGGCGCAAAAAATTCTCCTTGGTAAGAAAAGAATTCATAACACGGCCTCCAGTTCGTTCAATACCTGCATGACTCCCTGTTCTTCGTTAGAGGGCGCCTCTCGGGAGGCCACTGCCTTGATCTCTTGGCAGGCGTTGGCCATGGCATAACTTTCCCCGCAGTTTTTTAGCATTTCATAATCGTTCATGTAGTCTCCAAAGCCCAGCGTTTCTTCCCGGGCAATTCCATACCGCTTTTGAATGGCTCGAAGCGCCGCGCCCTTATTGACAAATCGGCCTCCCAGGTCCACCCAATCTGCACCGGACACCACGGGAGCCACAGAATCCGGCAGTCCCCGCAGCTGTCCCGGAATTTCCGCCGCTCGGCCTCCTTCCACATATAGGGCAAGCTTTATTAGCGCATCAAAAGAAAGGCAGGAAGCCGGTTCTTCTAAAAATTGGAGCTGCCTATAGTACATGCGGCCCTGGGCCTCTACCAGTTCAGACGCTCTGCGCATATAAGCCGACTTCACCCCGCAAAGAATGGGAGTGACGCCAGGAAGCCCTTCCACACTGTCTAAACAGGCCTTCCCTTCTTCCTTAGACAGGACATTCTGGTAAATCACCTCTCCCTGATCAAATACCAGCCCGCCGTTTTCCGCCAGGTAGATCAGCCTGTCCCTCACTTTGCCGAACTGCTCGTAAAGGGTGGCATACTGCCTGCCGCTGGCGATTACCACCCGAACCTGCGGGTGTGACGCCACCCAGGGGATAAAACCGGGTGGCAGCTCCTTTTGACTATTCAGCAGGGTGCCATCCATATCTGTTACTACCAGCTTGATCATCTTCTCTTCCTCTTTCCTTAAGAAAATGAATTTGTTCTTTTTCCACTCTACTTTACCTCATCTTGGCCCTAAACGCAAGAGCAGGCCGCGCAAAATGGGACGCAGCCTGTTATTCTTTTTTTGAGGTAGCCCGCGCCGTGCCAAGAAGGGAACATCAGTAAGGTTCCTGCTGGAACTCTGTCATTTCCGGCCAATACCGCATGGGCATGTGAGTACGGCGCAGCTTGGGGTTTTTGCGCCCTTCAATGGCAATGGTTTCGTAAAATTCCCGCCATAGCTCTCGGTAGGCCAACTCTGTTTCGTCGGGCTCAGGCAGTTCTATTTTATCCGCTTCGAAAAAGCGGTATTCTCCTGTCTTTTGGTGTATAAATCCCAGCTTGTGCGTTTTATCCCAAATGAGAAAATTTTCCCCGGAAAACCGGCCGCAAAAATGGGGAGCGATCTTGGGGAGCACATTGTTTTTGGGGGAGATTTCTGCGGCAAGGAACCCGCCGAAATCGGAAAATCGCAAAAACCCCAAAAGCAGGTGAGCTTCGTTGGCCAGGTGCAGAGCTGCCTTGTGCAGTACATGTACCGTTTCCTCGCTGGTCATTTTTACCGCTTTAGGCCCCAGCCGGTAGCCCATCAGCAAAAACCGCAGCAGCTTTTGTTCCTTTTCCTCCAGGCAGCTCAGAAATACGGTGCGCACCAGTTCATAAGCTTCCGGCGACATTTTTTTTGGAATAGAACGGGCCACCCTTTCCGCCTCTTCCAACACGGTTTCTACCGTCCGCACTGGGAACAGGGTCTCCTGGGAGGCGTCCCAGGGCTCTATGGCGCAGGGCAGTTCCTTTTGGGCGAAACACTGGAACACGCAACAAAGAAACCCCTGGAAACTGCCGTCATAACGGTATACTATATTTGTCCGGTAAGACATTTCACTTTATCCTCCTTTTGGGGAGCGAACAGGGAAAGCTGCTCTCCCCCGGAAAGCCCCTGTTGGAATACCCTGCCTTCCCCAATAGCCCCGGCAATGACAAGGGGATTATCAGTCTGTAAAGGTGAAAGGCTTTTCCCTTTACAGGTAAGAAAAAACCGGGCCCGCTTCAACACCACCCCCAACCGCTTCAAGGCCATCTGGTCCAAAGCAGTATATCTTCTGGCCTGTACAATACGCTGGGCGCTTTTTACCCCAATGCCCGGCACCCGCAGCAGCATTTCATAGGGGGCCCGGTTCACCTCTACCGGAAAGTGCTCCATATGGTTTACCGCCCAGTTACATTTTGGGTCCAGCAGGGGATTAAAATCGGGCTGCTCCTCTTCCAAAATCTCCTTGGCCTGAAAGCCGTAAAACCGCAGCAGCCAATCGGCCTGGTACAGCCTGTGTTCCCGTAATAGAGGAGGAGGGGTATCCTTCGCCGGTAGGTTCCGGTGGTTCACCACCGGCATATAGGCGGAAAAGAACACCCTTTTCAGCCGGTAACGGCGGTAAAGGCCTTCGGTCAACAGCAGAATTTGGCGGTCGGTTTCCGGGGAAGCGCCAACGATCATTTGGGTGGATTGCCCGGCCGGTACAAACCTTGGGGCTTTTTTATAACGGGCCAAGTCGCTGGCATTTTCCTGAATCCCCTGGCAGATCTGCCCCATGGGAGCCAAAATGGTTTCTTTGGTCTTTTCCGGCGCCAAAAGTCCCAAGCTTTTCTGGGAAGGGAGCTCTATATTCACGCTCATCCTATCTGCGTAAAGGCCCAGCCTTTCCACCAAAACCGGGTCTGCCCCGGGGATGGCCTTTACATGAATATATCCCCGGAAGCCCTCGTCTTCCCGGAGCTTTTGGAGGGCTCGCAGCATTAATCCACAGGTGTGATCCGGGCTCTTTACCACGGCCGAGCTCAAGAACAGCCCCTCAATGTAATTGCGGCGATAAAAATTCATAGTGAGGGAGCAAAGCTCCTCCGGTGTAAAGCTGGCCCGGCGGCCTTCGTTTTCCCGCCGGTTTACACAGTAAGCACAGTTGTAGACACAGGCATTGCTCATCAGCACCTTTAAAAGAGAGATACACCGGCCGTCGGCGGAAAAACTGTGGCAAATCCCCGCCGCCACAGCACTGCCCAGCTTTCCCGGTTCCCCGGCCCGGTCTACCCCGCTGGAGGTGCAGGCCACGTCGTATTTTGCGGCATCTGTGAGAATTTCCAATTTCTTTAACAATTCCACAGGCTATTCCCCTTTCTTTTCCTTAGGCACCGGAAGGGCCATAGCCCGCCCAAGGCTTTTGGGGCCAAACCGATCCCGCACTTGGTCCATCGCGGCCTCCAGCTTTTCTTCCCGCTGCCTCCCGCCGCTTTGGTCAAAAAAGCTCAGCTGCCCTTCCCCGGCCCCGGTCAGCTTCCCGGCCCGCAGACCCAGAAGTCGCACCTGCCACTTTTTATTTTCCCGGCAGTACAGGGTAAGAGCCGCCCGGTAAAGGCTGCGGGAATCCCAGGAAGGGATTTCAAGCCTGCATTGCCTCTGGTATTCCTCGAACTCGCTGTTGCGCACCGTGATCTGCACTTCCCCTGCCTTTAACCCCTGATCTCGCAGCTGACGAGCCACCGATTCTGCCAGGGAAAGGAACACTAACCGAACCTCCTTTTCGCTGGTCAGGTCTTTTGGCAAGGTGGTACTGTTCCCAATAGTCTTCGCCAAGCTCCCTTGGCCCAGCCTTTCCACCGGGGAATTGTCCATCCCGTTGGCATGGAGCCAAAGCAGGTCTCCCCGTTTGCCTAAAAGCTGGTTCAGCTGCTTTCGGTTGGTTCTGGCTGCATCGCCAATGGTATAAATTCCCAGTCCCTTCAACTGTCTTTCGGTCTGGGCTCCCACGAACAGCAAAGCGCCTACCGGCAGCTTCCACACCATTGTTTCCATATCGGCCCGGCCAAAGACTGTGACGGCGTCGGGCTTTTTATAATCGCTGCCCAGCTTAGCAAAGGACTTGTTGAAGGACACCCCTACCGATACCGTAAGCCCCAACTCCTCCTTCACCCTGCGGCGGATCTGCTGGGCGATTTCCTCCCCGTCGCCAAAAAGCCGTTCACTGCCGTAAACATCCAGCCAACATTCATCCAGCCCAAAGCTTTCTACCTGGTCGGTATATTGGTAATAGATCTTCTTGGCTTTTTGGGAAAATTCCCGGTAACGCCCATGGTGAGGCGAGCAAATGCGCAGTTGGGGGCATTTTTGCATGGCCTGCCAAATAGGCTCCGCCGTTTTCACCCCATATTGCTTGGCCAGCATATTTTTCGCTAAAATAATGCCGTGGCGGCTCTCCTTGTCGCCCCCTACCGCCATGGGTACGTCCCGATACTCCGGAGCGAAAAGGGTTTCTACCGACGCATAAAAATTATTCATATCTACATGCAAAATCCCGTTTTCCACTTTGCGCCCCGCCTTGTTTTAAGTCTCTCTGCCGAATACGAACACATGTTCGTTTTACTTATTATAGAACTTTCGTTTGCTTTCGTCAAGAAAAATTTCTTTTCCCCGGCCCCTGCGTTTTACCATTAGCGGAACCGGGGAAAATCAAAAAAGCAACCGGGCGGAAAACACTGCCCGGTTGCCTTTTTCCTATACCAAATTTTGGGGCTCCTTTTTCCCGGAAAGCCGCTGTCCGGCTTCAGGTCAAAGAACTGCTGCCTCCAGCACCTGGCCCAGGTCTTCCCGGAAAATCAGGTCTGCCCTGCTGTCGAAGGGCGTTTCATCCCGATTTAAAATTACCAGCTTTCCGCCGGGGGCCAGATAATTGATCAGACCCGCCACTGGGTACACCACCAGAGAAGTGCCGCCTACCAGCAAAAGCTCTGCCTTTTCCACATCGCGGACAGCCTGGGCAAGATCCTGCTGGTTTAGCATTTCGCCGTAAAGCACCACATCTGGACGAATCCTCCCGCCGCAGGAGCATTTGGGCGCGCCCTTGTGGCCCACGATGTCTGTCATGGTGTACTGCTTTTGGCAGGCCATACAGAAATACCGACTTTCGTTCCCGTGGAGCTCTATGACTTTTTTGCTGCCCGCCATCTGGTGCAGTCCGTCAATATTTTGGGTAATTACCCTTTGCAGCCTCCCGTGTCGTTCCAGCTTTGCCAAAGCAAGATGGGCACGGTTGGGCTTTGCTTCGGGATATAACATAACTTCCCGGAGAAAATCATAAAATTCTTCTGGGTGGGCCATAAAAAACTCATGGGAGAGCATCTCTTCATAAGATAAACCCTGCTTTTGCTTCTGGTAAAGGCCGTGGGCACTGCGGAAATCCGGAATTCCACTGGCTGTAGAAACCCCTGCCCCACCTAAAAACACGGTATACTTGCTCCCTTCCAGCCACTGGGAAAGCTGGCGAATTTTTTCCATAAAGCATCTCCCTTTCCTTTTATTTTTCTATTTTTCCGCCGTCAAGGCTTTAGCCGCAGTTCTACCGGGCAATGGTCGCTACCCAGTACCTGGGCCAAAATCTTACTGTCTTCCAAACGTTCCTTCATCCGCTGGTCGGCCAGAAAATAATCGATGCGCCACCCGGTGTTATTTTCCCGGGAATGGTACATATAGCTCCACCAGGAATATGCCCCTTCCTGCTCTGGGTAAAAGTAACGGAAGGTATCTAAAAAACCGCAGGCCAGCAGTTCGCCGAACTTTCCCCGCTCCTCATAGGAAAAGCCGGCATTCCCTATGTTAGCCTTCGCATTTTTCAAATCGATAGGCCGGTGGGCCACGTTCATATCGCCGCATACAATCACCGGTTTTTTCTCACGCAGTCCCACCAAATATTCCCGGAAAACATCTTCCCAGCGCATCCGGTATTCCAGCCGGGTGAGCCCCCTTTGGGCGTTAGGAGTATATACGTTCACCAGAAGAAAATCCTCATACTCTGCAGTGATCACTCTGCCCTCGCCGTCATGCTCTTCGATCCCCAAACCATAGGACACAGACAAGGGCTCTGTTTTAGAAAAAATAGCTGTACCGGAATAGCCCTTTTTTATCGTGGCAGAATTCCAATATTCCAGGTAGCCGGGAAAAGAAAAATCGGCCTGTTCCCGCTGCATTTTCGTTTCCTGCAGGCAAAGGATGTCAGGGCTTTCCCCTTCCAGAAATTCCCTAAATCCCTTTTCCATGCAGGCCCGAAGCCCGTTTACATTCCAAGATACCAGTTTCAACTAAAGTCCTCCTGTCTCATTTCCCCGCCTTTAGGCTGGAATTTGTCTTAATAATTTATGAATTTTCGGAAAAAGCAGGAATTCCGACAAAAATTGTGCTAGAATAGCTGTACAGCGCAGAGGATGTTCGCGTGCAGTACATTCTCTCAAGCATCCGCCGCGCTTGTTGCTGAAAAGTTCACCGTCAGGTGTAAAATAAAAATATGGAGGAGAAAACATGCAGAATCCCATTGTCACCTTTGAAACCACTCGAGGCCTCATAAAGGCCGAGCTCTACCCGGAGATCGCCCCTAATACTGTGAATAACTTTATTTCCCTTGTGCAAAAAGGGTTCTATGACGGCACGATCTTCCATCGGGTGATTCCCGGCTTTATGATCCAGGGCGGCGATCCCGAGGGCACCGGCATGGGCGGCCCCGGCTATGGCATTGTGGGTGAATTTTCCCAAAATGGTTTTTCCAACAATTTGAAACACACCACCGGCGTACTTTCCATGGCCCGGTCTCAGCGTCCCAACAGCGCGGGATCCCAGTTCTTTATTATGGTAGACGACGCCCCTTACCTGGACGGTCAGTACGCCGCCTTCGGTAAAGTCATAGAGGGCATGGAAACCGCCCAGGCCATTGTTTCCGCCCCCAGGGACCGGGCCGATAGGCCCCATGAAGATCAGATTATGGAAAAAGTCACGGTAGAAACCTTTGGCCAGACCTATGAAGAGCCCCTTACCGGCCCAGAGCACGGTTGAGCCCAGCACGGTTCTGAGCCAGGCTCCAAGCGTCTCCCAAGGGCAGCCCCATAAAACGATTTTGTTAGAAACGGCGTAGCTATTGCTATGCCGTTTTTGCTTTTTTGCGTGCTTCCTGCGCCAAGTGGCCCGAAGGCCATGCCTTGTTGCCACACGGAAAAGAAAACGCCGGTGAGCTGGCTGGCATCAAAGGAGGCCCAAGAGAGCAAAGAACCGCTGCCTTTTGTATTTTTTGAGTATAGAC